>JBBQXW010000526.1:0-1687 GCA_038209275.1 Chloroflexia bacterium | reverse complement strand
GAACTGCTTCTGGCAACGCCCCAAACCAACATGATGCACGTCTATCTCAAGGGAAACCGGGAAAAGTTAGAAGCGGCAGCCGTGCGAATAGCCCAGGAAAAGAGTCGCTGGCTTTTCTATTCGCTCCGCCCTTCGCCTTTGCCCAGCTATCATGCCTTTGAACTAACCGTCGGCGATGCTACTCTCGACATGCCAAACGACGAAATCAAGGCGCTCTTTGAGACCTTGTTTGAATGGGCAGGTGACTAAAGGACGACAAAATGGAAGGTAATGTTGAAAAAGAAAAACACACCATACGATTAAAGCTTTATAATTCTTTAGAAGTAGAAATAGATTTTTTTTTGGAGCCTGAAGGAATGATGTTATCTATTCCCCCCGGTGAAGTATATGATATAGTAGTTACACAGGCTCTTGATGAGGAGTTAGCTGTTCAAGTGAAGCAAGATAAAGAAGGTTTGATTTTTTATTGTGTTTATTCTTGGGACTCTCCAACAGTCTATCATGGTAATACTCAAGTATATCCTTAATTAACTTTTTTTGAAAGGAACTAATAATGATCCAACAATTCGTAAATCCTCTGTCCTCATCCCTGGCTGCATCAGCCCACCCGACGGGGTGCCGTCCTCCGTCCTTAGACACCGAGGGAATGGTCAATTGCTTGCGCGAACTGGTAATGATACCGAGCGTGACGGGGTCGGCGGAGGAAAGCCGGGCGCAACAGTGGTTCGCGGCGCGGCTGGAAGAGAGCGGCTTTAAGACCGATTTGTGGCAGATAGATTTGCCGACTACTACTGCCGACCCGCTTTTCCCCGGCCTGGAAGCGCCCCGCAGCGAAGCCTGGGGACTGGTCGGTAGCTGGGGCGGCGAGAACGGGCCGACGCTGGTGCTGAACGGGCATATTGATGTCGTGCCGCCGGGCGATTTGAGCCAGTGGCAGGACGGCGCACCCTATAGCGGACGAGTCGAGAACGGGCGGCTATACGGGCGCGGCGCGTGCGACATGAAGGCCGGATTGGTCTGTAATCTGTACGCGGTCAAGGCGATACAGGCCGCCGGAATCCGGCTCAAGGGCAAAGTGCTGCTGGAAAGCGTAGTCGGGGAGGAAGACGGCGGCCTAGGAACGTTTGCCACTTTGCAACGGGGCTACCGGGGCGATGCCGCAATTATCACCGAGCCAACCGAATTGCAGATTATTCCGGCCTGCGCGGGCGCGCTGACCTTCCGGCTGCACCTGACTGGGCTATCGGCCCACGCCAGTATGCGGCGCGAAGGCGTGAGCGTCATCGAGAAATTCTGGGAAATCTGGGAAGCTTTGCGGATGTTGGAAGCCCGGCGCAACCGCCCCGGCAACCCCCTGATGAGCCGCTTCGATTTGCCTTATCCGCTCAGTCTTGGCACGCTTCAGGCCGGAAACTGGCCCAGCAGCGTCCCCGACCAGCTAGTCGCCGAAGGACGGTTGGGCGTAGCGCTGGGCGAAGCACCCGAAGCGGCCCGTCAGGAACTCGAAGTGGTAGTTGCCGAAGCGTGCCGTCAGGATAGCTGGTTGCGCGAACACCCGGTGCAGGTCGAGTGGTTTGGCGGACAGTTTGCCAGTGGTCAAATTTCGGTGGAGCATCCCCTGGTCGGGTTGGTTAGCGAGACCCACCAGCAATTGCACGGCAATATTCCGGCGGTGCATGGTGCGCCC
>JBBQXW010000525.1:0-1859 GCA_038209275.1 Chloroflexia bacterium | reverse complement strand
AACGCCACCATGACCTGCGAGAGGATACTCCCTGGCTGGCAGCACCGGGTCGCCGATTTCTTTAGTGAAAAATTGCTAAGTGCCGAGCAAATTGTTGGGCAGGTGGCGGTGGAATGGCGTGCCGAAAGCGAAGCCAAAGGCCGGGCCGAGGGCGAAGCCAAAGGCCGGGAAGAAGGGGAACGGGCGGGGATAAGAAAAACCTTGCTTCGTCAGGCCACCCGTCGCTTTGGGCCAGAAAAACTGCTGCCCGATTTTGAAGTGCAGTTGGAAGGCTACAATCTTGAGCAACTGAACGAATTGGTAGATAATCTGGCGAATAGCACTACACTTAAGGAATGGCTAGACTCAGTACCGCTCAACTAAACTTGTGGGAGCGAGCTTCTGCTCGCGATTTGTCGCATATCAGCACAAATCGCGAGCAGAAGCTCGCTCCCACAGAAAATTCGGCTTTGTTTGATCTAATCCATATCCAGCGCTGGATAATAATTTTCAGCCCCGATTTTTCGGACATCGGTTAGCCAATCGCTCTCGTACAAATCGGTTGGCCCCTGAGTTGGGTCTGCCATGCTCCAGGCTTGCCGCCGATAAGTCCAATTATCGGGTTGCAAACGATGCGATTCTCTAAAATGGGCTACTGCCAGGTCGGTTTTGCCCTGTCGGTACAAATATTGTCCCAGTTCAAAGTGGGTTGCTCCCAATGCTTCTTCTACCGGGCGAGGTCGGCTGCGGCGTAAAACTTCGTCGGGGTCTAAAGCGTAGCGGCTATCTGACCCTTTTGCCACCCAATCACGTAGAGCCGGAATATATTTGTCAGGCTCACGGCGTATTTTGGCAGCTTCGGCTAACATTTCCTTAACGTAGGTGGGCGGGTTTTCAGACAATTGATAGTTGCGTCTTTGACCACGTGGTAAAAAAGTAGTTTCAGGCGGACGTACAATTACGCCTTGCTCGTCAATCCAGACACTGCTCGGCACGTTTACAATCCCAAAAAGCTCATCCAGAAGATGCGCCTCGTCAATCAGCGAAGGATGGGTCGGTTTAGCGGCTTCAATAAAAGGCAGAGCGGCCTTCAGGCCCAAAGTATCCAGCGCCACTGTCACAATTTCCAGCCCTTGCGGGTAAAGTTCCTCGCGCAGTTCCTGCCACACGGGCAGGTCAAAGCGGCAACCTCACCAGGAAGCCCAGGTAACCAGCAACACCTTTTTGCCGCGCAATGAGCTAAGGCGAAAAGTTTGGCCCTGCCAATCGGGTAGCTCGAAATCAGGCGCGATGGCGCTGGTCAGAGCTTTGCCCCCCGCTTCCGGGCCAAGCGACCATAACCCGGCGGCTTCATCCTGCACAAGCGGCATGTTAAGCTTTGCCGCCAGCTTTTGTAAATCAATCAGGCCAGTGCCAGTTGTAACCAGCTCGGACAACGGAATACAAATTTCAGCTTTGCACGCGCCTTGCGGTTTAATTTCCCAGCCCGTCCGATTCTTTAATTCGTCGGGCGTAATTTCTAAACTTTCAGTTATCATGCCTAACCTCGCTAACTTCCAAAATCAGATAAGTCTAATTTTTCCAAGAACAACTAACCCAGTTCTTGACCTCAATTCAGGCAGAAAATGTTGAAGCCAGTATAACAGTATTTTAGAAGAATAAAAGGCAGTTCGTAAAGGAGTGCCTATTTTCGGCACTCCCGTTCGTAACAAGGGTTGGCTACTCCACCAGGGCTGCGGTATAATAGTAATGCAATAACTAAATTTGGGAATAGGCGCAAAAGTTCAGGGCAAGAGTATTAAATTATGGTGATGACTACTACCGCACAGGGCAAACGAAATAAAACTAAAACTAAAATCAAAGCTGCGCCGCCAGCTGCT
>JBBQXW010000524.1:0-2064 GCA_038209275.1 Chloroflexia bacterium | reverse complement strand
GCGGCTTTCCAGACCAGATTATTTTCATCCACCAGTTCTTCGATGTTACTATCGAATTGCAAATCGTCGGCGGGCGCAAAGCTTATTGTGTCGTAAAGGCCAATCGTCTGCATTACCGAGACCAGTTCGTGATAGCCGTCGGGCCGCTTGCGTAATACTTCCAGGCTCAAATTTATCTTGGCGTAAGAATAATAAACCTGTTTATCGTCGTTCACTTCCATAAAAATTCACCTTACCATAGCAGCCGCTTGAGCCGCGCCAACAATATTCGCGATGGGTTTTATAATGCTATTTCATTACCAGCGATTTTACAGCAAATTGCAAAAGGTTAATTCTTTGGTAGGGGCGAATCGCATACGCCCATTAGACCCGGCACAGCGTTCAAGGGCGTATGCAATTCGCCCCTACGCTAATCCTGGGTCACTGTTTAAGCAATCTGCTGTAGGAGGCATAAAAACGCTTTCCCTTTTTCCTGCCTTATCTTACCATATTTAGCCTAATGAGGAATATGCTTTTGGTACTATCTATTTTAATTTAATTCACCACGGAGACACGGAGACACGGAGACACGGAGAATTTTTTAAAGTTTAGTTTTTAGCTTTTTCCTGGCTTTTACTTTGAAAATTTTGCAAAATTTTCAAAGCTAAAAACTAACAGGTTTTCTTCGGGTTTGATTTTTTGCAAAAAATCAAACCCGAAGAAAACCTGTTTTATTAAAGGGCAAATTCAGCCATAATATTGGCGATTTGCTGGTTGATGCTGTTCCAGCTACGGGTCTCGGCGATAGCGCGGGCGGTAGCGCCCAGACGGACGCGCAAAGCGGCATCTTCGATTAGTTGCAGGGTGAAAGAGACGAAGGCGTTTAAGTCGGGTGGGTCAGCCAGAAAGCCAGTTTCTGCGGGGATAACCAGGTCTGCCGGGCCACCTTCGCGCCGCGCCACGACGGGCAAACCGCTTGCCATCGCTTCCTGAAGGACCTGCCCAAAAGTTTCGGTTAGCGAAGGATAGACAAAAATATCGGCGGAGGCAAATACCTGGGCCAGTGGTTCGCCCTGAAGCGGCCCGGTAAAATGGACATTCAGGTTGCGCTGCTCGAAATAGCCCCGAATGGCTTGCTCAATCGCGGGGTTGGCGTTGCCGCCAGTGAGAATCAGCCGAAATTTTGGAAAATCGGGGCGTACTTGAGCCTGACGGGTAACTTCAGCATAAGCCTGGGCTAAAAATTCAAAGCCTTTCTCGTGGCTTATCCGCGAAACGCACAGCAACAAAATTTCGCCGTTCGGCGCAAGTTGCTGACGCAAAGCGTCGCTTCGTTTGGTAGGCTTAAAAAGCTGGCAATCTACGCCGCGCCCGACCAACCGCAACTTTTCGGACGGCACGCCCAGACCAAGCAAATAACGCTGGCTGGCGCTGGAAGGGCAGAGGACGGCTTTGATGGAAGGATGGCAAAAGAAGTAGGCGGTCAGGCGGTCAACGCCCCAGCCTGCCGTACTCCGCAACAAGCGCGGCAGCATCAGGCGGGCGTAGTAGGCTAAATCGGTCTGGAAATTAGCGACCAGCGGTACGCCGCTATTGCGTAGTTGCCACCAGAGTTGCAGACCCAGGCTGGCTGGACTTGCCAGATAAATTACATCGGGGCGAAAGGTACGCTGGAAAAGCCGGGTGACACGAAAGGGGCGCACCACCATTAGTTCGGGATTATAGACCAGGGGAAACCCGTCCAACCGAACCAGCGATAATCCGGCGCGTTCAGAGGAAGTTTCGGTTTTTTGAAGACGGGGAGCGACTACTGCCGTCTCAATGTGTTGGGCGACCAGATAATCCAGCAACTGCTCGGTAGCACGGGTTACGCCGTTTATCGGGCCGAGCGATTCGGTGGCAACCACTACTTTTTTGGAGTGGAGCGAGGAGGCAAGCCCAGTAGCTTGCGGTAGCGGACTGGTCATACTAATGCGCCATTTGAAAGATAACGAGCAATTGGAACAGAGTAAAGAAAAAGCCGAGCAGCGTACCAGTCACAACCTGACCGGGAGTATGCGCCCGCAAGTAAACCCGCGCCCAGGC
>JBBQXW010000523.1:0-2196 GCA_038209275.1 Chloroflexia bacterium | reverse complement strand
CGCCCGGTAGTGAAGGCTTTCGCGCCTAGTTGCGAATTCAGGTCGGAGGCGGTTTCACCCGTGTGAACGCGCACTTTAGAGAGGTCGTAGCCCAGCGATTGTTCGGCCTGCCGCCGCACCGACGAGTCCATCGGTTGTCCGTTGGAGCGCTCGGATTGAATTTTCTGGCTGAGGTCTTGCTCCAGCGCGCCCCCTTCGAGGCCGGAAGCCGCCGAGCGGCGCACCGAACCGAGCATACGCTGGACTTGCTTGTTGCCAAAATTCTGTCCGACGCTTTGCACCAGCGCCTGACGTTGGGCCGAAGCCATCGGGCCACTCAGCATGGCTTTGGCGGCAGGAGGCGGCACCATCGGCGCTTTATCCTGCTCAACCTCTTGTTCCTGGTCGGCTGCTTGCGCGGCTCGTTCATCTACATAGTCGTTTACTCTATCCTGTGCCATCGTTTACCTCCCATTGCCCGCTACATCTGAGCAACACTTCTTGAGCTACAAAAACCTACAGCTATTATATTAGCAAACGTGTCAATCGGTTTATTATTAAATAAATCAGTTCGTTTGTCCAGACCTAAATTACCTATTTTAATACATGTCATTCTAACCCTTTTACAGTACGCTGAATGTGACCTGGAACACTCAAAGGTTAAAACTTGATTAGTTTTGTACCAGTTCTTCAATATCGGCAAAAGTAATTGGGTAATTTTACCCATTTCCGAACCGCTTAAAAGGTCGTGCTAAATTAAAACCACAAAATGAACCTTATTTCGCGAAGTGCCTATTTTTGCACAACCAATTTTTCTTCTCGTAGGGGCGAATCGCATACGCCCTTTTGACGATATGCAACGTTCAAGGGCGTATGCGATTCGCCCCTACCTCTACTGTTTCCAGCACTCCTCTATTTAGTCCGCAAACGCGGGTCAGAAGCCTTTAGCAAATTGAAATATGGGCCAAAATCCGACTCGGTACAAAGCTTGCCGATTTTCTGAAATTCGCGGCGCACTGCCAGTATCAGGTGCGGCATTTCGACTACCAGCGAAACCGTTTCGCTGGCAGCCAGAAACGAAGCCGCCAGCGTAATATTTTTGATGTTACCACCCGCAATCTTGAACTGACGAGCCATAAAGCGCAAATCTACGCTTTCGCCCATCGGTACTTCTTTGGGGAAGGAGCGCCGCCAGATTTCCAGGCGGTCTTCTTCCTCCGGGAACGGAAATTCAATGATAAAGTGCATCCGGCGCACAAACGCATCGTCCAGATTTTTACGCAAGTTGGTCGCCAGAATAACGATACCGTCATATTCTTCCATCTTTTGCAGCAAATAGCCTGTTTCAATGTTGGCGTAGCGGTCGTGGGCATCTTTTACTTCGCTGCGTTTGCCAAAAATCGAGTCAGCCTCATCAAAAAACAAAATGCCGTTACTTTCGCGGGCTTCGGTGAAAATACGTTCCAGATTCTTTTCGGTTTCGCCGATATACTTGCTGACCACGTTGGATAAATCAATTTTGTACAAATCCATGCGTAGTTCGTTGGCGATAATTTCGGCGGACATGGTTTTACCCGTACCGCTCTGTCCAGCAAAAATTACATTAAGTCCCTTGCCCAGCGAGAGTTTGCGTTCAAACCCCCATTTTTCATAGACCAGCGAACGGTGGGCGACCTGGGCGCAAATTTCGCGCAACATATTAAACGGGTCGGGCGCAAGCACTAAATCGCCCCAGCGATAATTGGCACTAATTTTGCGGGCCAGCGAACTAAGGCGCTGGTTAGAATGGCTGCGGCAAGCTGCTTCCAAATCTTCGAGAGTCGGCGTAGTTTCGCCGCGCCAGGCTACTGCGTGACGGGCAGTAGCGGCAGCCGCCACAATTTGTCCCCGGCCCAGCCGGAAGCGGCTTGATAAACTTTCCAAATCCAGCCCGACCGCGCCGCCACCCAATTGACTCTCCCAGACGCGCTGCCGTTCGCTATAGCCCGGCACCTGCAAGGTAAGCTGAAATTCCACCCGCTTCGGCCCGGCCAGCAAAGGCGGCAGTTGCTGGGTAGTCGAGATAAAACACAGGCTGCGCTGGTCTTTCAAAACTCGCGTCACCAAGCGCTGCGCTTCGGCAGCCGTAGCCTGTTCTTCCTTTAGCAAAGCATCGTAGGAAGCCCAGTAGACCGACGCGCCCCGCAACCGGGCTTCGCGTTCCAACAGCCAGAGCAA
>JBBQXW010000522.1:0-2321 GCA_038209275.1 Chloroflexia bacterium | reverse complement strand
CGGGCCTTGCGCGTGACCCATCATTAGCCCGGCGTGGCGGGCTTCCTCAATAAAAGCTTTCGACCCGGTAGCCACTCCGCCCAGCGCATCGCTATGCCCACCGATATATTTAGTAGTGGCGTGCATTACCACATCGCAACCCCATTCGATAGGCCGCACCAGCGCGGGCGAAGTAAAAGTGCTATCCACAAAAGTTAGCAAGCCTAATTCTTTGCCCAGTTTCGCCAGCTTGCCCAAGTCAGTTACTTGCAACATCGGATTGCCAATCGTCTCGAAGTAAAGTACGCGAGTGGTAGGTCGCATTGCCACCCTGATTGCGTGTTCGTCGGCTATATCTACAAAAGTCGTCTCAATCCCAAAGCGCGGAAACTGGGCCGTGAACAAACCGTAGGTGCTGCCATAAATTCGGGCATCGGCGATAATGTGGTCGCCCTGCTTTAGGGCCGCGCACAGGGCCGCGAAAATCGCGCCCATGCCGCTACAGGTAGCAAAAGCCGCTTCGCCTTTTTCCAGCCGGGCAATTGCGTCTTCCAATGCCATCTGGTTTGGCGTGCGCACCCGGTAATAGACGAAACCTTCCGTCCCGCCGCCGATTACTTCGTCCGCCGCTTCCAGGCTATCAAAACCGTAAACGGTTGACTGGAAAATCGGTTGGGATAGCGGGCGGCTATTTCCCGGCACAACCATTTCCCCGGCGTGAATCGCTTCTGTATTGGGGCTGAGTCTCGCCTTGCTTTGAGTATCCGACATCTGCTCTAAACTCCATATTTTGAGATAAAGTGCTAAAAATTAAACAGTCTTACTTTTCAATTATGATACCACAAGCGCTAGTCTTATGCGAGATTCAGAAGGGCGAACACGAACAAAAAAGCGGTAGATTTTGTAATCTACCGCTCTCTTTAACACTATCTAATTCAGTTAAAAATCGTAACTACTCCGCCCATTGCGACTGTCACCCTGACACAGGAAGGGTCTCGGTCTAACCATAGCAACTACTTCGGCAATCAAAGATGCTTCGTACCACACACCCCGTAAAGGGGCGTGAGGTAGGTGAGTAGTTACTAAAAATCATTCGTTCGGAGCGGGCAAGAAGATAGTACCTTACCTGAAGGTAAATAAATTGCCTCGATTTTGGTTTAAGAACCTGTTTCAAAACTGCTAGGAGCTTGATTAATCAAGCCCAATTGGGTTCGATAAATCGAACCCCTACGGCATCACAAAACAGGTTTTAAGAAAGATGCCATATCAGGCCGATTTTCGAGCTAAAGCGTGCCACGCCTGACGGATGCTGGCTGGTAGCGAATAACCGTCCATACTCCAAAATTCATACAGCAAAAAACCTAGCGAAGTATAATCATCGGCCCGCCGTTGACGAGTGCGGTTCGGTTCGTGGGCAATGGCCTTGCCGAATTGCTGGATGACCAAACTCATTGGTGCATCGGCGTTAATCAGACGTTGCACCCATTTACGAGCGGGCTGTTCGTGATTCAGTAACTCGTAACCTTCTTGTTCAAGCAAAGCTAAAACGGCTCGTTCCAGAGTTTCAAATTCGGCAGCGTTGTGTCCCTGGTCTATCTTTCTAGACTCGCACACCGACATTGGGCCGGGGGTAGCGGCGTAGGCTAGTAACATAAGATTTCGTGACCCTTTCTCCAAACTAAACCAGTCCAAAAGAACAATAGTAAACCTACCACCGGGTAGATGGAGCGATTATTATCAGCACGAGGTAATTCCTCCTTGAACTTCTTGCTGATTAACTTGATTGAATTTAAGCATAGCTCTATGAAGCTTTTATTACGCCCCTGTTACAATCTTAACAAACCACAAAATGTTCATGACTCTTGAGAAGTTCCATGTTATAATGAGGCAGTCTCAGGTAACTTAATTAAAATATATTTATTGGTCTATTAACTTATTAATCAAAAATAAGCAGATGGGTTCTGCCTTATAGCAGGCTGTGCTGTACCGACAGTTTGTTTGGTTCGCGGCCCACCCTTCTGCTGAAAAAACTCTATTGAGGTCTTTGTGATATTTTCAAACAAATCCTGGTTCCACTCTGTCTGTAGCCACCTTGCTGCCCGGTTGAAGCACTTTTTTAGTCATAAGTTTGTTTGTTTTTACCTCTTTCGCCCTTCCTTCAGTCCGCTTAAATTGCTGGCTTTATTGAGCCTGACGCTATTGTTTGCTGGTGGTAGTATTGGCCCAGTTAGGTTGCTAAGTCCTGCCGAAGCTGCCGACCAACCGACCCAGTTCCGCTATTTTGAGCAGACCGGGCATAGTATAAATGCTGGCCTGCTCCGTTTTTACAATCGCACCGGGGC
>JBBQXW010000521.1:0-2470 GCA_038209275.1 Chloroflexia bacterium | reverse complement strand
ATTTGTGGCAATATAATCAAGCTGGCAACTATTATCAGTAGCGGCGGGCTGGATTACTATCTAGCTCTGCCCAAAAACGTGCTGCTGCACGTGCTGATAAGCCGGATGGACATTGAGGCGTGGGGCGATTTGGGTTTTGCGCTGGTCACTTTCTGGTTGCTCTACCGACCCGAACCGGGCTACGTTGTGCTGCTGATAGTAATGGGTTTTCTGAGCAGCCTTGTAATGGGCAGCTTCGCCCTGATGGCGCAATCGCTGGCTTTCTTTCTGGGCAACAGCCAGGCGCTTTCCGACCAGCTATGCTTTGCCATAATTACTTTGTCCAACTATCCGAGCCACCTCTTTCGGGGAGCGGTGAAGGCGGTGCTGTACACAGTAATTCCGGCAGCCTTTGTCAGCTACATACCAGTAGAGTTAATGCGGGAGTTTCATTGGGATTTATTTGGACTGTTTGCCCTGGTCGCCTTTGGTTTTGTCGGGCTGGCAATCGGGTTTTTCTATCTGGGGCTACGGCGCTATGAATCGGGCAACCTCTTTCAAATGCGCTCTTAAAAAAGTGCTTGACAGCCGCTATTTCTGATGCTATAGTTTGGTTGGATAAAAAGTGAATAGCGTGACCGAAAAACTATGAACAGAAATAGTAAATCTCAAGGCGAAGCACAGAGAGTCGGCTAGTGATGGTGTGAAGCGACGCTGGCGCAGGGGTTGAATGGTTCTGGGAGTTGCAAACCGAAAAGTTTTTATAAATGAGTAGGCTTTGCCGGAAATTTCCACCGTTACAGGGAAACAACTATCTGCCGATTTACGATTTTAGATTGACGATTTACAATTGGAAATCAGGCCCGTAGTTGAGTGAGGGGTTTGCTGGTAATTTTAGTATTAGCAAATCCAAACGAGGGTGGCACCACGCGGAGTTTTTTGGAAGCTCCCGTCCCTTAGCTCTCCTTTCTGATTAGATTTGATTAGAAAGAGAGCGGCAGCGGACGAGGGTTTTTTGTTTTATAAATTTTGACGGGAGCAGCGAGATGGAACAGCCGAAATATTATCCGGCGTTGGAGCAGGTGCAGGGGTTAGCCGGACAGGGCAATATTACACCGATTTATCGCGAGTTGATGGCTGACCTGGAAACGCCGGTTTCGGCTTATCTGAAGGTCTGCCGCGACGAGCCGTACAGCTTTTTGCTGGAAAGCGTCGAGGGTGGCGAACACCTGGCGCGTTATTCGTTTATGGGCTGTGAGCCTTATCTGGTCTTGAAGCTGGATAAGGGGACAGCTTACGCCCGGCAAGGCCATTACAAGCAGACTACCACCTATACCGACCCGCTTGAAGTCATCAGCAGCCACCTTAATTCGTATGAGTTGGTGGAGTTGCCGGGAATGGCGAATGAGTTGCCGCGCTTCTATGGTGGTGCGGTTGGTTATCTGGGTTACGAGAACATCCATTATTTCGAGAAGTTGCCCACGCCCGAAGCGCACCCGATTGATATGCCCGAAGCGGTTTTTGTTTTCGTAGATACTATGCTGGTGTTCGACCACCTCAAGCGCAAAATCAAGGTGGTCTCGCACGTCCATCTGGATGCCCACAACGGCGACATCGCCCGCGCCTACGCCGATGCCATCGAACGCATTGAGCGCCTCGCCAACCGCCTGAACGGGCCAGTTCCGTTGGAATTAGTTCAAAGTTCAACCCACAGGGCAACCCTACGGGCCGAGTTCAAAGTTCAAAGTTCTGAAGAGGTTTCAAGTTCCAAGTTTCAAGTTTATAGTTCTGAAGAGGTTTCGCCTTCCGTTACTCAATCGTCAATCGTCAATCGCGGGTACCCTCTGGGTGCGTCAATCGTCAATCCTCAGTCCAACATGACGCAGGAGGAATACGAGGCGGTGGTGGTGCGGACGAAGGAGTATATCAAGGCGGGCGATATTTTTCAGGCTAATGTGGGCCAGCGTTTTTCGAGGCCGACTGAGGCGAAGGCAATAAACGTCTACCGGGCGCTGCGGGCGGTAAATCCTTCGCCGTACATGTTTTATTTGCACTACCCGGAGGGCGATATTATTGGCGCTTCGCCCGAACTTTTGGTGCAGGTGGAAGACCGGGTAGTCGCGACGCACCCGATTGCCGGAACAAGGCCACGCGGCAAAGATGCGGCAGAAGACGCGCTGATGGCGGAAGAACTACTGAGCGATGAGAAAGAACGAGCCGAACACGTTATGCTGGTGGACTTGGGCCGCAACGACGTGGGTCGGGTGAGCAAGCCGGGAACGGTGCGGGTCGAAGAATTGATGCACATCGAGCGCTATTCGCACGTTATGCACCTCGTGACCAACGTTAAGGGTGAATTGAAGCCGGAGTTGAGCGCGTTCGACGCAATGCGGGCCTGCTTCCCGATGGGGACAGTGACGGGCGCGCCGAAGATTCGAGCAATGGAGATTATTGCCGAGCAGGAGAAAGAGCAGCGCGGCCCTTACGGTGG
>JBBQXW010000520.1:0-2492 GCA_038209275.1 Chloroflexia bacterium | reverse complement strand
GCCTGGCCCATCGTGCAGCAGCACTTCCCGGAACACGTTTTTGGCGGATTGGACGAAGCGGAACAGGCCGAGCTATTGCGGCTGCTGCAAAAAGTTCGGCATGATTTAAACGATTATTGATTGCGACCTTTGGACTTCTCCTCAAATTGTTCAATGTTCAAGTGAAAAGGTAACATTATGGACGAAAATATAGTGCGCGGCACAATCACTGTCGTGAAGGCGGATGGCCCTGGCTGGCTGATGATTGCCGAAACAATAGAGAATGGTCGCTACCGCACGGTACGTGAATTGTGCGGCGAAGAACCTGTTACCGAAGAAATCATGCACTTTATTAATTGCTTGCCTCGCCGTCTGGCGGCGATTGAAGGCGCGGAAGTTGAGCTAAAGAAACCTCTACCACAGCATGTTTCACCCAGGCGGGCTGCGCGGCAAGCAGCGCGAGAAGTAGCCCAGGCGCGTGACCCTGGTCGCTTCCAGCCCACCAAATCTATGCAGTTCAAAAGCGCCGAGTTTGATGCCCAGAATGCGGTTGAACAAAATTATCGTGAGCTATTTATGACTGTCTGGGTACGCTACGGCAAAAAGCACAATGTGGTTCTGACTGAACAACATGGCGGCGAGACCATCGTGGAAGTCACGGGCCTTGCCGCCGACCCCGATAGCAATCGCCGGGTTGCCGTAACGCTGGCCCGGCACTACCAGACTACCCCCGAACGAGTCGAATTATTGCACGGTTACTCTAACCCAAAGAAGAGTTTTAAAGTATTAGCAAGCGCCTCGATTGTTAATGTTTAGACGGCGGCTACAAAATTGGCGGCGGAAGGTTCGGACGGACGACGAGCAGTTAGTTCGCGCACGGTTTGGGCCAGACGGCGGGCGGCTTCTTCCAGGCGGGCCGGAGTATTATCGCTAAATGAAAGGCGCATTCGGCTGGCAGCTTCGGCAGAAGTCGGGTAAAAGACCGAGCCGGGCATAATACCCAATCCATGTGTAGCGGCAGCTTGATGTACCTCGACTGCGTTCAAGCCACGTGGCAAGGTCAGCAAAAGGCTTAGACCCGCACTCGGTTGCGTCCAGGTGCAGCCCGTCCCGTCCAGTTCGCGCTTGAGGGCGGCAAGAAAAGCATCGCGGCGGACGCGATAAGTCGCGCACATCGTTTTTAGCTCACGCTCGAAGGCGGGCGACGAGACGTGTTTCAGGGTGGCGCGGGCCAGGGGCAACGAAGTGGTGCGGTCAAAAACCTGTTTGGCCTCGGCTAATTTTTCCAGCAAAAATGGCGTTGCCACAATGCAGCCAATCCGAATCGCCGGAAAAATCAACTTGCTAAAACTCTTTATATACATCACATGTCCGTCGGTATCGTAGCTCTTGAGCGCGGCGGGCGCTTCGCCGTTGCCGTAATAAAATTCGTTGCAGGTATCATCTTCCACCACCAAAAAATTGTAACGCCGGGCCAGTTCTGTGAGACGTTGGCGGCGTTCCGGCGAAAGGGTTTGCCCGGTTGGGCTTTGCGAAGTGGGCGTGCAATAGAGCAATTTGGGATGGTAACGCTCGGCAAGCCGGGCCAGTTGCTCCACCTGCAAGCCATCCTGGTCAATCGGCACTGGCAACCAGCTAATACCGCGCTGCTCGAAAATATCGAGGGCGGCGGTATAAGTTGGGCTTTCCACCAGCACCGGCTCACCCGGCCCTAAAAATACCCGCGCAATCAAGTCGAGCGACTGCTGGCTGCCCGTCGTCAGCAAAATCTCGCCGGAATGAGTTTCAAATTGAAAACGGCGCAAATAATTAGCCAGCCATTCGCGGGTAGGCGGGTCGCCCAATGGTTGCCCGTACTGCAACAGAATTTCGTCGTCCTGCTCCAAACTCTCGCCCGCTTGCTCTAACGCCCGATGAAAACGCGCCACTGGAAAGAGTTCCGGGGCGGGGCTGCCCGTCGCCAGCGAAATAAAATCCTCGGCTGGCCCATTCCAGCGGGCCTGGGCGCTTTGGACATACCGATTTACTTCACTCACGCGGCTATGTTTTAGATAATTGGTGATTTCACTTTGCCAGGGAGTCAGGCTATAGTTTTCAGGGGTTTCGTGCAGGGCGGGGAAAGCAGAGATTTCGAGCGGATTAGCGATTGGTCGGGGTTGTGGTCGGGCTAAAATAAATGTCCCTCGGCCCACCTGTCCCCCCGCTACACCTTCACCCGCCAACGCTTCGTAAGCCTGCGTGACCGTAATCGGGCTGATACTCAGCATTACGGCCAGATTGCGAATTGGCGGCAAGCGTGTACCTTCGGGCAGATTACCATTAGCAACGGCGGCTTTAATTTGTTCGGCTAACTGGCGATAGAGCGGCACTGCTCCATTTTTCTCCAGCGAAATATTACTAAAATCCATGAAATGTCCTTATAGATACTTTAACCTATTGACAAATTGTTATTGTTTGCTATTATTGTTATAGCATAACAATTAGCCTTTGTCAAGATTGTTATTAAGTACAAT
>JBBQXW010000519.1:0-2535 GCA_038209275.1 Chloroflexia bacterium | reverse complement strand
AAACTATAACTTTCACTATCCTCATATTGCCTTGCCTGCTTATTCTAAATCGCCTCACTTTTGACAGAACCAGCTGGATAAATCGAGTTGAGCCACTAAATCAACCACAAAGCAAGCGAGGTGGTCGGGCGGCAGGCAATCGCCCAGCCGAATGGTGCTATCGAGGGTGGCTAAATGATCCACCGTTTTGAATTTTTTACTCATAATTCAGTCTAACACACTTCAGTTGATTTGACTGCTTTCCCCGACAGGCTGCTAGGTCAAGCCAACCCGGACGTGCACGTCCGGGCGAAAAATAAATGAGCCGAAATTTTTTGCCCCGACGTGAACGTGCGGGTTTTGCAAAAAACTGACGCTCACCCAAAAGTTAGGTTGTCAAATAGACATTCAGAACAACACTTACTAATTAACATACCTTGAGCGTTAGCGCATCTATAAAAACTACCTGTTTATTCAGTCAAGTTAAACCCCCGATGGGTAAAATACCCTATTAGCGCGAAGCCAGGCATTTCCAAGCAAATTTTCCAGAGCGGTTGCAAAGTCGTTAATTCGTAAGACATTGCTCCGCCAATGGATTGCCCTGGCCTCACAAATCGAGGGCGCAGCCCCCTTCTACATTGGGTAAACCAACTTTGCAACTGCTTTGGAAAATTTGGTGATTATTGCGACAGGGTGTATAATATACGGGTGCAAGTAGTAGCCAGGAAGCAATTTTTGCGCCTGGCTTATTTTTTTAGGTTCAGTGCCTATTTAGCGAATTAAAGGTAAAAAATAAATGTCACAAACTTTCGAGCTACAGCTCACCTGCCCCCGTTGCGGGACGGAATTTGAAACTACCGGGCATACTCTGGTGGATACTACCGATGAAGCCGATGCCGAAGTACTCTGGCAACTGCAAAATGGTACGCTCAATGTTGCCACCTGCCCTAATTGCAGCGCGGCGGGCCTGGTTCCCGTGCCGGTCTTACTACACGATGCCGAGCGCGAATTGCTTTTGGCGATGGTTCCCAGCGCTCAGGAGATGGACGAAGAAACCCTGGCCCAAACCGTCGGCCCAATCCTCCAATCTTTTATTTCTTCTGTGCCGGAAGAACAGCAGGCTGAATATCTTTTTCATCCCATCGTCACCGACGACCCGGCAGCGATACAAGCCGCCGCACGGGGCGAGTTAATGCCCGAACCATACGACGAAGATGAAGAATATGACGACGCGGATGACGGCGAGGAGGAAGCCGAAGTCAGTCCCGAAGAACAGCTAGAAATGCAAAAGCGGATCGAGCTACTTCAATTCCTGTTTGAGCAACCCGATAGTCTGCAACGCATTACCACCTTGCGCCAGTACAAACATATCGTGGATGATTTGTTCCAGGAAATGATTGGCGTACTGATGCAACAGGCCCAGATGAACCAGCCTGAAGTCGTGCCTGTCCTCCAGAAAATTATGAACGAAGTAGAAGTTTTTCGCGCCTCCAACCCCAGCTAAGTTTTTCCACTGAACCAAACGCAGAGGACTGCACATACAGCAGTCCTCTGGTTTCAGTAGCCGCGTATTCCTCAAATCCTCTGTATATACTCAACTGAAGTAACTTTCTTTTTAAGTCGCCACCGCCAAGTGGCATTGAAGAGCAAATTTTTCCAAGTATAAAAGGCGTTGCACCTTTGCTTAGTGCCATACAAAGCGAAAAAGATAATGATGTCCGCTATGCTATTATTCAATCTCTAAGCTATATTCAAGATGCAAAGGCTTTGCCTGATTTAGAGTTCGTGGTTAACAATGATAGCGGGCAAACCAGTCGTGGCAAACTGCTCAAGGACGCGGCGGCTGAGGCGATCAAGCGAATTAAAGAAGCGCAAGCTTATCTCTCAGAATGGACAGATAGATACTAAAATGAGCGTTCTCAGCCACTGTGTTATTTGACTTAGATTATGCCCAGTGTTATATTAATAATACCTGATAAAATTACTTAAATATAAAATCAGTGGCAACCAACCGCCAAATATTATGAGGTAAATATAATTATGGGCCAAACTTATAACAGCCTTTTGCAGAAAATAAAAAGCGAAATCCAAGAGATTTCGCCGTCCGAGACAGACCGATTGTTGCAGGACGATAAACGAGTCCGTCTGCTTGATGTACGCGAGAAAAACGAGTTCGATGAGGGTTATATTCCGGGTGCAATCCACCTGCCGCGCGGCTTTCTGGAAATACGCATCGAAGAAACCGTCCGCGATAAAGATACCCCGGTAGTGCTTTATTGTGCCGGAGGGGTGCGGAGCGCCTTTGCCGCCCAGACCTTGCAGCAGATGGGCTACACCAATATTTATTCGATGGCGGGTGGCTACGGCGGCTGGAAGAATTTCGGTGGCCCGGTAGTAAAGCCTCGCACCCTCACCGCCGCCCAGCAAAACCGCTATAGTCGCCATCTGCTTGTGCCGGAAGTAGGCGAACAGGGTCAGCTAAAACTGCTCGATACCAAAATTTTGCTGATTGGTGCGGGTGGTTTGGGCGCGCCGAACGCTTTTTATCTGGCAGCG
>JBBQXW010000518.1:0-2624 GCA_038209275.1 Chloroflexia bacterium | reverse complement strand
CTTGAGAGTTTCCAGGGCTACTTTGGCCTTAAATTCGGCACTGTGAACTTTGCGTTTTACACTCATCGCTGTTTTTTCTCCTTTTGCTACAGCGATTTTACCACCTTAAACCCTTGTCTAGTTTTATGGGTACATTATAGTCTTTATCTCAATCAGCTACTGGAAAAGCCCAATCTCTTGCAAATTAGGAGCTTGGCCTTTCCCGAAATTATCTAATTATTCACATATTGTTAAAGTGCTTTGCTTTAGTTCATCTAGCACATTTGCCTAGTTGTAGCATTTGCAAGTATAGTACCACTAACGCCACCACCTTTTTATTTAACCAAACTTGACCGCCGTAATAAAGAGGTTTAGAATGGGCCTAATTGAGGTGCAACAATCCGGCCCACTGCTCGTTGTAATATATACAACAGGTTGGTTGCAGTAATAAAAATGAAGTAAAAGAGGTAAGAGAGAAATCACAGCATGAAACTGGTGATTCAAATCCCATGTTATAACGAAGAAGAATATTTGCCTTTGACGCTGGCGAAAATGCCGCGCCAGATTGAAGGCATTGATGAGATAATGGTATTGATTATAGATGATGGCTCCAGCGACCGCACCATCGAGGTAGCGCGGGAATGGAGCCGAAAGAACGATTTTCCATTAGCAGTCGCCCAGCATACCCGCAACCGGGGGTTGGCTGCCGCTTTCCAGACCGGGCTGAACGCCAGCCTTGCGCTGGATGCCGATATTATCGTCAATACCGATGCCGATAACCAATATCCTTCCGAGGCCATTCCCGATTTGGTTAAACCGATTTTGCTCAAACAGGCTGATATGGTGGTGGCTGACCGCCAGACCGATCTGATTGACCATTTTTCGCCCACTAAGAAACTCTTTCAGCGCTGGGGCAGCTATGTCGTTCGTATCTTTAGTGGTTCGGCGGTGCCGGATGCGCCGAGCGGCTTTCGGGCTTTCTCCCGCGAAACCGCCCTTACTTTGAACGTCGTTACCCGCTACACTTATACTATCGAGACTATTTTCCAGGCCAGCAAGAAAAATCTGGCAATCACCTCAATTCCAATTATCACCAACCCCAAGACCCGCGAGTCGAAGTTGGTCAAAGGTATCTGGAACTACGTCAAGCGTATGGCTGCGACCATCGTTCGTATTTACGCCATGCACGAACCATTGAAGGCTTTCTTTTATTTCAGTATACCTTTCTTTCTGGTGGGCATTCTGGGTGTAGGCCGTTTTATGATACTTGGCCTGATAGAGCCACGTACCGGCACGGTCGGACATATTCAATCGCTGGTCATAAGCGGCACCGCCCTCAGCGTTGGCACGATTATTATGCTGGTTGGTTTGGTCGCCGACCTGATTAGCAATAACCGACGCTTGATCGAAGACGCACTTTTCCGGGTCAAGAAAATGGAACTGGAAATGGGCAAGCAACGCGAACGTGAATATCAGCTTCTGGACGAAATTCGGGCTTTGCGAACCGATTTGCAGCCGCGCCGCTTCTCTAACGGCCATTCTTCTTATACTGCCGAGCCGGAAGCCGCCATCGCCGAAAAAATCGCGCCCATCATTAGCTACCAACCCGCCGCTATTGTGCATCAGCCTTTCGATTTGGGCGAGTAATAAATCAGAAATCCATTGGCGGAGCAATGTCTCACAATTTCGGGCGTTGTTTGTAGGATGCTGCTCCGTCAGCTGATTTTCCATTGGCGGAGCAATGTCCCACAGGATAGGGGGCGCTGCCAATGGATTTCCCACACCAATCTTCGTAAGACATTGCTCCGCCAATGGATTTTTGGCCTGTTTTTGTGTTAAAATACAGTTAGAAGATTAAGAAAAAGTTAAGGTTTAGCTTCATATCGGTTAATCTTTGTATATAAACTTCCTGAAGAGAGGACAGAAATGGCAAGAACAGTAGTTGGCTATTTTCGGGATGTAGAAAAAGCAGAACAGGTTATTCGAGTATTGATTGAACAGGGAACCGACCCGGAATTAATTAATTTAACCTGGGATGATGCCCCTACTAGCGAAGTTAATTACGACAACACAATCGAACAAGCGCCCCTGATTGCCTTCAAAGAAGCCCTGTTCGGGGCTGAAATTAATGAGGAAGACGCGATTTATTACAACAAGCTTTTGAGTGAAGGCGATGCGCTGCTTGCGATTTATGTCCCTACTAACGAAGAAGAAAGTCGCGAATGGGAAGAAAAATTTGCCAAGCGCATTGATAACGAACTGGGCAAGGCCGGAGCTTACGACCGCGAAATTCGCAAAATTTACAGCAACCGGGCTGGTCTGACTACTTACCCTCAGACCCGCTACTCTGACCCGGTTGGCCCAAACAAAATGAACCAGTCGCACACCTATAGTAGCCGCAGCCCGCTCAATAACGAAGTTTCCAACGTTATTGGGGTCAGCGACAACACCGATTACTTTGAAGAAGTTCAACACCTGGGTGGTCGCCAGATTATGAATGGAGTAGAAGTTCTCAAGCTTATCGAACGCCGTGCCGCCGACGCTGCTTCTGCCGTCACCGCTAAAGAGAAAAAGAAAGGCCGAGGCAAGTAACCCCCAAAAAGCACTAAAAAAGCCGCCACGTGGCGGCTTTTTTAGTGCTTTTT
>JBBQXW010000517.1:0-2752 GCA_038209275.1 Chloroflexia bacterium | reverse complement strand
TACCACCAGCCCACGTCCACCACATCGCCAAAGGTGCAGCACATCACCGCGCCCGTCCCCTTGTCCGCCTCCGCGCCGGGGTCAGCCAACACTGGCACGCTCTGCCCAAAGAGCGGCACAATCGCATTTTGACCGATAAATTTTTGGTAGCGGGCATCGTTGGGATGGACAAAGACCGAGACACAGGCGGGCAATAGTTCGGGGCGGGTGGTGGCGATGGGCAAAGTTTCGCCGTTTTCCATCTGGAAAGCAATCGTGACAAACTGGCTTTCGCGCTCCAAATCGTTCAGTTCGGCCTGGGCAATCGCGGTGCGACATTCGGGACACCAGATAGCCGGGGCTTTGCGACGATAGGCTAAATTCTTGCGGTACAAATCCAGAAAAGATAACTGCGAAGTGCGGCGGGAGAGTTCGTCAATGCTGCGATAGGTGTAGCGCCAGTCTATCGAAAGGCCCAGCCGTTGCCACAGCGCCTGATACTCTTTCTCGGCTTCTTCGCTTACTTCTAAACATTTGGTGATAAAGGCTTCGCGCCCGACTTTATGGGCCGTCATGCCCTGGCGCTTTTCGACTAAACGCTCGGTGGGTAAGCCGTTGTCGTCGTAGCCCATCGGGTAATAAATATTATAGCCGTTCATGCGCCAGAAACGGGCCATAAAATCGGGGTGGCTATAAGAATAGACGTGTCCAAGATGCAGATGGCCGGATACAGTCGGCGGCGGCGTATCAATCGAGTAAACCGGGGCGGTACTTTCGGGCGAAAAGTGGTAAATTCCTTTCTCCTGCCAGAACTTTTCCAGTTCCGGCTCGGCGCTGCCGGGTTTGTAGTTGTCCATAGGTTTCCTCTAGCTCTATAATCTGGTAACGGCTTTTATTTGGTTCGAAGCCACTGGCGGGCTTCTTCCAGGTTATCGAAGTAGGCCGTTTCCAGCTCAGAATTACCCACCCGATTGGTAATCTTTTTAATCGTAAGCGCTCCCAGGGCGCTTTTAGGAATGACAATAGCCGCTTTCTTTAAACCAGCGTTAGCGGCTTTTGGTGTCCACTCCTGCACTGTCCATTCCTGGTCTTCTTGAGTCACGATTTTCTGCTCACGCATATCGGCCAGCCACTTGCTGCTTTTCTTCTCTGCCAGAAGTTTTAGACCTTCGTTCATGGCATTTCTCAGTTTAGCACCATCAATAAATCCATAACCCGTCGCCTGAACACTATTGCTGCTGGCATCCCAGCTAATAGTTATACCTGCTTGCTTTGATTGTTCCATAGCGTTGTATTACTCCTTTAGAGGATTTTAGTATTAACAACAAAACCAGCTTTTGTTGTTTACGTGACACAAGAAACACAGAGGATTTTGTATTTTCTCTGTGTTTCTCCATGCCTCCGTAGTGAATTTTTAGTTCATGCGCTCAATTAGCGCGGCGTAGCCCTGACCGCCGCCGACGCACATGGTTTCGATGGCTATTTGCTTGTCGAACTGGCGCAGACCGTAAAGCAGGGTGGTCATGATGCGCGACCCGGTGCAGCCAAAGGGATGTCCGAGAGCAATCGCGCCGCCTTTGGGATTTAGCTGCTTCGATTGGTCAACGCCAAGCTGGTTGCAGACTTCGTAAGCCTGGCTTGCGAAAGCTTCGTTTAGCTCGAAGATGTCAATATCCTCAATTTTCAGCCCGGTGCGCTTCAGCAACTTGCCAACCGCTTCAATCGGGCCGACACCCATGATTTCCGGCTCTAAGCCACTGACTGCCCAGCTTATAATCCGGCCCATCGGCTTCAGGCCAAGCTCACGCGCTTTGCCCAGGCTCATAATTACCACCGCCGATGCGCCATCGTTTAACGGACAGCTATTACCCGCCGTAACCGAGCCGCCTTCGATAAACACGGGCTGCAACGCCGCTAATGCTTCCAGGGTAGTTGAGGCACGCGGGCCGTCGTCTTTCTTCACCACTGTGCCATCGTCCAGCGTAACTGGCACGATTTCGTCGTCAAACAACCCTTCTTTTTGAGCGTTTACCGCTTTCATCTGGCTTGCCAGCGCAAATTCGTCCTGGGTCTCGCGACTGACCCTAAAGCGGTTGGCGACGTTTTCCGCCGTCAGGCCCATCGGGATATAGACGTTGGATAGGCCGGATTTATCGCGGTCTAAGAATTTCTGGTTGGGCTTAAAGAGCGATTTGCCTTGCTCCGGCACTTTGCTGCTCATCTCCACGCCGCCCGCGACATACACCTCGCCTGTACCGAGCATAATTTGCTGGGCCGCAAAAGTAATCGCCTGCAAGCCACTGGAGCAGAAGCGGTTGACCGTCACGCCTGGCACGGCATCCGGCAATCCGGCGAGCAGCGCGGCGTTGCGGGCGACGTTGTAGCCCTGTTCGCCTTCGGGGTTAGCGCAGCCAAAAATTACATCTTCAATCTGATATTTATCCAGCCCCGGTACACGCTCAACCGCCGACTTAATCGCAAACGCCGCCAAATCGTCCGCACGCATCTCCCGGAGCGAACCCTTAAAGGCTCGACCAACCGGGGTGCGTACTGCGCTTACAATTACCGCTTCGTTATCGCCCAGTTTGTCCTGGGAAGTACCGACTTTTGCCACAACATCCATGATTTTGAACTCCTTTGTTTTATCTCTATCTAAGTTTTATCTTAAAAAAGCTGGTCAAACTGGCTGCTTGTTTCTGGTTGTTAGTATACCCTATCTACTG
This sequence comes from Chloroflexia bacterium, assembly GCA_038209275.1. GTDB lineage: Bacteria > Chloroflexota > Chloroflexia > Chloroheliales > Chloroheliaceae > L227-5C. Next base: position 50 of record JBBQXW010000517.1, on the reverse strand, counting down.
CTTTTTTAAAAGTGAGAGGGAAATAAAGCTCAAGAACACAGATGAACACA
>JBBQXW010000516.1:0-2762 GCA_038209275.1 Chloroflexia bacterium | reverse complement strand
TCGTAATAGTCCTTAGCTGAACTCAGAGTAACAGTTCAACATTACGAGAGACATTACAGAGGCCATAAATTTTTTTAACGCTAAACACGAAAACGACCTATCAGCGTTGATCCATCGCCATTTCAAAACAGCGTTTCGGGCCTTGCAATTAAATTTTAATGGTATAATAACCAAAAAGAAAGATTTAAAAGTTTTGTTCGACCTTTTCAGGGAAAATAAAACCAGGAGAAGATAGATGACCTTTAATAACAAACCAGAAGTATATTTAGACCATGCGGCTACGACCCCGGTTGACCCGGCGGTAGTCGAGGCAATGCTGTCGGGCTTTACTGAATATTGGGGCAATCCCAGCAGCCTATACGCCCGCGGACGACAGGCTAACGAGGTACTAAACCAGGCGCGAGAACAGGTTGCGGCGGTATTGCACTGTCGCCACCAAGAAATAGTTTTCACAAGCGGCGGCAGCGAGGGCGATAATTTGGCGTTGAAAGGAGCGGCGTTGCAGGCCCAGCTAAAAGGCCAGGGCAACCACCTGATTACTACCGAATTTGAACACCACGCTGTTCTGCACGCCGCCGAATATCTGGAGCAATTTGGCTTCGAGACCACCCTGCTGCCAGTCAACAGCGCCGGGTTGGTCAGCCCTGAAGAGGTCGAACGGGCGATTCGGCCCGGCAAAACCGTGTTAATCAGTATTATGTACGCCAACAACGAGATTGGGACGGTGCAGCCGCTCGCGGAAATCAGCCGGATTGCCCGCAAACACGGCGTATTATTCCATACCGATGCCGTACAAGCACCCGGTAATCTTTCGCTCGATGTGCAGGAACTTGGGGTAGATATGCTGGCGCTTTCGTCCCACAAATTTTATGGGCCGAAAGGGGTGGGGGTCTTTTATGTACGGCAAGGAACGACCTTGCTGTATCAGCAGCAGGGCGGCAGCCAGGAGCGCAAGCGCCGGGCCGGAACGGAAAACGTGCCGTATATCATCGGCACCGCCAAAGCGCTAACTTTGGCCGAGCAGAACCGGGCCGAAAATGTGGCCCGCATTAGCGCTCTGCGGGATAAGTTGCTGGCCGGGATTCAAGAGCGTATCCCGAATGTGCGTATCAATGGCACAATGGAGCATGATAAACGGCTTTGCCACAACCTGAACGTTTCGTTTGAGGGTATCACGGGCGAGGGAATTTTACAGGCGCTGGATTTGGAAGGTATCGCCGCCAGCAGTGGCTCGGCCTGCAACACGGGCGCGATTGAGCCAAGCCACGTCCTGAAAGCGATTGGCGCACCCAACGAGGTAGCGATGGGTACAGTCCGTTTCTCGCTGGGCAAAAACACCACCGAAGACGACATCGCCTACGTACTAGAAAAACTGCCCAAAGTAGTCAGCCGGATGCGCGCTTTGTTCGAGATGGAAATGGTCTAAAGAAGTTAGAAGTCAGAAGTCAAGGTCGCGAGAAGAATTTTCTGATTTCTGATTTCTAAAATCTGTGTTCTATCTTAACTGATAACTGATAACTATCTGTGTTCATCCGTGTTCATCTGTGGCTCTCTGCCCACAGGGAACCCTTTCAGGGCTTGTTTATCCGTGTTCTTTAACTCAAAATTCAAAATTCAAAATTCCGCTTCAGGAAAGGCGCGGCTGGCGGCTTCTTCAAAATGCGGACGCAGTATTTCAATCTTGCTCAAATAAGGAAAGTGCAAACGTAAATCGTTTTGAAAATCATCTAAAAACCGGGTGATTTGCGCCGGAGCAAGGCCCGATTTTAGCAACACCTTTTCCAGGTCATTCCAAAATTCGTCGGTCAGTTCCGACATAAGCGTATCATACAGAACTCCCTGCCCGGTGGTAAGCGATTCCTGCCCGTAATGTGCGCCATTACTAAAAATCGCGTCCAACTCCGGCTTCAGCTTTGCAAACATTTACTCTCCTCATCCTCATCTTGCATCCTGCTATATTTTGCCACCTTCGGCGCTTTAATTTTACACACTTCCTGCATGAAGTGTCGAAATTGGCCTCGGTAGGGGCGAATTGCATACGCCCTTTAGACCTGGCACAGTGTTCAAGGGCGTATGCGATTCGCCCCTACCAACTTCACCTTTTCACAAAAAGGCGCACCTTCTTACGTCCCTGACTAAACAGAAACTCAAAATTCAAAATTCAAAACTTACTTATACTCGGTTGCCGCCAGGGTTGCGTAAAATTCCTGCTGACGGAAGAAATGTTCCAGCACAAAATGCTCGTTGGTATCGTGCTGGCGATTATTTGAGTTTGCCGCCGGGAGCCAGTAAGAAGCCAGTTTCAAGCCATCGGTGAAGACATCGTTGGGCAAAGTGCCGCCAAGCAAAGGAATTATCCGCATATCTTCTTGCCAGAAAGTTTCGGCGACTTGCTTGAGCCAGGCGAAGCCTTCACGCTCCGGCGAAGTATAGGAAGCGGCACAGGCCGAACGCTGCTCAATCGAGAAAGATATGCCTGTATCCTCACTCCGCTCATTTGCCTGAGTAACCAGCTTTTCCAGGGTGGCGTAAATTTCTTGTGGCACCATACCAGGCGTGAGGCGCACATCTATGGTCGTTTCGGCCCAACCGGGGATAATCGTCCGCATCTGCGGGGCGGGTGCGCCTTCGGTCAAAAACGAATTGATGTTGAGAGTGGGCCTTAAAAATGGAGTATAACGGGCGCGGTCAGCAACCGGGGCATCCCCAAAATGTTTTTCTACTTCCTGCCGGAAAGTGTCACTTGCCCGGCCCAATTCCTG
>JBBQXW010000515.1:0-2807 GCA_038209275.1 Chloroflexia bacterium | reverse complement strand
AAACCCGCGGTGGTTGGGGCTAATCTATTACCCCCTGGTCACCTGTTACAACTTACATGGGCTTATGCGTTTCGCCCCTACTAAAATTCACCTCTGCGAAAGTAGACACTCCAAGCTAAACTTTGCTCTTTCTAAAATAGTAAGACCTGTGATACAATTCGTCAGAAAGGCATCAGTTTGTCCGGGCAGGTGTAGTATGGGAACTCTTTACCAGTTGAAAAAAAGCATTGCGCTGATGGCACTTGTTGTTATGTTAAGCAGTTGCGGTGGTCAATTTCAGACTGCTTCACCTGACGCTAATACTGGCAAACTAGGTGGTCGCCCGCCCAAAGCCTGCCAGAAGATGCTTGTATCATTAACGCGCACGGCGCTTTTGTGCCGTACCGCGATGGTTTATTGAGCGGAAGCTCGCTCCCACAGAAGTTATTTGAATAATACTGAGCTTAATCAATAAAGCAGGATTATAGAGAGTAAAATTATAGCGAGGGGAAAATTATGTTAGATACAACCACCCGACCACAAATAGATTTTGAGGCACTGCGCGAGATTGCGGGCGAAGATGGTTTGTTGATTGACCCGGCCCGATTGGAAGCGGCGGCGGTGGATGGATTGTTGCCCCGCGCTATTATCCGGCCCGAAACCCAGGAACAGGCGGCAGCTTTCCTTAAATATGCCAGCACCAATGGTTTGAAGGTGGCGATACGGGGCGGTGGCACTAAAACCAGTCTGGGCAATCCGATTGCCGCGCTCGATTTAGTTCTCAGCACCGAGCGCCTGAACGCGGTACTCGAATATAGCCCGGCTGATTTGATGATTGGGGTACAAGCTGGCGCGAATTTGCAAAAGATACAAAGCCAGCTTGAGCTAAACGGGCAGTTCTTGCCAGTAGAAGCGGCGCTTTCCTCGCGGGCAACTATCGGGGGCGCGGTTGCTGCCAACACCAGTGGCCCGGCCCGCCTTCACTACGGCCCAGCCCGCGATTGGCTAATTGGGGTGCGCTTTGTTTTGTCGGAAGGCATGATAGCGCATAGCGGCGGACGGGTGGTGAAAAACGTAGCTGGGTACGACATGATGAAAGTTTTTATTGGTTCGCTCGGCACGCTTGGCCTGATTCTCGATATGAATTTCAAGCTTATGCCGTTGCCCAGAGCTTCCAGTACCCTGATTGCCGCCTTCAAGGACGAAAAAGCCGCCTGTGAAACGGCCCTCAAAATTATTGATGCCGGATTATTCCCGACTTCATTGACGGTGCTGGATAATCGCACTGCCAAAACGCTTGGCCTGGACGCGCCGGAAAATAATGTGCTGCTTCTAACCGAGGTTCGCAACACCGCTCTGGCGGTTGAGCGACAGGTGCATGATGTAGAGGCGCTGGGTAATCAAAATGGCAGCACCCGTTTTGAGCGTATAGACGAGCGCGCCGACCAAAAACAAATCTGGCGTAACATCACCGATTTTGCCTTTGATGATAAACTTAACAAACTTGACCTGGAAAAAAGCTTTACGCTCAAAGTAGGCGTGTTGCCCGCCGATAGTGCCACAATCCTGGAAGTTGCCCGACGTAGCGCTGCTAAACACGAGGTTGAAATCAGTGGGTTGGCCCACGCCGGACATGGTCTGCTCTATATCACTGGTAGTTACGACAATGACGCGGCAGCCCTTCGGGTTATTAAAGAAATTACCCGACAGGCCGAAAGCGGACGTGGTTCGGTTGCCGCCGAGCGCGTGTCGGTGGCGCTCAAGCGCGAACTGGGCGACATCTGGGGCAACGGCCTGAACGAAGCTGAAATTAAATTAATGCGCGGCATCAAGTTCAAGCTTGATCCGACTAATACTTTGAATCCAGGGCGCTATGTTGCCCGAATTTGATTTAACGAGCAGGCTGAACCTTTATATTTCTTAATGTATTTCGTAATGTCAAAGTGCTATATTCTATCTATACTGCTGGGTTAATACAATTACTGGAAGCTCGTCTTAACTTCAACCTATCCATGCTCCTTCGTCGCTTTTTAAATCTGGCTGGCTTTACTTAATCTAGTTTAGATAGCTCATGTGAAGTTACAGGATGGAAGAAGATGAAAAGTTCAAATCCACACGACTACATTGATGCCCGCAACCTGCACGACCAACTGGTTCAGCCTATTACTTATCTCAATGCTGCCATCGAATTGTGGGAAGAAGGTTTGCAAAAGCCTGACGATGTGGGCCGTATGAAAGAGGAAATCGAAAAACTGGTTGAGGTGGTACGCGATTTACAGGCCCAATTGCGCCAGCAAAAGGTCTCGCTGGTAGGTGCTGCCTGAACTTAACTTTGGGGCAAGAAAATCCATGGATCTCAAAAACAAACAACTTGGGGCATATCGGCTTATTTCGCTGGTTGGCAAAGGCGGAATGGCGGAAGTTTGGCTGGGTAGCCAGTTGGCCCTCAACCGCGAAGTGGCGGTTAAAATTTTACCTGTCAGCCGCGATGGTAACGACGAGTTGCGCCTGGTCGAGCGCTTTGACCGGGAGGCCCGTGCGATTGCCCAACTTGACCACCCGGCTATCCTGCCTGTCATAGATTACGGTAGCACCGATGAGTACCTCTATCTGGTAATGCCCTATGTGCGCGGCGGCAGCCTGCAAGAGCGCATCAAGCGTGAATTACTCACCCGGCAGCAAGCTTTTTATATTTTCGAGCAAGTGCTAGGCGGGCTTAGTTTCGCCCACCGCAAAGGAATTGTCCACCGTGATTTAAAACCCGGCAATATTTTGCTTTACGACGAGCGAAGAGCGGTACTCGCCGATTTTGGGCTGGCTAAAACCCT
>JBBQXW010000514.1:0-2842 GCA_038209275.1 Chloroflexia bacterium | reverse complement strand
TGGCGGCGCACCCTCAAAAGTGCTGGATATGCTGGAAGAAATTGGGACGGTAGAACGGGCCGAAAGCTGGTTGCGGCAAGCGATAACACACGGAGACCGCTTGATGGGCTTTGGACACCGGGTATACAAAACCGAAGACCCTCGCGCTGAGGAATTGCGCGAACTGGCGCGGTTGGCTGACCCGCAGGAATTTGTGCTGGCCCGCCGGGTAGAAGAACTGGCACTGGCGTTGCTGGACGAGTTGAAACCGGGCCGTCGCCTGTATACTAACGTGGAATTTTATTCGGCGGTGCTGCTGGCTTCGGTTGGGTTGCCGGGCGATTTGTTCACGCCTACCTTTGCGGCAAGCCGGGCGGCAGGCTGGACGGCCCATATTTTGGAGCAGGTCGGCGATAACCGCCTGATTCGCCCCGAAGCCGAATACACCGGGCCGGGCGAAGCGCACTTCGTCTCATTAGTCGAGCGTGGCACCGACCATACCCGGTTGAATTAGAGTTCAAAGTTCAAAGTTGATAAGGGTGTTAAACATGGATGCGCCTGTAACTGATGAGGTAATCGAGCGGCTGGCAAAACAGTTTCAGCTTTTTGCGGAAAAAGAAATTTATTCTTCGCCGCTTTACGACCAACTCTGCCGGGGAATTGCCCAGGACAACGAAGTGCTGGCGATAGCGGCACAGACCGCGCCGGGTCAGCCCGTGCCTAATTTGTTGCTGGGTGCAGTACATTATCTGCTGTTGAGCGGGATAAAACATCCACTGGCGGCTTTTTATGCCAGCCTGACCGATGCGCCTGACCTTTCGCAGAATGTATACCCGTTGTTCCGGGCGTTTTGCCTGGAACATACCGAAAGCATCATAGGGTTGCTGAAAACGCGGCGAGTACAGACGAATGAAGTCCGACGTTGTGCCACCTGGCTACCCGCTTTTAATCGCGTGATACAGCAAGAGCCAAATCAGCCGTTGGCGCTGGTAGAAATTGGCACGAGCGCCGGACTAAATTTGCTCTGGGATAGATACGGCTACGACTACGGCGAAGGGCGGCGCTATGGCATAAAGGACTCGCCTTTACAACTAACTTCTACTTTTCGCGGGGCTAAAATTCCGGCTTTGCCAGAGGTAATGCCAGAAGTAACGTTTCGGGTAGGGCTAGACCTGAACCCAATTGACATCCACGATGCGGATGCAATTCTCTGGTTGCGGGCGCTTATCTGGCCTGGGCATCACGAAAGATTGGAGCGCCTGGAAAATGCACTGACGCTGGCGAGGCAGAATCCGCCGCGATTGCTGGCGGGAGATGCGCTTGAGTTACTGCTCGAAGTAATAGAAAGCGCGCCGATGGACAGCACTCTGTGCATATTTCACTCTTTTACTCTCAACCAATTCTCACCTGAAGCCCGCGAACAGCTTTCAACGCTGCTACTTCAGGCCAGCGCCGAGCGTAAAATTTATCGTATCTCATTTGAACAATTGCACGGTAAAGAAAATCCTCGCCTCAACCTGATAACCTACCAGAACGGCGCACGCACCCACGAAGAATTGGCCCAATGCGAAGCGCACGGCAGTTGGATTGAATGGATTGCGGATTAACTTTGAACTTTGAACTTCTTAATCCATCGGGCGGCGGGCTTTGTTGCGTTCGGCATCGAGGTAAGCCTGGAGGATGAGGGCGGCGGCGGTAGCATCTATGTTGGCGCGGCGCTTGTCGCGTTTGTAGCCAGCTTCGAGCATCAAGCGGTCAGCTTCGACGCTGGTCAGGCGCTCGTCCATGAAGGCAATCGGTACATCAATATATTTTTCCAGGTCGGAAGCAAAATCGCGGGCGCGACCAGATTCGATGCCTTCCTGCCCGTTTAGTTGTAAAGGTAGACCGATTACCACCCCTCCGACCTCTTGCTCCTTGACCAACCGGGCCACTTCCCGAAAAACCTGTTCCTGAGTACGCACATAAATAACGCCGAAAGGCGTGGCGATGAGAGCGGTTTCGTCACTCGTCGCCACGCCTATTCGCCTTCGCCCTAAATCGAGACAAAGGTAACGCATAGTAATTAAGGTTTCGGGGTCGCGCTGGTGGCAGGGCCACCCGTCGCACCGGGCGCGGGACTACCACTTCCAGCCGCCGGAGTAGCCGTTGCCACAACAGCATCCGAAGGCGTAGTCACAACCTCGATTTTTCCGGCTTCGGGCAACTTATCAGCAGTAGTAACAAAGCTGGCGATAGAGGGATAATCGCGGGTAATTATATCCTGCGCTTCCGCTCTGGTTTTGTTAGCGATGTCATCCCTGAACTTAGCCAGGTCTACTGGCGTATAGCTACTGGCCGAAACGGGCGTTTGATAAATCAGCCGATTGTTCTCGGTTTTAAGCTGACCGTTATTGCCTATTGACATACTAGCCAGGTCAATCTTCTGGTTAGGGCCACTTACCAGTTGCTCTTGCACTGCTTTTTGGAAAGCATCCTTGCTATAGACGTAGGCAATCGGCTTGACCGAACAAGTACCAGTAAAGCTATCGGCTATATCACCCGGATTTTTGCTAAACTGGCAGGAAGGTTCGCCCGTCGCAATCTGCATATCCTGGGTCGCCGGATTATACTGGTTCTTCATGCTGGCAAGCGCATCGGCTTTGGCCTTTTCCACCAGTTGCTTTTTTAGGGCTTCCTGGTCGGCGGGCGAAACCACCTTAACTTGCTGCTCACTACCACCTGCAATTGCTCCGGCCTGCACTGCTACCGAATTATTCAGGTAAAAACTAAAGCCAGAAGGCAAATTTCCAACCGAACCAGCTCGGTCTGCTACTACTACCCCCGAAGCACGCCCCACTACTCCGGCAAAAACATTGCCTGC
>JBBQXW010000513.1:0-3032 GCA_038209275.1 Chloroflexia bacterium | reverse complement strand
CGCCACCGCCTCAGCGTGTGCCTCAATCGCCGCTTCGTCAAGCGCATCCACCTGGGACGTTTCAGCCACTCCTCCGGCGGCGGTGATTTCCTGGGCTATCTTGTCCAGTTTGGCAAGGTTGCGCCCCGCCAGAAAAACCTTCGCCCCTTCGCGGGCAAAGACACCAGCCACCGCGCCACAGATGGTACCACCACCATAAATGATCGCGTTCTTGTTTTCAAGTAACATTTTCATCCTCCTTGACCTAAATAGTCATAGCTTTTAGAATTTTCGCGAAAGTTTTCAAAGGCTAAATCTAGCAATTAGCCTGCCAGATTGCTGTGTTCGTGGTTGGCCTGGGCGCTGTGCCAGCGCGCACATTCGGGACACCAATCCAGGCGCGGGCTGTTGCCGGGTAAAGGCAACGCAACGGGCTGAGAATGAGAACGTGAGCTTTTAATGTTGGAAGAAACCGAACGCGGGTGGAGATTGCGCCGGGTGTGTTGCGGTGGCTGAAAATCCAGTAAGAAAGCGAAAAGGCCGCGCCATTCCTGAAAATAAAGAGCAAAGGGGGATAGAAAGCCCAGTGCCAGCCCGGTAAAAGTCAGTACACCCAGGCCGGATAAGATAGAATCGAGGGCGCGCACTGGCCCCCAGCCAGTCAGCAAATTCAGCAGCCAGATAAACAGCCCACAAATCACCGATTGAGCCAGATGCAAAGGCAGCGCAAACCAAAGACGAACAGGCTGCGAAGATGAACAATACCATCTGTAAAGGCTGAGTAGGCCCACGAGCAGAATTACCAGGACGAGCGCAATGGTCGGGTTCATTGCGAGTTCTCCTTCTAATTTTGATTTTCGATTTTGATGTAGCTATAGCCAGATTGGGCGAGAAGACCACGCCCCTTACAAGTTCACTTGAACCGAGAATTTGGGAAAATTTTAAAACTACTGCTAAAGAAGTAATCTGCAAAATTAGAGAAAAGTGCCTTGATTTGGGGTATCTTTTTTAGATTTGGTTTTTTCGGTGGCTTTGGTTTTGTCTTTGGGGAACATGCCCATATTTTCGTCCTGGCGCAGTCCCAGACGGTTCATGCGGTAACGTATAGCGGTCAGGCTCACGCCCAGTTCCTGCGATATAACTTTTACATCGCCTGCGTGTTTGGTATCAAGCCAACGCACCAAATCGGCGGGCATCAGCAGACTGCTGGCAAAACTATTGGCTTCCCATTCCAGACGGTCAGCCCATTCTTTTTGCCGAATGATTTTTAACAAACGGGCCTGTTCTTCGGGGCTGGAAAGGGCCGATTTGCTTAATTTGCCCGTTTTGGCTTCTTCGGGCGCGCCGATTTCGCTTTCGCTACAGCGATAATAGCGTGGCGTTTCGAGCGCAGTTTCAGGTTGGCTTTCGCGGAAATAGCCGGGCATTTCGCCTTCGGCTGGCTCGAAATGTTCGCTGCTAAAGAGCGAGGGTCGGGCCGCTTCAGCTTTTAGGGGCAAATAATGGAGGAAATAATGACCCAGTTCGTGGGCAATCGAAAAAGCCTGACGGGTGGCCGAGTCTTTTTCTTCGTAGCATATTTCTTCGCGTGCCGGGTCGAGCATGGCGGAAAGATGTTTGCCATCAGCGTTAAGATCAGTCACACCGCGCAAGGTCAGGTCGGTCACAGTCAGGGCCAAATATTCTACCGGGACAGGCGGAATAGGCGGCACCGTCAGCCCCGCCTGTTCCAGGCGATGCCGGAAGTCGGAGACTAACCGGGTAGCCTGTTGCTCAATTTTGCTCAAACTCGGACGATTCGACCAGCGCCCACGTGCGCCTGCCATAAATATTAACCCTCTTTTTTATCGTCGGTCTCTCCCTCTTGAGCCTGATTTTCTTTCGGCTCGGTTCGCTGCATTTCCCCGGCCAAAAATTCTTCGTCCACCTGATGTTTATAATCTTCCTGCCGGGCATACATCGGGCGGCTACTCAGGCTACCGAAAGAGGGTGCAGTAAAGCTTTTGCCCAACCCCTTGAGCCATTTTAACATACGCGGGAAGAGGTTATCTTTTACGCCATAGCGTTTGGCTAAAGCGGCATAATCAGCCAGTTCAAAACCCTTCAGTTCGGATAAAGGCGTGGCATCGGCCCGCAGAGCTTCCAGCGTTTCGCGCGGCAAGCCCGAATCCTTGACCACCTGCCCGGTTTGGAGCGCCTCATTTACGTAACCGCCCAGACTATTAGCTTCTGGCGCAACCTGAGTTACGGGTGCGGAAGCAGCCACAAAAGCCTGCACCCGGAAGTTTTGCCAGGCCCGGTCTATATCGGGCTGAGTAAGGGCCACCCGCTCCGGGAATTGCAAAAGAGCTATGGCCTGTCGAATTTCATCATCTACTTCATGAAAAGCGGCGGCTACTTCGGCGGGGGGTGCGCCGCTATTGCGCTGCTCGAAGTAAGCGGCCAGCGTTTCGGTAAACCGACCCGTTAATTCGGTTCCCGGTTCTTCATCTGGTAAATTTTGCTTATTAGTATCGCCTTGCATTGACCGCCTCCAACTAGGAAATTTTGAATTTTGAGTTTTGAATTTTGAGTTAAAATCCGCTTTGTTAAGACTACTATGTTCTCCATAAATTGTGATAGGGGCGGATTTTGTATCCGTCCAATCAAGCAATTTTGGAGAAGATGCTAAAAGTTACAAAAGCCAGTCGCGGGCATCGCCGGGCATGTTTTTTTGTAGCCACTTGATACCGCGTGCCGTATTGTGCTTCACCTGGTCTACTGTCAGGTTTAGTTCGTCGGCTACCTCTTTAATCCGCATCCCCATCAGCCACTGGCAGACCAGGGGCGCACGATACTGAGTCGGCATCTGGTTAATCAGACCGTGTAAAATCCGCACCATTTCCCGGCGGGCGGCGGCTTCCACCACATCAGCAGTCGGGTCGTCCAGCGTGTGCATAAGCTCGACATCCTCGGCTTCGCTGCCCGCCACTGGTGCGTTGAGCGAAACCATTACCGCCCCTTTGACCCGGCCCACATCTGCTTCATTAGGCGTGATGCCCGCGCTTTGTTGG
>JBBQXW010000512.1:0-3032 GCA_038209275.1 Chloroflexia bacterium | reverse complement strand
GCGCGGTATCACACCAGCAAGGAGATGAAGGAATTCTTTGAAGAGCAGCGCGAACGGATAACGGTGTATCAATTGCCGGCCTATTCGCCCGACTACAATCCAATCGAATATTTGTGGCGCAAGACCAAGCGCAAAGGCACCCACAACAAATATTTTGCTGAGTTTGGCAAGCTAGGTGAAGCGGTAGATCAAGCCTTAGAAAGCTTTGAGCAAAAACCCGAAGAAATATTGGGACTGTTTGGCTGTTACCGCAAAGGCGAGACTGCAACTGAGCAGGCCGCGGCCTGATTCTAAAACCTTTTCTTAACATCTATAGTACTTGTATTACGCTCGGTCTAGCTATAGGAGACCAGACAAAAAGGGGGGAGGCAGGCTTTTCAGAACATTTGTTTATTTAGAGGTTAGCTGGAAGAAGTTTCGGCGGGCGCTGTAGGAAAAGGAAACCGCCTCTTGAACTTCAATCGAGTTTGACGAAATCTACCGCGTTGTTATCAAGATTGAGTTTACGTTTGTGGTAGCGTTCAGTGGTTCTCGGATCAGCGTGGCCGACCGCGTATTGAACCTGCTCCAGCTTGGCCCCGCCTTCCAGGGCCAAAGTTACAAAGGTAGCTCGTAAGCCATGTGGCGTTAATTTAAGATTCAGGTCGGCTACTTCACAGGTCGTTTCGACCACTCGCTGGATCACCTGATCGCTAATCCCGGCAGCCTGGGGATGATCACCCTTACGAAATTGGACGAAGAGGGGCTGGCTGCTTTGTCCTATTTCATCAAAGTTTCGGCCTATCGCACTGAGATAATCCTCGATTACCCGCTGGACATCCACTGGCACTTTGATCTTGCGCCGCTTATCCCCTTTGGCATGTTGAATGACCGCAATATGATGACCCTGTTCTTGCTGTAAATCAGACAGGCGCAGGGCAGCACATTCACTGCGCCGCAGACCGGTTCTAAGCAAGCGCGAAAGAATGGCATAGTCTCGTTTACCCTGGCGGCTGGTCGTGTCAATGGCCTCCAATAATCGTTTGGCTTGTTTTTTATCGAGGGCGTTATGGGGTGTTTCCTGGTCAGCCGTGAAACCTTTAACCTTACGGGCCGGATTATAACGGATTAGATTACGGCAAACTGCCTCCTCTAAGAATTGGCGGGCTACCACAAACTTCCGGGCCGCCGTATTTTTGCTATAGCGTTCCACCAGGTGGGTACGATACTGCTCAATATCGCTTCCAGTCAGGCCGCTTAGCTCCAAATTCCGGCTGCTTAACCATTTAATAAACACTTGTGCATCATGGCGGTACGCTTTTCTGGTTAGGGGCGACAATTTACCGGCAATTAAACTTTCTAGGCTACGCCTTAATTCAACCTCAACCGCTGCCAGGTTTTGGATTGGTAAGGTTATGTCTGACGAAGAGCCGCCCGCTTCGATTGAATTTACCCCTTCGTTCACCGCCACCTCTTTTTGCCTTAAAAATAGCTTTTTGCCTTAAAAATAGCTTTTTTACGCGAAATCAGCTAAAATTATAGCACAGTAAGGGAGAAGAGTCATTCTCTTTTACTATTCTCCACTCTTTTTGCCAGGATTTATCTGCCGGTTGATTTATCCGTATACTTTAAGTTATAAGCCCATCCAGTCGGTCACCTGCCGCTCGATCTTTGCAAAGCTTTAAGCGGCCTTGAAAGGCTAGGTGAGCGGGAAAAGGAAGGGATGCGGCGCGAAGCGGCCTATTTTGAGGGCCACTATACAGCTGGTCGTTTGGCCTATGGAGAATTTCGGGCCAAAGGCTATCAAATCGGGAGTGGGACGATGGAGAGTGGCTGTAAACAATTGGTCAAAGCTCGCTTATGTGGGAGTGGGATGCACTGGTGTCGTGAGGGGGCGCAAGCAATTGAAAATGTGCGGGCGCTAGTCTTAAGTGGACGGAGTGAGCAATTAGAGCATTTGTTCCAAAAGACCGCTTGAAAACTTACCAACTTTTTCTGGTTGCTCCCATTATACCCCATAATATTTGTGGAGAAATATGCAACAATTTATCGTTGGAATATTAGAAGAAAATAATGATGGCGCAACCTATGAAGATAGAATTTATGACCGATTTTTGAAATTGCGCTCATCACTAGGTCAGGTGCTGCAAATTTTCGATTTTATTGAACCGATTAGCACTGGATTACAAACTGGTCAAATTTATGAAGTGATTTTGGTACCGACTATTTTTGCTTCGCTATCTTACTCTAGAAAACGTTTGACCGACTTGGAAGTTAACACCTGGGAAGGCAAAATTTTGAGTCGGACTTTTTTGGTTTCAAAAAATAATTATCAAAGAAACCGACCCCGCTTATATGACCAAGAATGGATTCTTCTATCAACAATTATTGGACATTTACTTATTAGCCCAGCAGAAATAGATGTGCCAATAGATGAAGGGGGATTTATATATTGGCAGAATCCTCGTTGGGATTTATATGCTGTTATTTAACAGTATTTACTTTTAAGTTAAAGGTAATAGATTTAACTTAATAGCAATAATTCTACCGAGGTGAACATTATTATCTAAACTTCTCCCTATTATTTTAAGGCTAAAAAGTTTTCAAAATCTTGGGATTTTATGCTTAAATGAATAAATTTATTAGTTACTCCGGCCTATACCCTCGACCCGTTGGGTAATCGCACCGCCATCAGCGAGAACTTGAACGGGCAGAGCCGCAGCCTGAGTTACAACTATGATGAACTTTCCCGGCTGACCCAGGAAACCAGACCCGGCGCAACCTCGGGTAGTGCGCCTATCACTACTACCTATATTTACGATGGACGCAGCAACCGTAGCCAGATGAACAGCTACCTACCGCCCAACACCAAGAGCGGAACAGGCACGCTGGTGCTGACCACTACTTATAGCTACAATCAGGCTGACCAGTTGACCAGCCGCAACGAGGTTGGGCCAACCGGCGGCAACATCAACGGCTTTACCTATAACTACCTTTATGACCAGATAGGCAACTTGAGCAGTGAGACCAACGCTATCGCTGGCGGGGAGGTT
>JBBQXW010000511.1:0-3065 GCA_038209275.1 Chloroflexia bacterium | reverse complement strand
TGATTCAGTTTGAAGCCGCCGAATTGGGCGAGGTTGACCGTTCGCTGGGACGCGAATGGCTTTTGACTAACGGGCTGGGCGGTTATGCCTCGGCATCAGTGCTGGGTGCGAACACCCGACGCTATCATGGTTTATTGGTTGCTGCCGTAAATCCGCCAGTGCAGCGCACCGTTTTGCTTTCCAAAAGCGATGAAGAAATCGCCCTGGATGGCACGATTTATAAACTTGGGGTCAACGAATGGCAGGGCGGCACAATTGACCCGCACGGCTACGAATATCTCGAACAGTTCAGCTTTGACGGCACTTCGGTTGAGTTTCGCTACGCCTTGCCCGGTTGCCACCTCATTAAAACTATTTGTATGCCCTATGGTCTCAACGCGGTCTATCTAAACTACCGATTGGAAGGCACGCCCGAAGGCGGACGGGCTGGATTAACCGTGCGCCCCTTCCTCTGCTCCAAAGATTACCACGACGAACAGCACGGACAAGCCGATTGGCGCTGGCTGGTCGAGCAATGGAACGGGGCGTTTAGCTACCGGGCCAGTCAAAACGCGCCAACCCTCTGTATGACGGGGGATAGTGTTGGGCGCTGGCAAGCAGAATGGGTGGGGCTGGGCTACTGGAACTATTATCACCGGGCCGAAGCCGAGCGTGGCCTTGATTGTACCGAAGATTTATTCGCCGCCCATGTTTTCCGCACTACTATCAAACCGGGCGAAAGCGCCACGATGGTCTGGTGGCTGGCGGGTGAGGCCGCGACGTTGCCAGTACCAGAGCGTAATTTTTCAGTCGTGCGGGCTGCCGCGCAAACTCGGCTGAACCAACTTCGGCAGGCGGGCGGCTTTGAGCAGCGCGACCAGGTGAGCCAGTTGCTTTTTAATGCCACCGACCAGTTTGTCGTGGCCCGGCCCTCGGTGCGCGCCGTATTGCCGCCCGATGTGCCTGACCGCAGTGCCATCGCGGGCTATCACTGGTTCAGCGATTGGGGACGCGACACCATGATTGCTTTGCCCGGTTTGATGCTGACCACCGGGCGCTATGTCGAAGCTGCCGGAATGTTGCGGACTTTTGCCGCCTACCTCGATAAAGGCATGTTGCCCAACCGTTTCCCCGATAGTGGCGAAGAGCCGGAATATAACACGGTAGATGCGACGCTCTGGCTGTTTCAAGCCGTGTATGCCTACTACGAAGCGACTGCCGACCAAACCCTGATCACAGAACTTTATCCAAAGCTGGCGGAAGTCGTAAAATGGCATGAAATAGGCACGCGCTACGGTATTCAAGTTGACCCGGAAGATGGTCTATTACGGGCGGGTGTTCCCGGTGTGCAACTCACCTGGATGGATGCCAAAGTTGATGATTGGGTGGTTACGCCGCGCATCGGCAAGCCCGTCGAAATCAATGCGCTCTGGTGCAACGCCCTGAACGTGATGGCTTATTTTGCCGCCGAACTAAAACGACCCGAAGCCGAAAGCCAATCCTATCAGGCGTTAGCCGAGCAGGTGCAAACTTCCTTCCATGCTAAATTCTGGTACGAGGAAGGCGAACATCTCTTCGATGTAATCGAAAGCGCCGACCCGCCGGGCCAATACGTAGACAAAGCTGGACACGATTGCAGTCTCCGCCCCAACCAGCTTTTCGCGCTCTCGCTCCCCTTCGGGCCGTTCGTGGAAACAGCGGTTCAAAGTTCAAAGTTCAAAGTTCAAAGTTCTGAAAATGCAGATGAAATTCCAATCGTCAATCGTCAATCGTCAATCGTCAATCGTTCGCGGGCGGAAGCGATTTTGGATGTGTGCGCCAAAAGTTTGCTAACGCCCTACGGGTTGCGAAGTCTTTCGCCAAACGATTTGCGCTACATTGGACGCTTTACGGGCGGACGCAAGGAACGCGATGGGGCTTACCATCAGGGAACAGTCTGGACGTGGCTGATTGGCCCGTTCGTGGAAGCGCACTATCGCATTTATGGTGATAAAGCTACCGCCCGCGCCTTTCTCGAACCACTAATTGAGCAGTTGCGCGAAGGTAGCGTTGGTTCGCTCAACGAAGTTTACGACGGCGACCCGCCTCACCGCCCGCTCGGTTGCATCGCCCAGGCGTGGAGTGTTGCCGAAATGTTGCGGTTGTGGGTAATGTTTTCTTAATATGATATCCGAAAGGTACAAGGAGAACAAATGGGTCGAATCTACAATTCTGAAGAATTTAACGAATTGCCAGATGACGGCAGGCAATACGAGTTGAGCGAAGGTAGATTGACGAATAGGAAATTACCCAATGATGTGCAGGGTAGAATCGTTCGCCGAATCAGTAATTATCTCTTTATTTTTGACCCGAAAGAGCGATTAGGCACTGCCTGGCTTTCGACTACCTTTGAAATGGGGTTAACCTGGATAACAGTGCCTGACCTGGCTTTTATGATTGCAACTCGTGTTCCCAGAGTGAGTGAGGACTATGTAAAAGGCATCCCTGATTTAGTAGTCGAAGTGCTTTCCTCTACTAATTCGGATAAACCAACAGGTAGAAGCACCACCAAAAATAAAATTTTAAAGTATTTGAATTATGGAGTACGCATTGTATGGGCGATTGACCCACGAAATAAGATAGTGGAGGTTTACCATAAAGACCGGGTTATACCTGTAAGGTGCTAAAAATGAATGAGGAAATTAACGGGGAAGAGGTAATACCGGGTTTCACATTGAAGTTAAACGAGTTATTTGTCCGACTATAAAAGTCAGCACCACATCTTTTACCCAAATAAATCCTCCAATTTAATGTTAAAACCCGGTATTACATCGCCAGCATCCAATTCACCAGTCGGGGCAATCGTGACAGGCTGTGGCTGGCCCTGGCGATAAACCAACACAATCTTTTTGGTGGGCTGAATAATCCAGACCAGTTGCACCCTACCAGTAAGGTACTCTTGGGCTTTAGTTTTCAACTTGGGCAAGCTCTGGTCGGGTGATTGCACTTCTATTGCCAGATCGGGGTAGGGCGCGGTTTTGGTGCTACGTTTCGGCTTGCGGGCAGCTAACCAAAAAGACAGGTCGGGAGCAGGATAATAATCATTC
>JBBQXW010000510.1:0-3075 GCA_038209275.1 Chloroflexia bacterium | reverse complement strand
GGGCTTTTTGCTGGCAGTCTACGCCGCCTCGATTTATCTTTTAACGCGGGTGTTGGGCTGGCGACCCGCTTCGCCTTTGCGAGGAACCGCTTTTTATGCCTCGCTCCTGCTGATGTTTCCGGCTTTTTCTTCTTTGATGCTAGGCCAATCGGCGTTGCTGGCGGCGGCGCTGTTAAGTCTGGCCTATTACTGCTTGAAAACTGGCGCGCCCGGTTGGGCGGGTGTGGTGCTGGCCCTGGCTACCGTCAAGCCGCAGCTAACACTGGTACTGATTCCCTGGCTATTATTGCGGGCGCTCTGGCTCAGGCAGTGGCGCACCGTCGCCGGTTTTGGCCTGACGCGGGGGGGGTTAGCGGCGCTTTCTTTTGCTTTTTATCCAGATTGGTTCCGTCAATTCGTCACGGTAGCGGCGCGCTATCCTTCCTATAAAAAATCATTGACCGGCCCTGGCTTTCTGTTTGATTGGTTGGGCGGTTTGGGGGTAGTTCCGGCGGTGCTGCTCTGGTTGCTGCTGCTGGGCTTTGGCGGGTGGTTGTGGGTGCGCGAAGCGCGGTTTTCAGCTTCAGTTTCAGCTTCGGGGGGCGGTTTGGGCCAGACCTTTGACCTGGCTTTTTGTGCCGCGCTCTTGCTAACCCTGTTGTTGCCGCCGCAGACCAATATCAGCAACCCGGTCATTCTTGCTTTGCCCCTGCTTCTGCTTTTTATTCGCAGCAAATCTAACGCGGCTTACTTTGGGCTGGCGGTGGGCATACTGTTCGGCTCGTGGCTACTTTATTTTGTGTTGTACAATAATTTTTACGGTTTACTGATTGTGGTCTGGCCCGTCGCAATTGGCTTGCTATTGTGGCTCAATTATCGCCGCGAAATTACGAAGCAGCCTTTGTAATGTAATAAAGATTTATCTCTTGAGGTTATTGACTTATCGTTCCAAAACTGCTATACTCAATTTGAGGAAGAAAAACTACGATGGCAAGACCGAAAGAATTTGACCAAAATAGAGTGCTGGGTAAGGCAATGGACGTGTTCTGGTGCCGGGGTTACGAGGCGACTTCGGTGCAAGACCTGGTTGACCAGCTTGGCATCAATCGGCAAAGTATTTATGATACTTTCGGCGATAAACACGCCCTCTTTTTGGCGGCGCTCAAACATTATGAGGAGGTGAAAGTGAGTGAAATAAGTGCTATCCTGGCGAAACCCGGCCCGGTCAAAGCCGCCATCCGGCAAGTTTTTGAAGAAACGGTTCAGGATTTAGCCTATAGTGAGCCAAAGCGCGGCTGTATGATGGTCAATACTATCGTAGAACTAGCTCCTCACGATGCCCAGATTGCCGCCAGGGTGATGGCTAACCAGCAGCAGACCGAAGCGGCTTTGCACGATGCTCTGCTGCGCGCCCAGGCGCAAGGCGAGTTTGGCGAACGTAATCTGGATTTGCAGGCGCTGGCCCGTTTTTTATACAATAATTTGCAAGGTCTGGCAGTCACGGCAAAAGCCACTTCCAACCCGGCAGTTTTACAGGATATTGTAAAAATAACCCTTTCGGTACTCGATTAATTTTTTTAACTGTATTTTGGAATGATAATTCCAAAATACAGTTAGTATAACAAGCTCAAGGTTTTCGCTTTCTCTTAGCTTTTGAAAATTTTTTGCAAAAAATTTTCAAAAGCTAAGAAGAGTCTGTTCTACTCTCAGGCTATGGAAATTTTTGCAAAAATTTCCATAGCCTGAGAGTAGAACGGGCTTTAGTTTCATGGTAAGCGAAAATATTGATAACAAACTAAATAATTATAAGGAGCTTACATTATGACGGATTTTACTGGCAAAATAGCGTTGGTAACGGGCGGTGGTAGCGGAATTGGTCGGGCAACGGCGCTGGCTTTTGCGAGAGATGGCGCGAAGGTCGTGGTTGCTGGTCGTCGGACAGAAGAAGGGCAGGAGACGGTGCGCTTGATCGAGGCGGCGGGCGGCGACGCTACTTTTATCCAGACTGACGTAACCCAGGAGGCCGAAGTTGCCGCCCTGATTGCCCAAGTAGTCGCGACCTACGGGCGGCTGGATATTGCTTTCAATAACGCTGGTAACGAAGGCAAGGTGGCGGCGCTGGTGGAGCAAACCTCAGATAATTGGGATTTTACAATTGATGGCAACCTTAAAGGCATCTGGCTTTCGCTAAAATACGAATTGCCCCAAATGGCTAAACAGGGCGGCGGGGCGATTGTCAACAATGCCTCGCTGGTCGGACACGTTGGCATAGCGAATATGTCGATCTACACCGCCGCCAAGCATGGGGTGGTTGGGCTAACTCGCAGTGCCGCCCTTGAACACGCCAAAGCCGGGATTCGGGTTAATGCCGTCAGCCCCGGCGCTATCCTGACCGATATGCCCAAACGGGATTTCGGCGACCTTGCGGTTTTTGACCAGTATATGTCTTCGCTAACGCCGATGGGCCGGGTCGGGCAACCTGAAGAAGTGGCGGAAGCCGTGGTTTGGCTCTGTTCCAATAATGCTTCTTTTGTTACGGGACACGCCTTACTGGTAGATGGCGGCTTAACGGCCCAATAAATTAGCATCAAAAAGACCTGCTTCCCGGTTAAAGGAAGCAGGTCTCTTGTTCTTTTGCATCTTCCAGTCCCGTATAATTCTTAAATTAAGTGATGGTATCTTTATCTGCACCAGGAATTTTAAGTTCGTAACCGCTGGGTGGTAGCACCCGCCCCAATTGGTTAGCTCGGACGTAACTTCTTAATTCGCCATAAAGATTATCCATAATTAACATGTGTGCGCCGCCGGGGTGCGACATTTCTTTGACCACTCCTCTCACCAGTTCATAGTGTTTGCCAGGGTCAAGCGGCAGGGCCATAAATTCCTCGGCGCTGTATATTCGGTCACTTTCTATTATTCTTGCGGGTAGTGCCATACGTTATACTCCTTTATCCCTTACTCCAAAGCGGCGAGTTGTTCGTTTGTGCCGGGAACATCCTGGGCCTTCCGCAAGATAAATGCGCCTATAGCCAGCAAGATTATCAGGGCGGCAACGGCAACCCGATACTTGAAATCGGGCGCAAAGCTAGTACGCTC
>JBBQXW010000509.1:0-3205 GCA_038209275.1 Chloroflexia bacterium | reverse complement strand
CTTATTGTTGCTATTGCTATTGTTAACGGCGGGTGCGGCTGGTTTGTTGGTGTTAGCGGCGGGCGCAGCGTTGCTATTATTAGCAGGCGCAGCAACCTGTGGGCGCGGTGTCGGCGTGGGGGGCGGTGGCGCGGGCAAGATACCGTTTGGAATGATAATCGAACGATTAACTTCCAGCTTCACGTTGCGCGCTACGTTGTTCGGTGCGTAATTAAGAATAGATTCGACTGGGACGGAATAGCGCGTCGCAATCCCTTGCAAAGTATCGCCCGACCTGATGGTATACTGAATACCGCTAATCGGCAAAATATCCAGTTCTGCGCCCGGCGTGATTGAGCCATCGTCCAGGTCGTTTGCTACTTTCAGGGTGTAGGTGCTAAGGCCAAATTTTTCCGATACCGATTTAACCGTATCGCCGGATTTGCTGGTGTAGATATAAAGTTTGTCACGCAGAGGCATCGTGCCGTTTGGCACAATCACTTCTTGCCCAACCTGCAACTGCGTTTTTAAATCAGAGCCAGCCAGATTGTTAAGCTGGTAATTAATAATAGTAAGCGGGTCTACCTGATAAATATCAGCCAGCTTGCCAATCGTGTCACCCTGGTTGGCAATGTGCAACATACTGGTGGTAGGCGGCACAACCAGTTTCTGCCCGGCCTTCAAATCGGCATCGGGGTCTACAATCAGGTTGGCATAGAGCAAAGTATTCAGGCTAAGGCCAAAGCGCTCGGCCAGTTTCCGCAAATTATCGCCCTGGGCAACTTCGTACACTTTGGTGCGGCGCGGTTCCGCCGTACCCGAATTTATGGCAGTCACGAAAATTTCGTGCATATTGCCAAGCTGGGCCAGCGTTCCATATTGAGTATTGCCATCCGGCGCGGCCATACTTTCGGGACTCATTACCGCTTTGGTCAGACCGCTAAAGCCACCAAAAGCCACCACCACTACCGCCAGTAAAAGCATGGCGATATGTGCGCCATAGCGTCGGGCGTGATGGGTCATGGCCTCGGTGGAAGAAGTGCGGAAATGCTGAGAAGCGGCCTGGGGAGCCAGGCGATTGAACCAGAAGAAATGGCCGGGGTGAGAAAGAAACTTTCGCATTTCCTTTAACAAGGCGAAATCGGCCTTTTTAAAAGGTTTGGCGATCAGTTTACCAATAAAGAAAAGCAAGGAGAGTGGTGAGAGCAGTATTCCTTTGACCAACCGGGCCGGGTCTACCGGGCGGCGGTTTGACTGAGTGCGTTCTGACCGAATACCGGCCTCAAACGCAATCTCATCGAGCAACTGTTTAGCTTCGTCTACCGATTGCCGGGAACGAGCAGCGCGTGAAGCCTGATAATTCTCGTCCTGGTCTAAAACACTCGAAGCTGAGGAACTGCTCTCTCTGTCTTGAGTCTGCTGCACTAAAGTCTAAACCTCCTACTCAGGCTACCACCGATATTTACTGAGAGAAACATCCAGAATGTAATACTATCCCGGAAACCAAAACGTTTAATATCGGATTTACCGTTCCCTGCCAACCGTTTTGCCACTAAAACAACCGTACTTTAGCAAAAAGCGCAACAGGAAACGGCACTTGAATAAATTGCCTCGAAAGGATTTGGACCTACCAACTGACTACCATAATCAGTGAGCTAAACCAGTATCCTGCTATCTGGTTAGAAAAGGTCAAAGAGCAATTGCACCAATACGCAGGTTATCCCTTCGTTTCGATTGAATATATGCTTTTTAATACTGCGAAACATACATTCAAAACTGCAATCAACTTGCAGTATTTAAAAGAGGAATATCTTCTCCCGCGCTAGTAGATGCAGTATAAAGAAGTTATTTTATTTTGTCAACTAATTTGCTCTAAACCAGATTGATTTTCACACTTTCCTCACATCCTTTTGCCGCTTTTTAATACTTTTGCCGTCGCTAAATTAAAATCAGCGTTTCAACATTGCTGGCTAGGGTTAAAGTTCTCAAAATTATACTTCAACCGGGCAAAAGGCTTGACTGTAGGCTCAAGCTCTGTTATCTTTACATAAAAGAATTGGGACACTGTTCGTTTCGTTTTATTATTAGGACTTTTGCCTGGTCGTAGGCTGAAGTCCAGCTTTTTTCAGCTTTTCCAAAACCAGGAAAATAAGTAACTCAGAGTAAAGTTATGGCGCAAAACAATAACCGAAACCGCGAAATTATGGGGCTGTTGCGGCAGCGCTTCAGATCAATCGTCACAGCCAATCGTCGGGCAGTCAGTCGCAACCGCCACCGCATGACTACCGCCCGCTCTAATTTTCGACGGCCCGGTACGCCCGGTTTTGTGCCGCCACCGCCGCCCGATCAGGCCACCGTCCCTATGATAATGCAAACGAAAGCTGCGCCGAATTATGCTACACCGGGGGTTAAAGATACGGCTTTTGGTGCGGCAAGCGTCCCATCGCCAGCACCAAAGTCGGAGGAAGTGGCAATTTTTCAGGATGAGTTAAGTAAGCCACTTTTTCAATTACCCTCGGAGCAGCGGCCTTACATCAGCTTCCTGACTGCCAACCTGGATAAAGGGCGTTTTGATGGCAAGTTGAGTGCTAACGATAGAGGTTTTATAGCCGCACCGCCAAATTCTAAGGCAACCGTCCCGATGCCAACTTACGACCCAAACCTGATTCGCAGCCAGGGTAATAATTCACCGCGCCGCCGAAGTTTTATCTTTAAAATAGATAATCCTCGCGTTTTTTGGCTAGGTTTAGTGGCTTCGGTGCTGGCAATAATTGGTCTAATTACTGGAATGGTTTATTTAAGCCGTTATGTCCAGCCGACCCAGCCCCAAAAATTCGCGGTAGCCTTCACCCGTATTGGTCAGGGCAATGAATATGCCCCTATGCCCGACAGCACCACAATTGCTAAAAATCTGAGCGACGAATATCTGGCCCATAGTGGCGTAGGCGGAGCGGAAGGACGAGTTAGTCAGGAGTTGGTCAAAAAGCCGGAGCAGGCTTCCAGCGAAATTGATTTGATTGATTCTGACATTCTGGTGTGGGGTTATCAAGACCCTAATTCTAAAACCCTCAACTTGAACCTGACGCTCAAGCCAAACGGTCCGTTCGACCCGCCCGATGGCGCGGGTTACAAGGAAATTCAGCGCCGCTTATACGACCCAAATCTGGTGGCTTTTATTGTGCCGCCACCCGCTTCAAAAACTGCTGCCAATTATCCTTTAACTACC
>JBBQXW010000508.1:0-3215 GCA_038209275.1 Chloroflexia bacterium | reverse complement strand
GGTCAGGCCCGAATTAATGAACAAAAACGGCACTGCCACCCCTAGCAGCATTAAAGTTGGCCCGGCGGCTTCATACTGTGGCCCGAATAATAATGGCATTATCCAGCGCGCCGTCAGCACCAACCCGCCGCCCGCCGCTATCCCGGCGCTTCCCAGCCCGACAATCAACCGCGCCGTTTGTCCTCCGGCTTGTGTTCCTGGCGAAGTACGCACCAGCATTGGGAAAAATCCGGCCATGATTGCCGCCGGAAAAAGTAGCACTGGCTCGAACAGACGGTAGGCGGCGTTGTAAAGCCCGACTTCCTCGCCTGGCTGACCCAGTAACTGAAGCAACGGTACATCTATTTTGAAGGCTAATAACGACAAAAAAATCGCCAGCCCAACCGGGGCTGCCGCCTTCAACAAGCTCAAATCAAATTTAGTAACAAACTTTACCTGGCTTAATTTTAACGCCGCCGCCGCCACTACCCCACTCGCCAGCAAATGCGTGATAGCCAGCCCGTTCAAGCCTGCTCCGCCCAGAAAAACTACGCCCGCCCCGCCCAGCAAACTAAAGCGATGCAACACCACCAACCGGGCCTCGTAGTGCAACTGCGCCCGCGCCCGCATCACCGCGAAGCCAAATTCCGCCAGCGAATAAACCAAACTCGATAGCACCAGTCCCAACAAAGCCAGCGACCCGCCGCCAAAAATTACCCCTACCCCGCTCAATCCCCCCAGTACTACCAACAACCCCAACTTCGTACCCAGCGCCCGCTCCGCAAAACCTTCCTCCCGACTTCTATTTCCTTCTCCTTCCTGGCTCAACCGACGTGTCACCAGTAGATGTAATCCGAAATCGGCTAACTGGGCTACCAGAAAACCCAACACCAGCGCCAGCCCGTATTGCCCGAATTCGGCTAGGGTTAGCGCCCGCGCCGCCAGCGCCAGAGTCCCAAACTGAGCTAACCGACCAAAAACTTCGGCAGCCAGCTTCATTCCAATCGCGTTTCGCAGTCGTTTCGCCCCCAGGCTTGCCCTGGCTGCGTCCATCGCCCGCATTACCTTTCTATTATCCGTTCGCCACGTAATATATTATACGAGTCTTTTGCCTTTGTGGATACCCTTTTTTGAAATATTTGAACAGCTTTGAGAGCATTGTACCACCAGGTCTTTTATGCTATCATAACATTCCTGACTGTGTAAACGTCTGCAAGTAATTGTCTTGGAAGGGAATCAAATCATGTCACAATTATATCAACCGCTGAGTCCTCAAGCGCGTAAAGAAGCCGCCGTCAGTTTCTTGGGGTTCTTACGTCAGCGCGATGGCGTACCTGAACCAGAGGCTCGTCGTTTGAGTAAGCGCGAAGAGTATTTCAAGCAGCTTGAAAGCCATCCACTACGTTCCAGTCGTCAAGTAGATCAGCTTAAATTTAGGCTTAATCACGAAAGCCGTGAGATTGAGCCAAATCTCGACCAGGAAATGCTGTGGATGCTTTGCACCGCCAAGCTAAATCGTGGTGAACGCTACGGTGTAGATACCCAATTGGCTTACAAGTTGCGTAAAGGTAGCCTGGATACCACTGACCCCCAGACTTTTATTGAAGTGGAAGAGTTTTATCATACCCGGATGTTAGTAGATGTACTAAACCTTTTTGATGTAAAGGTGGAAATTTTGCCACCCACCTCAAAACTGAGTCGGTTTGTGATAAATGCGATGATTTATTTACCAAAGCGCTTTTCTATGCCCCTGGCGATGGCTGGAGAAGTTTTTGGAGTAGCCGCCTTCTACCTGCTGCGAGAAAAAGCTAAAGAGTTATTCGCGGACGAGCCAGTCATACTGGAACGTATACTCTCGCTTTATAACGAAATTATGGTAGACGAAATTGGTCATGTTTTTTATGCCCGCGCCCGAATGGGCTTCCTGGGGCTACAGATGGCTAAAATGGTGCAGAGTAGCGTTATGAACTCGATTGTGTCAGACTTGCCGGAACTAATGCTACTGTTTAGCCGACAAAAATTGAATAATACAGTTGCTCAGGTTGAGCAAATTCTCAATGGCAATGAGGAATGGCCGGTCAAACCTTTCCGCTACCAGAGTGCAGTTGAGGCGCTTGCGTAACCCGAAAGTGCCGAAATCAGAAGAGGTAGGGGCGAATCGCATACGCCCTTGAAGACTGTGCCAGGTCAGAAGGGCGTATGCGATTCGCCCCTACCAAAATTCATCTATGCCTAAATAGGCACTCCCCGTAACCCCCACTATTTGACTCCGTAACAAATAGAAAACAAGCTTTATCAATTAGGCTTAATTGCTTATTTTTGAAGCTTGTTTTTTAATTTGTATTGACAGTGACCTGAATCTCGGCTATATTTAAAACAGACTGAATGGTCTGAAAAACCACTATTTCAAGGCACACAATTTGCTTATGATATTGTGATTAAAAAAACGACCAATCGGTCAGAGAATATGATTGACTGAGTATTTGCCAGGAATTTAGCCTTTAGAAGTGCGCCTGGGACAAACGGAGGCTTTAGAATGACAACCGAATTATGCTGGCCCATGGCGAATTATGTGTTACCACAACCAACCGTGCCACTATTGCCCGGCCTTCAATCGCAGCACAGGCGAGCTTATGATATTCGCCAGTTCGGGCCGGATGATACCGGCTTGGTTGCCGAATTTCTGAGCCGTCTATCCCGGCGCACCCTCCAGCTACGCTATCTGACACCCCGGCCACCAATGGAAGGTGATACCGCCTGGCAGGAAGCTTTACGCTTGTCACAGGGCGACCCTGCCCCCCTGGTAGCCATTGTTGCCACGGCGCGAGAGCAAGGCCGGGAACAAATTATTGGTCTGGCGGAATTGGTGCCGGATAAAAAAAATCCTTGCATGGCCGAAGTCGGCATAACCGTGCGCGATGATTACCAGTGCGAAGGTATCGGCAGTAGTTTAATGAAAGAGCTGGTTTCGTTGGCCCAGCAATACGGTTTGCAAACTTTGCGTTTCGATATTCTGGCAGAAAACACCGCTGTTCGCCGGATGGTAACGCGCCTAAAATTACCCCATACCTCCCAGACCCAATACGGTGAAACCGTAATTCTGGCAAGCTTAAAAAATTAGCTTGCCAGTCAATCACTTTTGGGTAGTGCCGAATTTGGCAGGGGCTAATCGTAAATGCCTTTGAACACGGTGCTGGGTTAAAAGGCATTTGCGATTAGCCCCTGCCAAAATTCAC
>JBBQXW010000507.1:0-3317 GCA_038209275.1 Chloroflexia bacterium | reverse complement strand
GGCATATGATTTTCGACTGCTTCAATCATCACGTTGTGCTGCAAATCGGGCCGGGCTACCTGCATTCGCCGCGCCCGCCCAATCGCCGGGTGCGGAATATCGCCGTCTCCGGCAATTTCGTTGGAGGTATCCACAATAACTACCCGCTTGCGAAGCGCATCCGCCAGCACACGGGCGGTTTCGCGTAGCAAAGTAGTTTTGCCCACGCCGGGCTTACCCAGCAGCAAAATGCTCTGGCTGGATTCTACCAAATCCTGAATAATGCTGATTGTCCCAAAAACGGCGCGACCAATACGCAAAGTCAGGCCCACTACTTTGCCCGCTCGGTTGCGGATGCAGGAGATACGGTGCAAGGTACGCTCGATTCCAGCGCGGTTATCGCTGCCAAAATTCCCAATGTGGTCAACCACGTAATCGAGTTCGGATTCGGTTACTTCGCGCTCGCTCAGGTACATTTCGCGGTCACGAAAGCGCGCTTCGGGCTTGCGGCCCAAGTCCATCACGATTTCCAGTAAATCGTCGCGGTTCTCAAGATTTTCCAGAGGCTGGCGAATATGCAACGGCAAAGCCGCCAGAAGCAGTTCCAGGTCGTCGGTCAATACGCGCTCTGGTAACAAAGCTTCTTCTTCGTTAATCTCTTGTGTATTTATCATAAAGGTTTTTTTCCACCTGCTATACTTATTGCGTTGTAGCTCACACCCCGTCCGAATCTTTGTGAACTACCTCACTAATATACGCAATCCGGGGGCCGATTGTTTCACCAGGGCTAAATAATATGTCTGCCCGGTAGGGCGTAATTTATTGCGCCCGATTGGGTTTGATGAATCAAACCCCTACTGTAATAATCGGCAAAATTTGAGGTTGGCGCAGCTACCCACTGGTGCGCCCGGTCAATAGTTATAATAATTGAAGAAATGAAACGGCAACCTGGAAAGTAGCCGTACTATAATGTTAGGTCGCACCCTGCGGGCCAGTTCGAGCTTGCGGTCACGGGCCGTAGCCAGAACCCGCTCAGGATTACGCACAAACTGGACGGTATGCTTGACCATCACGGATTGTTTGCCAACATATGAAAACGCCGCGTCTTCGAGAACCGCCTCCTGTTCGGCTTGATATTCGCGGACGATACAATAGACCTGACAATCCTGGCTGGCTTTTAAGTGCGAAAGGGCAAAGCGCACCAGGTCGGGCAGCAACTCGCGTTGCGTGTCCAAATTCATAATTCTAAGCATATGCTTGTGACGATTGCTGATTATGCGAACATAGGCTACCACCTTTTCGCCTTCCTCAATCACCCAGCCCTGTTCTTTGACCGGGCGCGGGAAGTACCCTTTGTGAATTTCCCAATCGCGTGCCGCGTTCTGCTCGGTATTCTGAACAAAGCTAGGCGTAATCGCCCGGTACAATTCGTTTATGAACCAGGCATCCCGGCTACGCTGTGACCGAATTTTTAAGGACACAGGCCGCTCCATGGTGGTTTCGTAGCGTAAAGTAAACAGGCTTTCGTGAGTATAGGGATGAAATCCAATCTGGCTAAACAGGCTCAGTTCGGGCGATTCGGTGCTAAGTTTGGCATAGACTCGCACTACCCCTTTCTCGCCCGCATCTACTACCAGATGTTCCAGCAATTTTAGCCAGGCCATTTCGATTTCGTCAGGGCGCTGCAACCATTCCAGCTTTTCTTCCAGCTCGACCTTTTCGATTTCGGCTTCTTCTTCGCCTTCGGTTTCGGTTTCCTCATCGGCTACATCTGGTCGGTCTTCGTCATCGGCCTCATCAAAATCCACAGTAGTTTCCGCTATTTCCAGCGTCATTTCTGGCTCGGTAGTGTCGCCATCGCTATCGGCGGCTCTGGCAGTTTCGTCATTTTTGGCGCGGCCCGAATTCTCCACTACTCCCAGGGCCATCACGTTCCATTCTTCACTTCGCTTGCGGGCAGCCGCCTGGGCAAACGCTTCCGGCTTGCCGCCTTCCTCGTAAATATAAACCGATGAGATAAGGCTGGGAACAGGCAAGCGCTGAATAAGCGCGGCGGAGAGCGGCGAGTTGGGAATAACCAGCGAATCGGGCAAATTAAGTCCAACTTCCGCTTCGTGCAAGCGGCCCAGTTTGAGGAAATCGCTGAAATGCAGGGTTCTAATCAAGCTGCATTACCACCTTACAGTTAATTTTTAACGCCGTTCTTCCACAATATCGAGGAAGAGACGGTGAAAGCGCTGGTCGCCGGTCAATTCGGGGTGAAAAGCCGTCGCCAGTAAGTTACCCTGGCGGGCGGCAACAATCACGGCCTGCCCCGAACCGTTTACTGCTTGTTCGTGTGCCGCGCCTTCTCCTTTGAGCCGAGCTAATTCTTCGGCTTGCGGCCCGACTAGCTCAATATAAGGCGCTCGAATGAAGACACCGCGAAAGGGTTTTTCGCCCAAAGCCGGGACTGCGATATCGGTTTCAAAGCTATCCAGCTGTGAGCCGAAGGCGTTGCGCTTAACTTTAATATCCATTACGCCAATGAGCGGCTGGTTTAGCCCCCCTATATCCTGGGCCAGCAAAATCATGCCGGCACAGGTTCCCCACAACGGCTTTTTGGCCTGGGCCATTGCTTTAATCGGCTCGACCAAATTATAGAGGGTCATTAGCTTACCGATGGTGGTACTTTCGCCGCCGGGGATAATCAGGCCGTCCAGTCCCTCTAACTCTTCTGGTAAACGCACTTCTCGTGCCGACGCTCCCAAATCTTCAAGCATCTTCACATGCTCGATGAATGCACCCTGTAGCGCCAGTACCCCAATTACTGGGGCTTTGTTACCATTTTTTTTGTCCATTTTTAGTTTCGTGCTATCCAACCAACTTGCCTGTGCTTTTAGGCGGCGACCCTGCCGCCATCAGGTGTTTTACTTTTTTCTTTAGGATAAGGGTTTGATGAATCAAACCCCTACGGCGCTAGTTTTACGGCGCTATTTTCTTGGAGCGCCATAGCGACGGGCCGCGCAAGATTAGCCGAAAACTGAGCAAAGATGCAAACAACAGCAGCAAACTGGACAAAAGGTAGTTAGAGAAAACAACTCCGATAAAGCCAGTCACTACGTAAAAACAACCTACCAGTATCGTAAAAAATTTGTCGCGGTGGCCGCTAATTCCTGCCAGCATGTACAACACCCCGGTCAGTATGCCTATTATCCCAGCATATTGATTGAGGAATGTCATGCCAGTCACCTTTCAGCTAATCAGCTAATCCGCTTGACTAATCTGCCTTGTCTCCGCCTGCTTCTAAGGCTTTCAGCTTTGCTTCCAGTTCGGCTATGCGGCGTTCGGCGGCTTCT
>JBBQXW010000506.1:0-3330 GCA_038209275.1 Chloroflexia bacterium | reverse complement strand
CGGCTTGCTGGTTTATGGCGCAGGATTAGCACTTTTGCTGGCGGCATTGCCCTTTATCAAGCTGGAACGGATTACTTCGCTCTTTAGCTTTGTGACTGGCTCGAACTCGACCCGGTTGCACGTCTGGCAAGCTTCGGTTCAAATATTGCGCGACCATCCTTTCACCGGCATCGGCCTTGACCAATTTCTTTATAAATATAGCATCGAATATGTGCCACCCGAAGCCTGGTTGGAAAGATTTACTTCACATCCGCATAATTTAATCTTGGATTACTGGCTCAGATTGGGTATAATAGGGCCGTTACTGATATTATGGTTATTAGTAATTTTTTACAAGACAATACTCAGGGGCGGGTTGAGTGGCAAAAAATGGTTCGCTCGTAATTCTCAAAATCCATTTCGTAATCAGGCAGGGGGTCGGTTCATCGAACCCAAACGGGGCTTGCCCCTTCAAGCCCCTACAATGGTGGAAACGGGCCGCGAGAAAACTAACGCTGTTGCAATACTAGAACGGCGGGTGCTGGGACTGGGTCTATTAGGAAGCATGACCGATTTTGTAGTACACGGTATGGTAGACAATTCTTATTTTTTGGTAGATTTAGCCATTATCTTTTGCCTCTCGTTCGCCCTGGTAGCGATTTTACGGCGTGACAATCTGGCCGAGAAGGAGAATAATTAGTGAGAATTCTGGTATCCGGCGGGGCTGGCTTTTTAGGTTCGCATTTGTGCGAAACGTTGCTGGCACAAGGGCATCAAGTAATTGCCCTCGATAACTTTATGACAGGCCGCCGCTCTAACCTGGACGATTTCAGCAACCATCCTGACTTTACTTTCTATGAACATAATATAATTGAGCCGTTTGACCAGCTCACTGAACCTATTGACGCTATTTTTCATCTGGCAAGCCCGGCCAGCCCGGTTGGTTATACCAATAACCCGATTGAAACGCATCTGGTCAACTCGGTTGGAACGCATAATATGCTAAAGCTGGCGCTCCGCTATCAGGCTAAATATTTGGTCACTTCGACCTCCGAAGCTTACGGCGACCCGCTAGAACACCCCCAAACCGAGGAATACTGGGGCAACGTCAACCCGATTGGGCCGCGCAGTTGCTACGACGAGAGCAAACGCTTTACCGAAAGCTTGAGCATGGAGTATGTCCGCCAGTTTGGGCTGGATGCCCGAATTGTCCGCCTGTTCAACACTTACGGGCCGCGCAACGACCCCAACGATGGGCGTGTGGTGCCAAACTTCATCAATCAGGCGCTGGATGGCAAGCCGATGACGGTCTATGGTGACGGCAGCCAGACCCGCTCTTTCGCCTATGTTTCGGATATTATCGGCGGCATCATCAAGGCGATGTTCACCGAAGGCACGAAGGGCGAGGTGTTCAACCTGGGCAACCCGGACGAATGGACGATGCTCGAATTTGCCCAAAATATTCGCACCATCGTAAACCCGGAACTGGAAATTGTCTTTATGCCGCCCCGCCCGGACGACCCAACCCGCCGTTGTCCCAACATCACGAAGGCCAAAACGCGCCTGGCTTGGGAGCCAACTGTCACGCTGCGCGAAGGTCTGAGCAAGACGATTGCATATTTCCGGGCCGAGAAGGAGAAACGGGAGTTAAAGAGTTTCTAGTTTCTGGTTTCTAGTTTCTGGTTGGGAACAGAAACTAATGGGCGGCTTGGTGGGTTATTAGATTAGGTTTGAAATTGCCTGACTCAGAGTAAGCAAGAGATTGACGAGGTAGAGCAGTGGTAGGCGAGCCTGCGAGTGAATTCGCAGGCTAAATCGCTAAAGCCGACTAAACTCGGCTGGAAATTCGGGAGTGCCGAAATCAGAGTTATGGTAGGGGCTAATTGCAGTCGCCTTTGAACACTACCACAGGTCAAAAGGGCGACTGCAATTAGCCCCTACCAAAATAATTAATTTGAGGGTCAAAAGAGTAAAGAAAGCCAGATGCTTAACAACCCAGATAAAACTCAGCACTTAAAAGAACATGATATTGATTTGCTATTGCTCAAGGAATTAGACACTTCGGCGGGCTTTCGGCAGTGGTTTGTCGAGCAAATAAATGGGGCAGAATTCAGAATAGGCGATTTCAAGAAGGTTGCACATTCGGTCAGCATCTTTAAGGGCGAGTCTGACCTTGAGTTGACTGTGACTGATAGTGCCAACCAGTACTGGATGTTTTTGATTGAAAACAAAATTAATGCAGCTTTGCAGCGTAAACAGGCGAAACGCTATCGAGAGCGGGGCGACTATTACCAAAACCAAAAAGAGCCGAAATGCGACAAGGCTGTCACGGTCATTACCGCTCCCCGGCGTTATTTTGGCTTGGGCAACAGTAAGAAAGGGTTCGATGCCACTATTACCTATGAAGCTATCCGCGAGTGGCTGGCCTCGAATGTTCCGTCAAATATAGCGGGTGAAGAATTAACTGCTTACAATTACAATGTAGACCTGCTCACATCTGCTATCGAAAATCTGGGAAATAAGGATGTTACGGAATTTTGGGAGAAATATTGGGAGATGGCCCAGCAATATATCCCCACGCTTCAAATGACCGAGCCAGGACATAAACCGGCGGACGCTAATTTTATTGAGTTCAAACCTGCTCATTGGCCTAAAGAGGTTCTGATTTGCCATAAATTAGGCTATGGTTGTGTTGACCTCCAGTTCAGGGGGTATGGCGAGGATGAACACACCACTCGGTTAAGGACGCTCTTTGAAAAAAAGATTCACCGGGGCATGGCCTTCGTCAAAACTCACAAATCCGGGGTAATCCGGCTAACCGTTCCAGAGATTGATGCCACCAAAAGTTTTGATGAGCAGGTAAAAGAGGTGCGCCTGGGTATGTTGACGGCTCAACATTTATATAACTGGTTTGAAAGTCAGTTACCCAACTGGAAACAATTGGTAACGGCTCAGTCGCCCGGTCAAGCTGAGTAGTTACAAACACATTGTGAGATAGAATTTGATTTTTAATGCACTTTACGGACAAGTAAAAAACTGGCGTTCGCTCTGGAACGGACCGATTGTAGCGGGAATTGTGCTAACCCCACTATTTGCGTGGCTGGTACTGACGCAACCGCCGCAAGTAGTGCTTGGCGTAGTTCTGGGGCTGGGCGCGTTTGTGATAATCAGCCGCAAGCCGGAATTGGGGCTGTACTTTATGATTCTGGCTGTCCCAGCGCAGGACAAGTTGAGCGTGTCGCTGGGTGGCGCACGGCTGACGCTGGTGCAGGCGGCGGTACTGGTAACACTGGCAGGTTGGTTCTTGAACCGAACTACTTACAAAAAACCGTTAGTCAGAAGACCAGCAGC
>JBBQXW010000505.1:0-3405 GCA_038209275.1 Chloroflexia bacterium | reverse complement strand
ATAGACATTGTTGAGCAAAATGCGCTTGCGCTCCTGGGTGGTCAATTGCCAGATACCGCCCTGGCCCTCGAACAGACGGGCCGCCTTCTCGCCGCGCCGGGTTCGGGCGTATTTTGCCGCGCCATCTTGCACGTACCAATCGCGATGCCAATCCAGCAAATATTGGTACGCCCCAATTAAAAACGAGCCGGAGCCGCAACTTGGGTCTACCAATCGCAGCCTGGCCGCTTCTTCCGGCGTTTTGCCTTCCAGCAACTTGCCGACGGTATTTTTGACGATGTACTCTA
This sequence comes from Chloroflexia bacterium, assembly GCA_038209275.1. GTDB lineage: Bacteria > Chloroflexota > Chloroflexia > Chloroheliales > Chloroheliaceae > L227-5C. The sequence continues at coordinate 3,118 of JBBQXW010000505.1, read as the reverse complement.
CGATGTAGGCCGGAGTGTAAAAAACCCCGCCCGCCTTGCGTACTTCGGGCTTTTCTTCTACCCGCGCCACGTGGTCAGGGCCAAGCTGAATTACCTTGCCCAAAAACTGCTCGTAGACCTGCCCCAAAATTTCGACTGGAATAACCGAAAATTCGTAAGGGCTTTCGGGGTAATACAAATTGCCGATAATCTGGCGGAGTGGTTCGTCGCCTATCGTTAGTTGCGGGGTTAAATCATCGGGTGCTTCTTCTCGCCCGCGCTCGTCGGCGAAATGAAACAGGCCCGAATTATACTTGGCATCGGCCTGCTGGAACACCGTCAACAAGCGCCCGTAGACTCCCGACCCGACCAACTGCTCTTTCAATTTGCCGTAGGGCCGCTCAATGCCCCGGTCTTCGCAAATCCGCAGAAAAATCAGGCGGTCAAGCGTCATTTGCACCGCAAAATTCAAGTCGCGCTGCGATAAGTCGGGATTATGGGCCGCTACCTCGCGCGCCAGTACTTCGCGCCAGCCCGAAATGGCCCGCAAAAAAGCCGCGTCCACCGTCGAAGCGCCCTTAACGTCCTTGAGCGAGTCAATATAGGAATCCAGCGCGCCGCCCAGCACCGCTTCCCTGGAAAACTTTTCGTAAATCTCATCCCAATTTTTTTCGTAATCGGTGAAGGTAAAATATTTAAGCTGGGCGACCTGGGGATTATCATCCTTGTGCGGCTCAATGCGGCAATCGTAAACCGCAAACTCCTCGAAATCGGTCAACAAATTAATCGGCAAGCGTTGCGACCAGCCGTAGCGCCGCAACTGAAAGGCCGGGCTGTTATCTCTGGCTAAATTGATGAATGGCTTTTTTACTTCGACAAAAAATTTGGGCTTGCTGCCGGTCAAAAAGCAGTAATCGGGCGATTTTGGTTTACCCTCGACGTGGATACCGTATTCATGAACGACCTCGCGCTGGGCCAATGAGCGCCCTTCGGTGTTCTCCATGTCCCAGCCAAGCGCCCGGAAAAGCGGGTTCACAAATTCCTGGCGGGTTAGCGTCTCGTTATATTTCGCTGATTTATATTCGGCGTAATTAGCCTGAAATTTCCCGACCAATTCCAAAACCTGTTCAGGCGCAGCCATAACCTTGCAACCTTTCCAAAACAACTTGAACCCGGACATGAATGTCCGGGCTAAAAATGGGCTGATTTATTTCTTAGCCCGGACATGAATGTCCGGGAAATTGAACTCAAACCTGAATTGTGGGTAATAGAGAAAACTCTCCCCGCCCCTAATTCAAAATTCAAAATTCAAAATTCTTACGGCAGCGCTCTCCCCTTCAAGTTTGGGCCGACACCGAGGGAGACGACGGCGATAGCACCGCCACTGGTACTGACGCGGGCGCGTCCGGCGAAACCGGGCTTGAGGTCGGTCTGGTCGCCCTGCCAGAAAGTCGTTCGGCTGTAGGCGGGAATAGCTCTGGTGATGCTGCCAACTACCTGTCCTTGTTGGTCTAAATACTCAACTTTGACGTTGGCCTGGTCTTTCGAGGTATTTTGCACCAGTAGCGTGCTGGTAACGCCATCCACTTCTTTGTAAACCGCTACTTGCGATGCTACATCGGGGGCGGCGGCGGCAACGACTGCCGGGTAGCTGACCACCGAGCCATCATCGAGCGGCGTTTCCACCGAAGCGGCGACTGCCACACTCGAACTGATGATTACCGAGCCGACGAAGCGCAAATTTGGGTCGGTGAGCGGCAAAGTATTGAGGGTAAAGCGATTGCTGGACAGGCGTTCCATCTTGCGCGTTTCGGTCAGCACTACGCCGCCGTTGCCATCGAAATAGGTAATCGTCATGTCCGCCCCAATTGTGCCGGGGTTAACGATGTTGACAAACGATGAAGAAAGCCCGTCGCTCTTCCTGACCATCGGCATAAAAAGACTGCGCGACGCAGTTGCCGGAGCGTATGGTATAGGCTGGTATACGCCGCCAGTTGGGAGCCGGACGGCGGTGGCCTGGAAAGGCGAAGCCGAATTTACCTGCGCCCAGCCATTCAGCAGCGTCGCGCTGATATTGCCCGACCAGACCGTAATAGTGCCGCCGGGCGGAATCGTCTGCAACACCGTTTCGACGCGAGCCTGAATTGTCGCTGCGTCCGCCGCAACCGCTTCTTCTTTGCCGTTGACCGTCCGACTTAACGGTATGCCACTGCGGTCATTGAAGCGCACAAAAACCTGAATCGGAGTTGTACCGGGGTTTCTAACCACGATTCCCGTATTGCCTGTGCCATTTTCGCCGTTTTTGACCGCCAGCGGGAAGATAGCGTTGCTAGGCCCGGCGGGAGCGGTTGTTCCTGTCACCGGGGTGGTGGGTGGCGGTAAGGGAGTGGCGTAGGCGCTATCCAGCGCGGCGCTCACGCTGGTGGTGGCCTGTCCTTCAGTTGGGTAGTCTTCCTGATTTCCGGCGTAGTCAATCGCCCGCACCCTAAAAGAATAACTTTTGCCCGGTTCGCCCCGGAAGGCGGCGGCCTGGGAAGCCGTTGCGCTAATCCATTCCGACCAGGCGCTGCTACCTTCGCGGTACTGCACATCGTAAAGTTCCGGCCCGGCCAAATCTACGTTATCAAAGCTGCTCCAGCGCACCAAAAAAGTGCTGGCGCTCTGGGCGGGTAGAATATTCACCCGCGAAGTGGGCGGCAGCGCATCTATGCGGGTCGAAGCCTGTTCGTTAGTAGGGAAATTACCAGTGTTGCCCGCCTTATCGGTGGCGCGGGTGCGGAAGAAATAAAGCTTGCCGTTCTCGCCCGTAAACTGGGTGCTGGTCAGGCTGGTGCTAAGTAGCCAGTCGCGCCAGTCGCCCTCGCTGTTAATTTTGTACTGCACATCGTACAGGGCCACGCCCGTTCCGTCGGCTTCGTCTGTACCCGCCCAACTAACCGAGAAGGTGTTTACGGTAGTGTAAAGCGGTAGGAAAGCAATATTCGCCGTCGGCGCAGTGGTATCACGCGGCTTGATATTCACTTTAATTTCGTAATCGGGCGAACCCTTGTCGGCAAAGAAACTTTCGCCCTGAATCAAATTCAGGTGCAACACATAATCGCCCGGCGAATTTGGCACGCCCACCACAAATTGCGGGAAG
>JBBQXW010000504.1:0-3424 GCA_038209275.1 Chloroflexia bacterium | reverse complement strand
GTTGTGAAAGAAGTACAGACCAAAATCGAACAAACCGCCCGAAACTGGCTTGCCATCTACCAGCACATGCTTCTCCAACAGATGCCAGCCACGAGGCCGTACCATCAACGTCGCAATTTGCTCGTTCAGAGCATATTTTTTCCCATCCGGGCTGCTGTAACTGATGGTGCCATTAATCGCATCGCGCAGATTAACATGACCCTGAATGTTATTTTCCCAGGTCGGAGAATTGGCATCCTCGAAATCCGCCATAAAAACTTTAGCCCCCGAATTCAGGGCGTTAATAATCATCTTGCGGTCAACCGGCCCGGTAATTTCGACCCGACGGTCTTGCATATCCGCCGGAATAGAAGCGACTTTCCAATCGGCCTTGCGGATTTCTGCGGTTTCGGGCAAGAAATCGGGCATCTTCCCGGCATCAATCTCAGCCTGCCGCTCGACCCGCCGTTGCAATAGTGCCTCGCGCCGTCCCGAAAATTCACGATTTAATTTTGCTACAAACGCCAGCGCCGCCGGGGTCAATACTTCCTCAACTTCTGCCGACACCGGCCCAATAATCTCAACCCCCTTTGGTAAAGTACTACTACTCATACTGACTATTTTCCTCCTGGCTTGATTTTTTTATTTCAGAAATGCTGTAAAGCTGCAAATGAGTATAGCCCTTGCCAAAAAAGCCTGTCAAACCTCAACGCTCACCTTATGTATGGGTAGCTTTGGTCTCATAAATATAGGTTTTCCCTCAGCCATATGCCTGGCCGCATTTTCCATAAATAGGGGTTTTCCCGGACGAATTTAGTTTATTAATCCATTACAATAATAGAGTGATGCAGCCAATCTTCCAAATAAACTCTTTACTGCATTTTACCGAGACAATGGGTGTATTAAGTAAAGCAAGATGGAAACAGCAATTAGCAAAGGAGTGAACTGATGCACTTAAGCAAAAAGTTACGCTGGATATCTGCCAGCGCCGGAATGTTGTTGATTATGACCATGCTCACCTTTTTCGGGATGGGCGTAATGAACGCAGAAGCGGGTGGCAAGAATTTTACCTTCAAAATGGTAGCCTCCAACTCGGCGATTAGTGCCTGTCTACCTAAAGCGGCAGCGACGGTCACGATTAACTCGACCAGAGACGGGCAGAAGATGACCGTCCGTGTCAGGGGTTTGCCCAAGAATACCGACTACGACCTCTTTGTGACCCAGGTTCCACACGCCGGGTTTGGCATCTCCTGGTATCAGAGCGACCTGCATGTGGACGACGAGGGCGAAGGTTCAGCTACGGTGCGTGGTATCTTCAGCAACGAGACCTTCAGCATTTCACCCGCTCTTTTCACCACCAACGGGCGTGAAGACAAGCCTCAAACTGGCGCAACCTTTGGCGCAGTCAACCAGTACCACCTGGGCCTCTGGTTCAACGACCCGCAAGTTCCGTTCAAACTGGGCTGCGAACCGGGTAAAACTGAGCCAGTTGTTACGCCTTTCAACGGCGAACAACACGCTGGTATTCAGGTTCTCAACACCAGCAACTTCGACGATAATAACGGCCCGCTCAAGCACGTTGCACCCTAACCTATCCTGCTTCAACTAGAACTTATCCTGGTAGGGGCGCAATTCATTGCGCCCAAGCACAGGGTTTGCCCCTTCAAACCCCTACCGAGATTGGAAACAGGTCAATCGAGTTTGGAAAAGCTCGATTTGACCTGTTTCTAATTTTAAAATAATTTGGCGGCGATGCCGCCATCTACCATAAAGGATGCACCCGTGATAAAGCTGGCTTCATCAGAGGCCAGAAATAGCACCAGACGGGCTACTTCTTCGGCCTGTCCGATACGGCCCAACGGGTAAACTTTGCCCCATTCTACAAAAGCTTTTTCCGGGTCGGGTTCCTGGCTGGCAGCAAAGCGCAACATGGGGGTTTCGATTGAGCCGGGCAATATGGCGTTCGCCCGCACCTTTTGTAAGCCAAAATCGAGCGCCATCTCGCGGGTTAGGGCCAACACGCCGCCCTTGCTGGCAACATAAGCGGCAGAATTAGGCAGACAAGCATGGGCCTGAACCGAGGCATTATTAATCACCGCGCCGCCGCCCGCCGCAATAATATGGGGAATACAATATTTCGAGACCAGGTAAATGCTCTTCAAATTTACGCCTAGCGTTCTATCCCAGGTCTCTTCTTCGGTATCTACCACCGTCCCGTAAGTCTGAATTCCAGCGTTATTGAACAACACATGAATTTTGCCAAAGGCCGCGATTGTTTCGCTGGCGATGCGCAGGCAATCCGCCGCTTTGGAAACGTCTGCTTGCACTGCAATCGCTCTGCTTTCTGCGGAATGCTGCCTGATTTGGTCTACCGTTTCTTGCGCCCGCGCCGCCACGTTGTCTACTACCGCTACCGCCGCCCCTTCGCGGGCAAAAGCCAATGCCGCCGCCTGCCCCATTCCTGCCCCGCCCCCGGTAACAACCGCCACTTTGTCGCTGAAACGCATCGCCTTTCCTTTCTCCCTCTAAAATCATAAACTTGATAAACTGAATGTTCGTTTACACGCTACAAGTATAACTAAAAAAGGAGCTAGTTTGCGATTTTTTGCAAAAAATCGCAAACTAGCTCCTTTTTAGTGTTCAGGATTGGGGTTCGACAATAACGGCAGTGCCATAAGCGATAACTTCGTTCATGTTAGAGACCATTTCGTTAGCATCGTAGCGGATGCCCAAAACGGCGTTAGCCCCTATCGCGGCGGCGTGTTGGAGCAGACGGACAAAAGCGCGTTCGCGGGTTTGCTCGGCCAGTTCTAAATACTCGTGAATTTCGCCGCCGACAAGGGTGCGGAACGCGCCGATGATTTGTTTGCCAAAATTGGCGCTACGTACCGTCACGCCGCGCACCACACCCAGGCTGCGGACAGTGCGATAACCGGGCAAATCAAAGGTAGTGCTGGTCATTTCGCGGGGAACGATTGGCCCCTGTACTTCTTCTCTCATGTTTTTCTTACTCCTTGCATTTTATTTTCAATATACTCATAGCTAGTCTTTTATTTGGCCCACTGTAATTATGACACAGGTGTAAAGGAATTTGTTTCCAGGACGTTTGGTTAGATACAGGCTAACTCCAATTTAAAATAGGAGAGAAAGGTGATTTATTTCTTAGGAATATTGTGCTATATTTAAGAGAATTAAATCCTACCCATTGTATTTAGCAACTTCACACCTTTTCAAGGAGGGTAAATTGATAGTAAACAACCTGGTACAACGCCGACGGCAGGGCCGATTGGCCGGTTTGTTGTTAGTGGAATTATTCGTGCTTAGTCTGTATTTATTCGCGCAACCTGCCGCAGTAGCTCAGGCTTACGGCGGACGCACCCCCGGTGCGGTGGTGGCTTTTTATTTTCCCTGGTACGACCAGCGCGACCCTAATTCGTGGTGGGAT
>JBBQXW010000503.1:0-3430 GCA_038209275.1 Chloroflexia bacterium | reverse complement strand
CAATTTTCGAGTAAGGAGTACCAGTGCAGATGGCGCTGTGATTGTTAGCGCGCCTAATATTACGTTTACAGCACCTTGACGCTACCTTTCCCTCTCCGCAAGGACCGACTTTATCGCTAATGTTGTCGAGAGGGAAAGGTAGCATAGTAATAATTTGCAAGTTGCTAACCAATAGTTTAGTTTCGTAGCCAAAATAGGCTGCTTCGCCCGTTTAAAGTAAGAGATAGCGCAACGAAATTTGGCGATTTTGTAACCAGCGCTAATGGGTAGTAGATATTTTCAGATTTAGTGTTATAATGTAGGTAATACCAGCAAGGAGTCGAGCAGCACTTCCTGGATAAAATGTCGGGTTGGGTTAAGGCCATAGCACGGCTACCGACAGCGCGGATAGAAACAGTCATAATTCTCGTTCATCTTTCTCCCGGTATCTCCTGGGTAGTAATTTTCCATGTGAGCCTGTCCCGCCGCGCCGAAATTTATAAATTTTAACCTGTAAGCTGATTATCCAGCCGCTAGTTTGCTTCTTGCTTTTCTATAGAGCGCGGACTCCCTTGAGGAAGGTCATGGCTACAACCTTTTCCAAATTTGAAGAGCTAATGCACCAGGTCAAAGAAGGGCTGGATTCAGGTAATCCCGACCATGTAATTGCCTTGTGCAGTTCAGTTTTCAAATATTACCCTGCTACTCTGGTAGATATACGGGTGCTGGGCCGGGCTTATGCCGAAAAACAACTCTGGGATGAAGCCGACCAGCTATTCCTTTTTGTACTCGAAGCTGACCCGCACGACGCACTGGCTTATGTCGAACGCGGCTTTATTGCCTATACTTGCGGCAAACTGGATGAGGCAATTGAGCATTACGAACACGCAGTAGATATTGACCCTTTTATCAAGCATGTGCGAGCCGGGCTACTTCAACTTCAGCAAGAGCGGTTTGGAGAAGCTCCGGCTAACCAGCCGCTATCACGGATGGCTCTTGCCAATCAGCGCCTTTATCATGGGCTTTATAGTCAGGCTATCGAAGACTATACTGCTATTCTAAAAGAAACTCCCCACCGACTCGACCTTCAGCTCTGGTTTTTAGAAGCCTGTTGGCGCAATCAGGCTTATAAATATGCCGAAAAAATCGCCCTGCATTTGCTCAAAGACCATCCTTACCTGATTAAAGCCAATTTGATTCTGGGCTATATTTATGGGCCGCACCGGGAAAAAGGACAGGCATATCTCGAAAAAGCCTATACACTTGACCCGCTTAATCTGATTGCGAACCAGTTGTTCAAGGATGTGCCGGGTCAGCGCGAAGTTATGGCCTTCTTCGATACGCTGGAAAAGGTAAAGCCGCTCTTTGACCTGCCCTTAATTCAGCAAGAAGCAATCGAACCTGCTTTAGATATTGCCGCGCAGAAATCGCATGCGACGGGCATTGGTTCACCTTTCCTCAAGCTAGATTCGCCTTTCACTAATTCAGGTCGGAAAATTAAACCTGCCAAAGCTGCACCGCTGCCGCCTTTGTTGGTCGAAGATTTTATGGAAATAAGCAGTTCACCGGGTATTTTAGAAACAGGCCGGGTGCTGGAACTGGAAGCCGCTCTTTCCCACCTGGCGCTGGCTCTGCCGCTTCCCGAATTTGAGCAGGAAATTTTCAAAGCTACTGAACTTACCGCTTTGTCTTTGGTAGAGCTTGAGGCAAGCGCCTTAACCACTTCGGAAGTAATAGCACTGTTCGAGGTGGCGACTCCTGAGACCGAATTTGTAGTTGCGGCATTGCCGGAAATCGAGCAATTTGTAGCCAGTACCCAGCTTTATGCCTTGCCCGAAGCCGAGGCTATTTTTGCCTCCGCCCTGATTGCGTCACCGCTAAACGAAACTCTTTTCGCTGCCACTACCAATGTAGCACCTGTTATTCAGCTTCCTGCACCATCGGTAGAACTGGTAGCTTTTGCTCTGCCAGAGACACATCAGGTGGAACTGGTAGCTTTTGCTCTGCCAGAAACAAGTCTGACGGCGGTGGAAGCGCTAAATTTGCCCGAAATAGCAACAGCTGATTCGGGTTTTATGCTGTCAGCTATTTCCCTGATTGACGCTTCGGTTGAAACTGTGGTGGCAAGTGAAAGTATTGCTGACCCCGAAGAAGAACTTGAAATTGCCATAGCTGCCCCGGTTGCGATAGCACTAGAAGCAGTTATATCGCCAACCTCCGCACCCGTCATCATCGAGCCTGAACTGCCGTTTGAACCAGCTATCATGGCTGCTTCTGCGCCGATGTTTGTTCCCGAAATAAAAATTGCTCCTGAGCCAGCACAAATAATTGGCCCGGCTATAGTCGTCCCGGTTGAGAAAAACAGCTTCCGCAACACTATTTTTAACCCGCCTGAAAAATGGGTTGCGGCTCCGGCAGAAGTGGTTGCCGCTCCTGTCCGGGTGGTGTTTGAAGCGGAAGCGGCGGTAGCTGTGCCGCTCGAAGCGTCGGAAACTTCTAGCAAGCTGCGAAAAAGAGAAATGAGTCTGGTGCGGCGGGCCGAGCCGCACGCTTTCCACCATCGCGACGAACGTGGCCCGATTCCGGCAGGTATCAGCCGGGCGATTCAGGCCCATAAAGAGCTTGAGCTTGCCCACGCCGCAGACACGGCAATGGCAATGCCGCCGATGGAAGCGGCGACGATAGCTATCCCTGAAGCAGGGCAGACTGTCCCAATGGTCGGTGGCTACCCGTATCCGTATCCGGCTATGCCGCCGCAAAATAATGGCTTTGGTATTAAGTTAGCGGTGAGTATGCTGGTACTGCTTTTAGTGGCAACATTGGGCCTTAACTTGTTGCTCTTTATGAACCAACAATCGCTACATTCGGAAGTAGTTGCCAGCCGCGAACAGGCCGCCCAGCAACGTAGCGAACTGGCGACGGCGGTAACTGGCCTCAAAGTCAACCTTGTAACTATCAGCGATTACCAGCGCAACGACCTGGAACGAGTGCAAAAGTTGCTGGCGAACCAGGAAGAAAACACCCGTAAGCTGGCGCAAAGCATCGTCTCTACCCAAAATCAAGCCAATAGTGAGGAAACTAACCGCACCAAAGCGCAATTGCTGATAATGTCGAGCAATCTTTCATTGATGAATGATGCCATTCAAAGTGTACTTCGCACTAACAATGGTTTGCAATCGGCTTTGGCTATCGGTGTACCCGGCCCGAACAATGCTGCCCCGGCAATTAATGTAGTCAATACCGCCCCGCTTGCTGGCGCGGTTTTTGGGACGGAAGCGGAAAAGCTGGCGGTGCTTAGTTATGCCCCGCGTGGGTGGCCCGCGCAAGGCCCGATTACTTCACCTTTTGGGCCACGCGCCCGGTTAGTAATCGCTCCGAAAACTTCGGGCGCGGTTCGGAACGATGGACAGGGCGGTAGCAACCTGAATCAGGCTACGGTTGAACCCAGCGC
>JBBQXW010000502.1:0-3478 GCA_038209275.1 Chloroflexia bacterium | reverse complement strand
TATTCCTCTTAAACACCGCAAACGAGACCACACAAATGAAATCCTACATCACCCACAACCGGGGTAAGCTTCCTCAGCGCCCCGGCTTTTTGTTTCCACAGAAACGTGTTACAATTCACTAAATTCAGGTCATCTGCCGACCAGTATAATCAGGTAACACTCAATTAAAACAAGGATAAGCTTTATGGAGATGCCACGCTTATTTACGCTGGAAGAAGCTACTGCACTTTTGCCACGTGTACGCGAAATCGTCGAGAAGATGCAAGCCGACAAAAATGCTGCCGATGAAGCCCGTATCGAATTTGAAAAGCTCGATGCCAGCCACGCACGCGGCAACGGCTACGATATGAAGCGCGAACAACTGGCGACCCGCATTACCGAAAAGATGCGCGCTATGCGTATCGGCCTGGAACAAATCCACGAAATCGGCTGCCAGGTAAAAGATATAAATATGGGGCTGGTGGATTTTCCCAGTCTGCGCGATGGACAAATAATTAATTTGTGCTGGAAAATAGATGAAGCCGAAATAGGTTACTGGCATAGCCTCGATACTGGCTTTGGCAGTCGTGAACCGCTTTAGAAGTTATCAGTTGTCAGTTGTCAGTTGTCAGTTCAAGGATAAGTTACTTGTGAATTCTTATCACTCATCACTGGTTCGACTGATAACTGATAACTGATAACTGACAACTGACAACTGATAACTGATAACTATTCAGAAAGGATGAGCAAACAGGCGCTATGAGAACTAATAATGTTAAAGAAACTTTGGGACAGGGTGGGGTGAGTTATGGGTCGTGGCTGGGGTTGCCCAGTTCGTTAGTGGCGCGGCTGACGGCACGGACCGGATTTGACTGGCTGATGGTGGATATGGAACATTCGCCCATGAACTTTACCATGATGGCGGAAATCGTGGGAGCGATTGCCGATGCACGCGGGCCAGCGCCGTTTGTGCGCGTCCCTTCCTTCTCGGTGGAAAATACCAAGCGGGTGCTGGATAGCGGCGCGTGGGGTGTATTGATTCCGATGGTGAACACGCCGGAAGAAGCCGCCGCGATTGTCTCATCCTGTAAATATCCGCCCGAAGGCACACGCAGTCTTGGCGGTATGTTTGCACCACTCAGCTTTGATACCAACCGGGGCGAATATTCAGCCGAAGCCAACCAGCAAATTATGGTGGCTATCCAGATTGAAAGCAGACAGGGCTTAGAAAACGTAGACAAAATTTTGAGTACACCGGGAATTGACATTGCCTTCATCGGGCCTAATGATTTACATGCCTCGCTTGGTTTGCGCCCATCTTACGAAAGCACCGAGCCGCTCTTTCTGGAAGCCGTCACCACGATTCGGGATGCCGCCCTCCGGCATAACGTTATTCCGGGCGTATTAGCCAGTAGTGGCGTTGCCGCCCGCCAATGGGTACAGCAGGGTTTCCGCTTCGTTGGCATTACCAGCGATGCAACTTCGCTACTGGCTGGCTTGAGCCAAAACCTCAAAGCCGCCCGCGAGGAAGCCAGCTAGAACAGCCAACCCGAAAGGGTATAACTGAAATTTGGCGCGCTTGATTTTTTAGAAGGCCCATGTTATAGTTAGCGTATCCAAAAACTGAATAGAAGGAACTCGGAAAGAGCTCTTATCAAGAGAGGTGGAGGGACTGGCCCGATGAAGCCCGGCAACCGCGATTTTAAGAAAATCGGTGGTGCCAATTCCGGCAGGTGCATTGTTTTTAGTAAGCTAAAAACGCATCTGAAAGATGAGAAGCAATTAGAGCGAATATATCGTTCATTCTCAGATTGATGTGGGCTAAACCTTGCCGAACTAATCTGAGTTTTTTTATGCTTTTTTTGGCCCTGACTACTCGAATCCCGGATTCTTTTAAGCCAGGATGAGCGAACATAACTGCTTGATTTAATATATTATTATAAAAATTTGGTTGAAATTTGAGCGGACAATCTAACCTCACAAACGCCCCAGCAAAGGCGAACAGCGTAAATACTTTAGAATGGCAGGCCGAAACTAACGGAGGCGGTTTACTACTCCTGATAGATCAGACTCTCTTACCTCATCACTTTGAAATGGTCGAGTGCCGCACTTACCAGGAGGTAGGAGAGGCTATTCGGGCCATGAAAATACGTGGCGCGCCCGCCATTGGGGTAGCAGCGGCTTACGGTATAGCCTTAGCCGCGCTTGAGAGCCAGGCTACTACTACCGAGCAGCTTTTGGACGAATTGCAAACCGCCCGCCATTTTCTCAATGCCACCCGTCCGACGGCGGTTAATCTAGCCTGGGCGCTCAACCGTACCCTGAAAGCGGCCCAGGAATGGGCCGGGCAGGGCGACAGCGTGCCTACAATTGCCGCGAAATTGCTCCAACTGGCTCTATCCATGCACGAAGAAGATGTCGCAGCGAACCGGGCGATGGGCGCGTTCGGCGCGGCGCTAATTAAAGATGGCGATAACGTGCTAACCCATTGCAACGCGGGGGCGTTGGCAACGGCGGGTTATGGTACGGCGGTAGGGGTAATTCGGGCCGCTCATGAAGCTGGAAAGCAAATTCATGTCTGGGTGGACGAAACGCGGCCTTATTTGCAGGGGGCGCGCCTGACCGCATGGGAATTGCAGCAACTCGGCATCCCACTAACCTTGATTACCGATAGCATGGCCGGGCATGTGATGCAGCGCGGCAAAGTTCAATTTGTGGTCACGGGTGCAGACCGAATCGCGGCCAACGGTGATTCTGCCAACAAAATTGGTACTTACAGCCTGGCAGTGCTGGCTAAAGAAAATAATATTCCTTTTTATATTGCTGCGCCCCTTTCCACGATAGATATAAGCCTGCCAGACGGCGAGGCTATTCCCATCGAAGAGCGCAGTACCGAAGAAGTCACCTTTATCGGGGGTAAGAGGATTTCGCCGGAAGGAGTCAATGCGGCCCATTTCGCTTTTGATGTCACTCCGGCCCGCTATATTCACGGAATTATTACCGAGCGTGGGATTGCTCGCCCGCCTTTCGAGCAAAGTATCCCAGCCTTATTTTCAGCTAACGCTTTGAATACAAGTTCATCCTACAAACCTGACACTACTAACGGTAATAAAGATAAAGATAAAGATAATGATAATCGTAAATCGTAAATCGTAAATCGTAAATCGCTTCAGGAGGAGTAATGTCCATTCTAGTCACCGGCTCACTGGCCTATGACCATATTATGAACTTTCCGGGTTATTACAAAGAGCATATTCTGCCCGACAAAATTCACGTGCTGAACGTGTCTTTTCTGGTGCAGGGGTTGCGGAAGCAGCGCGGCGGCACCGCCACCAATATTGCTTACAGTCTCAGCCTTTTGCAGGAAAAAACCGCCATTATGGGTACAGTCGGTTCTGATTTTGCCGATTACCGGGCCTGGTGGGAAGAGTGCGGCATTGATACCCACGCTATCAAAGTAATTCCCGACGAATTTACCGCTTCCTGCTTCATTATGACC
>JBBQXW010000501.1:0-3517 GCA_038209275.1 Chloroflexia bacterium | reverse complement strand
TTCCAGATTTGCCAGGGTGGTTTCAGTTTTTTGCTTGAGGGCAACATAATCAACCTCAAGCAAATTGCCGAGTTCGTGGTCAAACTCAAGCTCTTCTAAAGACTTTCGCTCCACCGAAGCCCGTTCGTAAAGCGCTTCCAGTTTGGATTGTTCCTGGGTTTGCTCCAACTGTATTCGCCGCCGGATGCCGCCTTCGGCGGTGACTAACAAGGGCCGCGCCACTAACGCCAGCACTCCAATTGCCACCACAAAACCAGCTATCCAGCTCAACAGCGTTACACCTTCGTTCGTAGTCGTGGCTGCCTGAACCGATTGCGCCTGAAGGAAGAAATAGGAAGACTGAAGATGGAAGAAAATTTGCACCATGCTAAACCTGTGCGACCTCTTTTTCTTTGGCGCGGGCGCGTTCCCAGGCTGGAACAGGTCGCAGCACTTCTTTCGGGTCGGGCCAGATAGCCACCAATAGCCCGGCAATCGTCAGCGCCAATCCTACCCAGGCCCACATCATAAGCGGATTGACGAAAACCTGGAAGGCCGAAGCGGTCAGGACAGGCAAGCCGTTTGGCCCTGGCTCAGGCTGGCCCGACGCATCGCGCTTTACCTCAATGCCCTGTTGCAACATACTGATATAGAAATCTTCTGCCGGGTCAACCCCGATATAAACTACCGTGATAGATTGCTGGTTGCTGGTGAAAAGTTCGCTGGAAACCTCGATTGGCGGAGCGGCCTTACCATCTTTCTCCAGATCGAAGTGCGAAATAAAGCTCATCTTCAGGGGCGAGCCTTTGGCCTCAATTTTGTTCAGGGTCAGCTTGTAGCTATGAAAGCCGTTAATAGTGAAGCTTTCACCCGGCTTAACGATTACAGCCGCGTTTTTGGTATCAAGCTTTTCGCCCTTTATGGTCACAGTGGTGTTTTTGTAGACCGACGAGCCAACAATCACGATGGCTATAACCACCATACCAAGATGCACCAGCAAGCCGCCATAGCGCGAACGATTGCGCGTCACCAGTTGTTTGACCGCCGGAACAATTTTGCCCTCGGTGTGGCGCTGCCGGGTGCGTATCCCGCGCCAGTAATCCAGCCCAACCGTGGTAGCGGTGAAAACACCAACCGACCAGCCCAAAATTGCTACGAATTGACGAATACCAAACAAGTACAATATAGCCGCAGTAGCCAGACCCACACTGGCGGGTATCCAGAAGCTGCGGGTTAAACTATCGAGCGAAGCACGCCGCCAGGCAATGAGCGGGCCGATGCCCATCAAAAATATAATCGCCAGCAGCGTAGGAACAGCCGTGCGAACAAAGAAATCCTGGGTCACTTCCGACTTCACCCCGCTAAAAAGCTGGGTAATCAACGGCGAAAGCGTTCCCCACATAATAAACAGTACCGATAGAAAGAAAAGCACATTGTTGAACAAAAAGCTGGTCTCGCGCGAGAGCAAACCGTCCAGCCTGTTTTCGGGGCGCAGTTCGGGCAACCGCATAAAGATGAGGCCGAACGAAATGATGAGAACCACCCCAATCCAGACCATAAAGTACGGGCCGAGGGTGCTTTCGCCAAAAGCATGTACCGAACTAAGCACACCGCTACGGGTTAGGAACGTACCAAAAAGGGCCAGCGCATAAGCAATTACTGCCAGCGAAAGATTCCAGACTTTGAACATGCCGCGCCGTTGCTGAATCATTACGCTGTGCAGCAAAGCGGTGGTGATGAGCCAGGGCATCAGGGAAGCGTTCTCAACCGGGTCCCAGGCCCAATAACCGCCCCAGCCAAGCATTACATAGGCCCACTGTCCGCCCAAAAAGTTGCCGACAGTCAGAAATATCCAGCTAGTCAAAATCCAGCGACGGCTCAGGCGAATCCAGGTACTATCAAGTCGGCCTGTAATCAGGGCCGCAAAACCAAAGCCAAAAGCGGCAATCGTGCTAACATAGCCACAATAAAGCATGGGCGGATGAATGAGCATACCGGGGTTTTGGAGTTGCGGGTTCAGGCCACTGCCATCCACGGCGGGTTGGTCGAGCTTCTGAAAGACGTTGGTAACGATAGAGCAAAGCGCCAGAAAGAAGGCCGAACCACTGAGCATCGCCACTATTACCCAGGGACGCATTTCTTGCGGCTGAAGAGTGCGAGTTTGCACCAGCACAATCCCCATAAAGCCAGTAAGAATCAAGGCCCACAACAAGAGCGAACCTTCCTGCCCACCCCACATCGCGCCAACTTTGTAGAACCAGTCCATTGCTTTGGCGCTGTGCTGAGTGACGTATTTTAGCGAGAAATCGTCGGTGATAAGGGAATAGATTAGACAGGCTGAACCCAGTGCGGTCAGGCCAAAGGTAGACCAGGCTGCCGTGCGCCCGCTTCGATAAAGCTCGGCATAGCCTTTCCAGGCTGACAGGGTCAGAGCTACTACACCATAAACTGCCACTGCAAAGGCTACCAGCAGTGCAACATACCCAATTTGACTCATATCATTTTCATTCTAAGCTTCGGAACTATACTTGGATGGACACTTGGCAAGCATTTCTTTGGCCTGGAAAACGCCCTGACCATAAGAGCCAGTTACGACGACTTCGGCTTCATCCTTAAAAGTATCCGGGATGACTCCGGCGTAGGTGACAGTAATACTCTTGGATTTGTCCACCTTATCAATCGCGGTAAAGCTAACGCTGCGGCTAATGTCATCCTTTTTAATCGAGCCGGGCAGTACCATTCCGGCAACCCGAAGCGGGTCGCCCGTGTTGATGGTAGCTTGCTTGTCGCTAAATTCGGCAATAGTATAATAGTAAACTGAACTACCCTGCATAGCTGTAGCAACAATAACAATGGCTGCCACAACTACCACTGCCCCTACAATATAAAATTTCAGATTGTTACTGGCGGCGGATTTAGATTTGCGGTATTTCTCGAAGCCGGTGGGAGCCGGACGCGCCGATTTTTCTGTCGGCTTTTCTTGAGTAGCGGTTGAGCTACGTTGCATAGGCGTTTACAGCCTCCTCCATCTAAATAGTGCAGTTAGTTTGCAGCAGCTTGTGTTAAGCTTGTTCAAGATTTCACGAAACCTTGTTGTTGGTATAAAAGTTATCATAGCCCACCTCAAAAGTCAAGAATTGCAGCTACCCCCGAACCCGTTCTAATCAAACCCTAACCAGTGAAAGAAGTTTTGAATTTTGAGTTTTGAGTTTTGAGTTTTGAATTAGGTACGGAACACAGATAAACACGGAGTAGCACAGATGGACACAGATAGATATGAACTTAAATATGGGCAAATGTGTTTAATATAGGTTGCTGCCATAGAAGATACGGAACTAAGCAGCCATTGGAACTTTATTTACAATTATTCAAACCATCCTTGTTCATCTGTGTTCCTTCTTTTTAATTCATAACATCTGTGTTTATCTGTGGTTCTCCGTGCTCATCCGTGTTCCTTCCCCAATTCAAAATTCAAAATTCAAAATTCAAAATTTTCCTAAAGTTTGTAGGCGCGTTTGGCGAGGCGGTAGGCGCAGTC
>JBBQXW010000500.1:0-3610 GCA_038209275.1 Chloroflexia bacterium | reverse complement strand
TCAAAGTTCCAGTCAAATAATGGAAGTGCGTGGCAGCGTAGATGAAATGGCAGTGGCGTTAAGGCTGGCAACCGACCACAACGCCACTTTTGCCCTGCGTGATGGGCCGCTTACTTTGTGGGCCAGTTCTATTCTGAATAGTCCGGCGGGGCGCGCCCTGACCACCGAATACCTCGATTTGCTAAAGCAATTCACTCGCCAAAATATTCCCATCGTCGGCTACACCAGCAACCCTCGTAGCGATGTAGTAATAACCGCTCTGAGCCAGATGAGCAAGCGGGATTATCGAGGGCTGGTAGATTCTCAATTATTCTGGGAAATTCTTAGCCCTGGCGAATATAGTCCGGCTTTCCGCCATAGCGCCCGCCACCCCAAAGATACCGCTATCACCGACCAGATTTACTTTATCTACCTGAGAACCGAAGATGAAATCGTCCGGCTTGAGTTTGACCGCCGCTTTTTGGGAACGTTTGAATTACACACCGCCCTGGCTGCTATCGGGCGGCAAATCAGCCTGGGTCAGGGCTACCCGGTAGCCCTGATGGAAGCGCACGAAAGCGCGGTCTTGCGCGGCGGAGACCGCGAACTCTTGCGCCTGCTGCTCGAAGATTACGGTCTGCTGTCCAACGAATCGCAAAAAGGCTTGAGCAAACGGCTACGCGGGATTTAACTTTAAGAAGCAGTTTCCAAACTGGTAGGGGTTCGATTTATCGAACCCAATTGGGCTTGATTATGAACTTTAACTATTAAATCTGGGTATGGAACTGGTTTTGGTAGGGGCGAATCGCATACGCCCTTGAACACGGTGCCAGGTCTAAAGGGCGTATGCGATTCGCCCCTACTGCTATACCCGGTTTATTTTGTTAAAATTCATTATCGAACCCCATTGGGCTTGATGAATCAAGCCCCTACCAGTTTGGAAATTGCTTCTTAAAGCTGGTAAGACAAAACCGGCTCAAGCTGCTTTATTTGCATATTTGAAGGCAACAATTTCACCCCGGTATTGCGTACCCAGCACGCTAATGGGTTAGCCCATTGCCCGACCTCGCCAATCTGCCGTGAGCGCTTCACAATCTGGCTGGTGCGTACCAGCCGTTTTTCCTGATAAAGCTGCAAACCCTCGGCAATAGTGCTGGCTTGCTTCAGACAGTCCGCCAGCACTACCGCGTCTTCCAGCGCCTGACAAGCGCCCTGTCCCATATTTGGGGTCATGGGGTGGGCAGCATCGCCCAGCAAGGTTATCCGGCCCACGCTCCAATTCTTTAGCGCCGGACGGTCATAAATATCGTTGTGCAAAATGCGTTCTTCGGGGGTAGCTTTTATTACTTCTTTAATTGTTGGATACCAGTTGCCGAACCGTTCGAGTAATTCTTGCTTGCGTCCGGCGGGTTTATCCGGCGCACCTTCTGGCGCGTTGGCAGTGGCGAACCAATAAACTCGTTCCTGACTGAGTGGCACCATGCCAACACGAGAACCACAGCCCCAAAATTCGCCCGACATAATTTCTTTGTGCGATTTCTCAACTACCCCGCGCCATGCGCTATATCCGGCGTAACGTGGCTTTTCCGGCCCAAAAAGTTGAGCGCGTACTGCCGAATGTAATCCATCCGCGCCTATTAGCACCGCGCCGTCTAACGATTGCCCGTTGGCAAAGTGAGCGGTAACTTTATCAGCGTCTTGCTCAAATTTTATTAGCTGGTGGTCAAGCTGCACCAAATCTTTACCCAGTGTTTTCAACATTACGTCTTGAAGCTCGGCCCGATGCACCGCAATTGTCGGCGCTCCAAAACGGCGCTCTAGCTCCCGATTCGAGGTCAGCGCCAGTTGTTTACCCTGTGAAGTATAAATACCGCCGCCCAGTTCCAAAACATTATGGGCCTGCACTAATTCGTCCAATCCCAGCCGTCGCAAGGCTTTGACGGCGTTGGCCCACAAACTTAGCCCGGCCCCCAGTCCTTTCATTTCTTCTACTCGTTCCAGAACTTTTACCTCGAACCCGACCTGCCGCAAGGCCAGCGCAGTCGCTAATCCGCCAATTCCCGCCCCAATAATAATTGCAGTATTTTCGGTTTTGCTTTCAGGTTGCATCGTTTGCTCCTTTGTTTGAACTGTTAATAATTATCAACGTTAAATTTTTACGTCACATCGAATAAGTAAAGTATATTTGTAGGGGAGAGGTAACCTCGCCCTTTTTGACCTGGAATAGTGTTCAAAGGGCGAGGCAACCTCTCCCCTAGCGAAACGGATTAGCTGCGCGGAAGTAGGCCGTTTATTTGCGAAGCGAACGCCCGACGCAAATGCGGATTAACCGCTTCCTCCAGACTGAACGCGCCGCTCAACCAACTGGTAAGTATGGCATAGTAAAGGGCGAAGAAATTGCGGGTAGCCTGGGATATGTCTACCCCTTGCGCGACCTCGCCTCGCGCCTGGGCTTCTTTTATCCGTGTAGCCATTTGCTCCAAAAAGTAATTTATCTGGCGGCTGGCCTGGGCGCGGTAGCCCTCGTGAAAAAGTAGTTCTTTGATGTAGACACGGGCCAGCTCAATATTTTGGTTGTAGAGCCGAAAGAATTGCTCAAACAGGTAGACTAATTCGTCCAGCAAAGTCAGGTCTGCCGGAAGCGTGACAAAAGCTTGCTCAATCGTTTCCTCAATCGCTTGATGATAGACCAGCAAAACCAGTTCTTGCTTATCTTTCACGTACAGGAAAAGCGTCCCCGTCCCGATTTGGGCCAGTTCTGCCACTGCGTAAGTAGTAGTGGCTTCAAAGCCCTTCTCCTCGAAGAGTTGACGAGCGGCCTGCTGGATACGGGCCAATTTCTCCTGTTTATTGCGTTCGCGTAAGCTTTGCTGTACCACTTTTTACTCACCTTCTACAATATTGATTGTAGTCACAAATGACTACAATCAATATTGTAGCATATATTCTATTGTTGTCAATAGTTCACTTTAGCCATCCCGCACAAAGAAAAAGTTTGTGGTATCATGAATTACAGTAAAAAAACGCAAAATAGGCCATAATTAAAGTAACCGGGCTAAAGCCTGAAAAACCCATTGAGCCAGAAATATAAATACCAGAAAAAACGTTAGTGCTAGAGTGTATGGTTAAGAAAGAGAAAAAGGAAGCAGCTTGATACAGAAAGAATATTGTTCCGATTTTGATGTTCGCTACGCCGAATCAGTTGGGCGCGAGGTGATTGAACCGTTAGCAAAATATTATTTTCGTTTGAAAACCGAAGGTTTAGAACAATTGCCCGACCCAAAAGAAGGCCGTCCGATTATTTTTCTGGCAAATCACGCTGGGCGCTGCTTGCCCTGGGATGCTATTCTGCTCGATTATACCTTGAGCCGTTACTGGGTAGATGAGTTGGGCTTGCCGACCGAAGATAAACCGCGCTCGATGGCGGCAGCAGAACTATCCGACCATCCTCTGCTGGTTCCTTTTCGGTTGCACAACTGGTGGCGGCGAGTGGGTTGCCTGGACGCTACCGCCCGCAATTTTCATACTCTTTTGAAAAAAGGCCGCTCGGTAATTATTTTCCCCGAAGGAATTGCCGGAATTGCCCGCGATTTCCGTGACCGCTACCAATTGCTACCTTTTTCCAGTTCGG
>JBBQXW010000499.1:0-3622 GCA_038209275.1 Chloroflexia bacterium | reverse complement strand
AAAGTCGTGGTAAGAGCGAAGTGGACCCACCCGGCTCCATCCCGAACCCGGAAGTGAAACGCTTCAGCGCCGACAATAGTGAGACCGCAGGGTTTTGTGAAGATAGGCCGCTGCGGCTTTTTTCTTTTTATACCACTTTTTCTTTTCCCATTCTTCAGCTCTTTCATTTTCATTACCATCACTACTAACAGTGGCACTTAATATGCTTCTATATTTTGTTTAGTATAACAATTTTAGTACAGGTAGATATTGCCGGAATTTTCGCTTATTCAATTGCACAGCTCATAACGCCTGCTTTAAAGAGAGCATAAACCCGCGTTGAGCGAAAATTTCGGCTAGAGATAAAGGAAAAACCTAAAATGCCCAATAAATCACATCCAAGTAATCCACACCCGGACGAGTGGCAACAAGATTTGAACCCGAATTTTATGGCGGGACAGAATCACGGGATAGAGGGCTCGCACACGGAAAATGAGGCACCTACAGCCTATGACATCAAAGAAGCTCACGCGCATCCTTTGCTCCAAGACCTGGCGGATGATGAGCTTAAACGTATTACCATTTTGCCACAAGGCACACGCCTGGAACAAGGGGCGACTTATCTTGACCTGCGTCTGCGCAACCCTAAAGAGTTCAAAGGAATGGGCAATATGGAGGTTGGGCCACACAACTGGTATGTCCCCAAAAGTAGCACTGACTATCCATTATGGAACCGCTTGATTGGGGTAACAATGCCAGAACGTCTCGATGAGGAAAGCGGGGCTTAAATAGAGCATTAATAAAGTATTGGCTAACGACTCACTATAGAACCGTTAGCCAATATTTTATCAGTTTAATGCTTTTTATTAAAAGTTAAAACAGTTTGACTTTGCTTAAATCGAGGGCAAAGCGGATTGGGCCTTTTGGTTGGTTGAGCTTACCGCTTGCCC
Organism: Chloroflexia bacterium; assembly: GCA_038209275.1. Taxonomy (GTDB): domain Bacteria; phylum Chloroflexota; class Chloroflexia; order Chloroheliales; family Chloroheliaceae; genus L227-5C. The sequence goes on along the minus strand of JBBQXW010000499.1, from coordinate 2,693 downwards.
CGGCTTCTTCGGTAACAATCAGCCGACTGTAATTTCCGTAGGCAAACCCGGATGGAAAGCTGCTTTCAGGTACGATGAGGTAGTGACCGCCGCCGGGTTGATTTACAAACGAGGTAATCAGGTGGTAGTTGTTAGGCCCAGGTTCACTACCATCTGCCGGAAGCTGTACCACCCACATAGTATAAACATTGTTTTGGGTGGTAGGCACAAGACCGCCATAAAGGAAAGCCCATTGTTTGTAGTCTGCGGCATACAACTTAATGCTACCAATCGGTTTAGCATCAGTAGTTTTTAGCTCAAAAACTTGTAGCTTGGACGAAGTTAATATATTAATAAATTCGCCTTCGCGTTCATTGGAAATACTACCTTTTTGGATTTGCTCAAGGTTGTATTTATAGCCCTGTAGCTGGTCAGTAAGGTCTAAAGCCCACCAGAGGGTAGCCGCCAATAGTGGCAATGTTACCAACAGCACACCAACTGCCGTCCAGCCTCCCCGCCCTAAGCCATTTTTGGCCGATACGGGTATAGGCAAATTAGGCTTGCCAGCTTTATCGCTGGTCGCCTTATCCGATTTTGCGTTCATACCAAACCAGCCACTGGCCCGGTCAAAGAACGCAGTCAAACGACCACTGTTGCGTCCCCCAACCTCGGAGGCAAACTTAGATTTCAGGATAGGCTCATCGGCTTCGCGCTCGGCCTCATCCATTATTTCAGGTGCATCAGTAGCTGCAACTTTGGTAGCTTCCGGCACTATTTCTTCAGGTGTTGTATCAATATTTTTCATAACATAGTAATCTTAACGTAAGCCAAAGCAAGCGTCAAGCCCTATGGTAACAAATTGGGACAAAAATACCACAACTCTAGCCGAGCTAGACTTGTGGTATATATATTAATCGAAATGAATTAGTAGCTGTTATTGCTAATGGTGTCGGGCGGTAGTTGCTGAAAACGCATGGCCTGTTCGATGGCGGCTTGCTCTTCGGTTGAAACTGTCTGGCTGGCCTGACCGCGCCGCACGGTTTTGGCATACATGCGGGTGGCGGTACGTCCGTGCAAACTACTCATTACAAAGCCATCGCCAAAGCTATCTACAATCGCCAGGGCAAAGCTCTGGTCGCCGCCCATATCGGTGAACGGATTGAAACGCACCAGCCCAACCGATTGAAACGAGCGGTTCTGGCGCAATTCCAGTTCACGCAAAGCTGCCTGCAAAACGTCCAGATTATCGGCTTCTTTTTCCAGACGGCGCAATCGCTCTAAGAGCAAGTCCAGCCCTTCATCGCCACGGTGTCCCCGAACCAATCGGTCAAGTTGACCGTAGCTGTTTTGGACGCGACGCTGCAAGCGATACATCCAGACACCCATTCCAATTGCGGCAAATATCACCACCAGCCATAGATAAGGCCCGGCGCTTTGAAAAAAGCGTTCAAATTCAGTCAAATTTTCTCTGTCTCCACACCAAAATTAAGCAGTTCCAGGTTTCAAGTTTTAAGTTAATCCATCCCCTATCGCACGATTGTAGCAGAAAATAGAGTAGAATGCGAATTAAGGAACTAAAAAGGGAACACAGATGGACACAAAGAACCAGATGGTAGTCGCGTACCAGCGATTGTGACGGGCAAGCCGCTATCGCTGGGCGGTTCTTGAAGCCGCCAACGGCCCAACCGCGTCGCAGGCCGATATTATTCTGGGTCAGCGCGGTATCTGGCTGGTCCCCGACATTCTGACAAACGCGGGGGGCGTAACGGTGAGCTACCTTGAGTAGGTACAAAACCGACAGGGCTTCTACTGGAGCGATTGAAATCGCTCCTACCAAAAACTTCAACCTTTGAAATTTTTGCAAAAATTTCAAAGGTTGAAGTTAGTCCTGATCCAAAGCAGGCGGATAAGGCAAATCATAGGGATAGGACGAGGGTGATTGGTCGTTGGAGGGGCGAAGAGCGGCAGGCGGATTTGCCGCCGGGTAAACCTGAGGGGGTAATTGCGGAACAGGCTGCGGCAGTATTTTGTGACCGTTAGAGTTAGCGCGGGATGGGCGCTTTCGTTCCATCTCTTTTAACGTGGCTTCAATTTCGTTCTCGAACTGGTCAAGCTGGCGGTTGAACCCATCGAAACGACCTGTGAAATCCTCGAAACGACGCTGCTCGGATTTGATAAAACGGGTATAGGGGCTGATAGCGTCACGAATACCTTCCACCGAACGGCGCTGCTCGGCCTCAAACTGGTCGCGCAATACCCCGGTTAGCCGCAACCGCAAATCCTCAATCTTGCGTCGGAACTCGATTTTAGCTTTGCGGCGACGAGCCGGAATAATATAAATTCCCATACCACCTACTACCAGCGTAAAGAGAATACCCGTCACATCGGCGGCGGCTGTGCCAATTAGGACTGTCAGGGCTGCTCCAATGCCAATCGCGCCGATTTCGGTCAGGGTAGCATGAGTCAGCGCCTGGCGGGTGGCCTGGGCCAGATCTTCGGCTTCGCGGCGCTGGTCGTAACTATCCACTACGGTGCGAGCCTTCTGGTTCACTTCACGCAATAAAGCCTGACGGCTGGCACTAAAATTCTCCAACATTCCGCCCTCGCGCAAGAAACTGTCGCCGCCCGCTTGCCGACGCTGGTTCAAGTAGCTGGTGACATCCTGCCAGAGCCGCAAATCGCGGGCAACCATCCAATCTACCAGTTCCTGCACC
>JBBQXW010000498.1:0-3627 GCA_038209275.1 Chloroflexia bacterium | reverse complement strand
ACTCTGCTTGGGGCTATCGGTTGGTACATCTGGCCTGTCGCTGTCCTCGCCCGCCGTTTCGTTCTCTCCAATGCCCTCTTCGGCTTGCCCTTGATTGCGACTTTCAGCCGAAGACGAACCTTCATCAGGCAGAGTTTCGAGGCCCGACTTGTGGCCTGCGGCATCAGCATTACCAATTGGCCCGGCCTTTTCTTCATCCGGCCCGGTTTGTCCGGCTTCAGAAGCTAAAGTTTGCTCAAGATTATCCAGCTTTACTTCGCCTTCGCTTTCGGCTTGCTCAAGGCTGTCGGCTTCGGCTTCAAATTCGCTCTGGGCCGCCGTTGCTTCAAACTTTGGCTCAGTTTCTTCGGTTGTAGCGGGCGCTGGCGCTTCCTCGACTTTAATGCCTTCGGCCTCGGCTGCCGTCGCTTCATATTCCGGCTCGGTTTCTTCGGTTTCTGCTTTAGCCTCGGCTACCGAATGAGCTTTACTTTTTGAAGCAGTAGCATCAGAAGTTTTCAAGTTTTCGATTTGAACCGGCTCAACCTTGTCCGCCATTTCAAAGCCAAAAACTTTAGAGTAAAAGTAAAATTCGCCGTCCAGCGCCCGTTTGATATTTTCGGCCCGGCGGAAACCGTGCTGTTCGCCTTCAAACGGAATATAAGCGACTGGCAAACCTTTGGCCTTGACCGCTTCAAACATTAGCTCGGCCTGACTGGGCGGCACAACTTTATCTTCCAATCCCTGAAACAAAATAAGCGGACAGGCTAATCGCTCGGTAAAGTTGATGGGCGAACGCTCGATATAGAGGTCGCGCTGCTCCGGGTACGGGCCAATCATGCTATCCATATAGCGCGACTCGAATTTGTGGGTATCTTTCGCTAACGCCTCCAAATCACTGACCCCAAAATAACTTGCACCCGCCTTAAAACTGTCGCGGAAGGTCAGGACGCACAGGGTGGTGTAGCCGCCCGCACTGCCGCCGTCAATCGTCAGGCGGTTCTCGTCTACTTCGCCCTGTCTGGCAAGATAGAGCGCGCCGTTTACGCAGTCATCTACATCTACAATGCCCCACTGTCCGTTCAGCCGTTGGCGATATTCGCGTCCGTAGCCCGTGCTGCCGCCGTAATCTACGTCCAGCACTCCAAAACCCCGACTCGTCCAGTACTGAATACTTGGATTAAAACTGGTCGAGGTCGCGCTGGTTGGCCCGCCGTGACTCTTGACCAGCAAAGGCGGCTTTTCATCTTCCGGCGCGACAAAATCCTGGTTGCGCGGCGCATAAAAGAAGGCGTGCGCGGTCAGCCCATTTTCAGTTGGAAATTCAATCGGGCGCGGTATAGAAAGATAACCCGCTTCAATCGTTACATCGGTGGAGCGGCGCAAGACCTCAAATTGGTGCGTCGTCAGGTCGAGCCGGACAATCGCGCCCGATTCAGTCGGCGAACCCGCCCCGAAGACGGCGTAATGAGCGTTTGCGACCAGCCCCGAAATTTCGGTATAGGGTAGCTCAATCTGGTCAAGCGCGTAAGTGTTGGTGTGGAGCAGGGCCAGCCGCGAAGTTCCATCCTCAGTATAAGTACAAATGATACGGTCAGGCCCAACGAAGGCATAGGTAGACATGCCGAAAACCCACTGCGGTTCGCCAAACTCGGCCTCCAAATCGTAAAGCGGCTCGATATAGCCATCGTTCCAGCGATACAGATTCCACCAACCGCTGCGGTCAGAGATAAAGTGCAACAGGCCGTCGGGCGACCACTGCGGCTGAAAGATAGATTCGTCGCGTCCCCCGGCGACTTTTTCAGGCTTGCCGGGCGTGCCATTGGCTTTTAGTTTAGCAACCCATAATTCGGTGCCGTCCCAGGGCATATCGGGGTGATTCCAGGTGAGCCATGCCAGGTGCGACCCGTCCGGGCTAAAGCAGGGCGAAGAATAAAAATCGTTGCCACCCGCCAGCACCTCGCCGCCCTCGCTCGGCTCTAGTGGCACGCTTACGATTGTATTAACCGCCTCGTGGTCAGCTTCGGTGTGGTCTTCGCGCACCGCCACCAACCGTTTGCGCGAAGGGTCGGCGACGGCGTTGGCATAGCGCAAATCTACCGCCGGACTAAGTGGTTCGGGTGCAGTATAGCGTCGGTCTCCTCCGCCCAAAAGTTCGGCAGGAAGAACTTCAAGGGTTTGTCGGTAAAGGCGCTGGTCGGCGAAATTGGAAAAATAAATCACACCCTCGCTGACGGTATATGCGCCGCCGCCATATTCATGTACGCGAGTACGCACGTTAAAAGGAGCAGGCGTTATTTCCGTAACCGCGCCATCCGCCGAGCGCCGCACGATTATATTGCGTCCGCCTTCGGAAGGCCGCATTTCCGTCCAGTAAATATCGTCGCCATCCACCACAACCTGCCCTAACCCAATCGTCCCGGTAACAATTAAATCCGAAGTAATCGGCGATTTCCAGGTGCCATAAGCAGCTACTTGCGGTTCAGCCATTTCAGCCTCGCTCCTTCATTCATTTTTGGTTCTATAGTTTTTGATTTCTTGCAAGAAATCAAAAACTATAGAAGTTCCAAACTTTAGTCCAGGTGTAAGCGAAAATTCTATAAATTTTTAGTCATGAAGCTTTTGCAAAAATTCCCAAATGCTAAAAAAGATAGTTCCTTTGTTTTTTGTTTCGTGCTGTTTACCCTGCGTAGCATCCCACACTAGCGCCATATCGTCAAGCCAGTAGAGTTCTGGTTGTGTATTACTACTCGTGTTTCTGTGGGAGCGAGCTTCTGCTCGCGATTTCGGATGGTGGTAAGAGAAAATCGCGAGCAGAAGCTCGCTCCCACAAAATAACTGAGGTTACTTGAAGTTAGGGTCAGGTAAAGTTTGTAAAGTGCTGGTAAAGCATGTTAAAGTAAATGTGGTAAAACCCTTTTAGCAGAGTGATGATGATTTGAAGTAAGAGTAGGTTTCTCGGTAGGGGCAAATCGCATACGCCCTTCGGAATTACGTCAGGTCAAAAGGGCGTATGCGATTCGCCCCTACCTCTACCGTTCTACGACTCTAATGGTTTATTAGCAAGAATAAAGTGTGCAATGAGCCTCAAAGAAGAAAAACGAGAAAAAACTAAACAGCCCGAATTAGAAAAAGAGGCAAAGACCGCCAACACTGTGAAAAATACTAAAATGGCTAACCTTGCGTACCATTACATCGAAGTACCGCGCTGGCCCGCCGTGCTGGTCTTACTTGTTATTGGTGTACTTAATAGTATACTTTCGGAGAGTTTGACTATTGTACCGGGCTGGGTTTTGTTGACAATTATTGGTGTACTAACACTTGTGATTATGGCGCTAGTAATTTACGAACGGCACGGTATGGGCCAACTATTGGCCCATATACTTACTACCCTGGTTACGTTACAACTAATTAGCAGCGTAATTTTACTTTTTACCAAGCTGCCCACTCATTCCATTGCGCCAGTTGACCTTTTTCGAGACGCTTTGGTTCTTTGGACTACCAATGTACTGGTGTTTGGGCTGTGGTACTGGCAGCTTGACCGGGGCGGCCCAACTTTGCGCCATAGCGACCAGCCCGGTAAGCCCGAATTTCTCTTTCCCCAGATGACCCAATCTATGCCCGAATGGGATAACTGGATTCCCACCT
>JBBQXW010000497.1:0-3680 GCA_038209275.1 Chloroflexia bacterium | reverse complement strand
GCTCCCGCCGTCATTACCCCCGGCAAATCCCAGCCGGGAAAGGGCAAGGCCCGGTCATATGCGCCCGGCGCTAAGACCAGCTTTTCCGCTTCCAGTTCGGTAATTCCGTCACCCCCGGTCAGATAGAGTTTGAAGTGACTATCCGGGCTTTTCTCATTGGTTTGGGCGCTCCAGACAGTAGTATTGGTGAGTAGTTGTACGTTAGGACGGGCATTAATTCGAGCAAAAAGTTGTTCAGCTTTAGAAAAATCGTGGTGCAAACTGCCCGGCTTTTTAGCCCGAAATTCCGCTGGAGTCTGCTTAAAATATTGTCCGCCGGGCCGGGCGTACCCATCCACCAGCGTCACCCGACAGCCCGCTTCACTTGCCGCCGCCGCCGCCGCCAACCCCGCCGGGCCAGCCCCGATTATGGCTAATTCTGTTTGCATTATTTTCTGGTTTAAAGTTTAACCCACAGGGCAACCCTACGGGCCGAGTTCAAAAATTTTACCACAGAGACACGGAGAGTTTTATAGAGTTTAAATCATCTGTGTTAATCTGTGCTAATCCGTGTTTATCTGTGTTCCTTCTTAAAATCAAAATTCAAAATTCCCCTGTTCCTTCTAAAACTTGGAACTTGGAACTTGGAACTTGAAACTATTTAAACGGACGAGTGCGCCGGGTTGGGCGGGAGTGAGACAGGCGCGCTGGTTGGGCTGGTCATTGATTGTGACAAGGCAATCGAAGCAAATGCCGATGCCACAAAAAAGACCGCGTGGCTTTTCGTAGCGCCGGGTAGTCCGAAAGGTGACGATGCCCGCCGCCATGAGTGCGCCGCCGATAGTTTCGCCGGGATAGGCCGCGATGGGCTGGCCCTCGAAAGTAAACTCGAAGGCTTCGCCCCGCTCGATTTGAGCGCTCTCAAATTCCGGCTTTACCCGCCAGTTCTTCATCTGTCTTAACACTTCCGTCTTGCGCTAAAGTAATTATCAGGCCGCTTCTTGAGGCGGCCCATTCAAAAAATTCTGGCGTGGCTACCGCGACTGGCACGGTGCGCTCGTAAAGTTCTTGGGCCAGCATTGCGGCCAGCGCGAGTATATGATCGGGTGTGGCGGTAATAATGGCGGCGGGGGCGGTGCGGTTGCGGATAGCTTCCAATAGTACGCCACTACCGCTACTGCTGCCCCGACTGCCCGGCAAAACCAATATCTTCCCGGTTAGCGGCTGGCCCATCAAATCGTGCCGTCGGTCAATTACTTCGCCCGTCTGCGAATCAAAGCCGCCCCAAAAGCTGAGTGGTTCGCGGCTAAAAATTATCGGCCCGGTCGCTTCGCCCTCTACCAGAATTGTCAGAGTTGTGCTTAGGCTTCCCATAAAGTATCATCCCGCACTAATCGCCCGGCGACGGCTGAATCTACACATTCGGCAAGCGTACCGAACACGACGGGCATATTGAGCTGGCCGGGGGCATAATAGGCGTACTTGGCGGAATTGGTCATCAGCAATTTTGCTTCCGGCGCGATTAGCGGGCTGACCACCACACAGGTATCCTGGGTGACGTTCGCGCCAAAAGCGCTAAGTTTTGCCAGCAAGCCGCTTTGTTCCAGCGCGTGATAAACCGCCCGGTTGGTTGCCACAAAAAATTCCAGGCCCGGCGCAATCTTGCGTCCCTCAGTTAGTTCAGCCAGTTGGCGACATTCCATCAGCGAAAAATGCGGACTGCCCAGCGCGATTACGTCGGGCTGGTCGCTGCCGTCCGGGTTAACCGAAAGTTCCTGCCGGGCCTGTCGCAATTGGGTCATATCTACTTCGATTGTTTCTAAAGGAGCGTTGCCCCCAAAAGCCGCCTCAAGGCTAGGCGCTTCCGGCGTTACGCCGATTACGTGAAAAAGGGCAATTGTGCCGGAAGAAGCAGCCCCGGCGGACAGCGCCTTTAGCTGGTCTTGCGTCACTGAAGCCGGAATGCCTTCAATTACCGGGATGCTGTTGCCAGATAGCCGTCCGACCAGATAGCCCAGCACCTGATAAAAAGCGTCAGCTTGCAATAAGGCTTGCGGTATATCTTTGAGGCGGATTAGCAATTGACCGCGCCTATTTTCACTGAGGTGCAGACCGTAGGCTGGAGCGCGCCCGGTCAGCGCCAGACAAATATCGAAGAAATCGCCGTATTTGTTGGTGCGCGCTCCGATTACCGAGTTGACGAAAGCAACCGCGTTAGATTCGGCCCAGGCGATTTGTTCACCAAAAGCCGGAGTTAGCTCTTTTTGCTGGTAGGGAGCGCAGGTAAAGGTTGGTTTTGCGCCCATCTTTAGATAGGCTTCGGCTAAACGGCGGGCCGGAGTAGCATAGCTCTGTGGCACGCGGCTGTTGTGTTGCCAGCGCTCCAAATCGAGCGACACCACGTTCATGCTGGTGGGTACGGCGACCCGTGCGCCTTTAGCCAGCAGCATTTCGACAAAATCGAGGCCGGATTGTCCCTGGTAAATGCCGCTATCAATGTGGGCCTGGCTGACGCTGAGTAACTCTTGCGCCCCAAATAACTCGCCCATTTTCACCACGATACGCATGGCAACCTGGGCGGCCTCGCCATTTGCGCCCGCCAGCACTGCTTTATCTTCTTCGGTCAGATTTAACACTTGGCTTGTTTCTTCTTCTTTTTCTGGTTGTTTTATTGATTTGGTTTGAGCCGTCAACCGATTGTTCGCTATAATGAGGGAAAACCTCTGGCTTGTCAAGTGGCAAATGATTCGGGGAGTGCCTATTTTGGCAGAGTTAAATTTTGGTAGGGGCGAATCGCATACGCCCTCTAGCCTTGCGTCAGGTCAAAAGGGCGTATGCGATTCGCCCCTACCTCGGCGGTTTTAGGCACTCCCATAATTTGAGGTTCAATTTGAGGCGATAGTATCGTAGGCTACTGCTATTGACGGGTTGAGGTTGGTACAATCAGGGCAGGAGGTATTATTATGCCCGAAACTGTTGAGACTATAGATACTTTAGATATTGTAGAAAATATTGATACCGTTAGTGCTGCTGAAACTGTTGTCACCACGATTTTTGAGGAGAGCGTATTGCGGGGCGACCCGAAGATGCGCGGGCAAACTCGGCCCGAAATACGCGAAGTGCAGATGGTTTACCGACGTGAACAAGCCCGGCAGTTGATTGAGATTTTGGAAGAATTTGGCTTGAATCCGGCGGAGATTGAGTATTATGCCGCCGATTTCGAGAAGAATTTATGCCCTAGCACCGGGTTGGAAAGCGAACTCGGCATTCTTTATAATACGCGGACGGGCGTGTCGGTTGGGGTAGTGCTGGATTGGGCCTGCGAATGGATTTGCGGTCTACCCGAATGGCAGGGGCGCTATACCCCGCAACTCGAAGGCTGCAAGCCTCAATATTTCTTCACCCACCTGACCGAAAAGGCGGTAGAAGATTTGCGCTAGTCAATATTGGCGCAAAAGATATTTCAGCGTCAGGCGAATAGGTCGGATGAGATAATAAAGCGGGAATAGGACAGCAGGCAAGGGAATAGCGGCCCACTCTAAAGGAGTGGGCGTTGTCATTTCGTCTACCCAGTACCACAGTTGGTCACGGCGCGACTCCATGCTTTTCAAATATATGTTATCTCGAAAATACCATGCCTTGAGGCGTTTTTGGTAGTGCGCCCGGAAATGCCAGGCTTGCCCCAGCCTTGCAAGATTTTT
>JBBQXW010000496.1:0-3683 GCA_038209275.1 Chloroflexia bacterium | reverse complement strand
GGAATTATGGTATTATCCACCCAAAGTAAAACGGTATGTACCTCGAAATCTCATGGCTGTTCCTATCGCGTTAAATCTTTGAAAGATTGTCCGTTAACGGGATAGATTAGATTAATTTAAATCTTTAAAAGAAAGAGGAGTTTTAGCAATGGCTTACATTATTACCGAGCCGTGTGTAGATGTTAAGGATAAATCCTGCGTCAATGTCTGCCCGGTAGATTGCATTTACGAAGACGGGGACGATGACCGCATGCTTTATATCCACCCCGACGAGTGCATTGACTGCGGCGCGTGCGAGCCGGAATGTCCAGTTGCCGCGATTTTCGCCGAAGAAGAAGTCCCCGACAAGTGGAAGAATTTTACCCCCATCAACAAGCTCTATTTCAAAGACAAGAATGCGGCCCGTGCCGAGGTGAACAAGCTCTACCCCGAAAAGCGCGAGACCGAATAACATTCGCCCATCCAATAGAATTTGAGAGAAAAGCGGCAAAATTGCCGCTTTCTCGCTTTTTGTGTTACTCTTTTAGTTTAATCGCTCCAGATGGTTCGGGCTGCCAGCCTGTCGCGGCGTGGGCGGCGCGCACCTGTTGAATCCGCTCCATTACTTCCGGCTCGAACGGGGCAGACCGCCGAATGGTCATATTTATACTGATTTCCAGCCGTTCATCCACGCACGAAACCCAGTTTTGATCCAGACTTACGGTATAAACAAAATAGTGCAGTTTCTTGGCATCAAAATTATACAGGCCAGTGTAAATCGCAATGTTTTCGCCCTCGCGCAATTCGTGAACATAGTTAAGCACCTGCCGGAGCATAAAAGTGCTGCGCTTGCCCTCCGTCCGCTTTAGCTGCCCACTCAAGCCCAGTTCTTGCCAGAAATGGCGCGACCCGATATTGCCGACCAGCGTGTAATACATCATGTTCATATGCCCGTTAGCGTCCATATAATCAGTTGGCACGCTCATTTCAGAGCAGCGCGGCAGCCGCAACACCTGCTCCATCAAGGTCGCCTGTTTTTCGATAGTCATTCTTGCTTTTTCTCCTTCCAGAAAATTAAACACCACAGAGACACGGAGACACGGAGAAATACGGAGATTTAAAGAATTCTTGGCGTTCTTTGCGTCTAATTTATCGAAACCAATCCAACTCAAAATTCAAAATTCAAAATTCAAAACTCTATCGTAAGTCCAGCCAGTAAATCCTCGTTCTCGATTTCCATTACCACTTTGCCGTTTTCCAGGCGGAAATTGACCCAGGGAACGCGGCCTGTAGACCAATCTGCCAGCGTCGGCAAAGGCACTCGTAGCGGCACATGCACGGGCTTGAACTGAATCCGGCCCGCCACCTGGTCGAGGCGCACTCCCGCCAGGGCATAGAGCAAACCGAGGCTGGTGATGCCACGCGGATAGTAGCGCAGGTGGTTGCCGCCGTAAGTATCTACGAAACAGCCACCGCGTCCTTGCCCGTTTTCGTACTGCTCGAAAGCCCAATAGCGGTCGGTCAGTTCGCTCAAATCTTCGCCCAGGTAAGCCGCTACAAAATCGCGATGTAAATTTTGCGAGACCCAGATGTGGCTTCTATCGCTGCTGGAATGGGTGCAGCCGTACTCAATCAAGGAGCGCGGTACAGTCTCGACTATATCGCGGCGGTAGCGGCTGTAATCGCCTGGCGGCAGATTTGCCCCGTTTTCGGTATCCGTCGCCAGCAGATAAAGCAGACCGTTTGAGGTATAGAGCGAGTAAGCATCCCAGCCGACCAGTTCGCCCGGCGGCAAAGGCTGGCCCGTCCAGGGATGAATCAGCCCATCCGTCACCCGGTCTAGCGTCACCGCAAAATGGTCGCCCAGCCACGCCTGTTTATCGAGCGTCCGATTTATCACCTCAACCCGGCGTTTAAGTTCAAGGTTCAAAGTTTCAAGTTCCAAGTTAGAAGAAGTTTCTAGTTTCGGGTTTCTAGTTTCTAGTTCTTCGTCGCTCTGCGTCGCTTCTTCCAACTTGGAACTTGAAACTTTGAACCTTGAACTTGAAACTAACTGCGAAGCGGCCCAACAAGCGGAAAGGGCTTTAACGGCAAGGTAGGTTTGTTCGCGCCCGAACTGGACGGCGGGGGAGGCGTCGTCTACCGTGTTCGCTGTTCCCCGGTCAGGGAAACCGTTACCTGTCGTGTCGCTATCGAGGATGAAGCGGGCGAGGCGGGCGACTGCATCTAAATTATCCTGCCGGATTTCGTCGCGCCCGGTAAAGCGCCACAGGGCATAGGTCAGCAAAATAAAGTTGCAATTCTCCTCAACTTCCATCTGGTGCGGATAGACCTGACGGTTCGCGCCCAGCAAGCCGCCGATGTCGTGGCTCATCCACTCGCCGCGCTCGTCCTTCTGGAAATGGCCGCGCCATTCGCTAATCGTCTTTTCCAGCAACTCAGGCCAGAACAACAGATAAATCCAGGCCAGATTGTACTCAACATCAACCGTCGAATGAAAAGTGCAATTTCCTTCCCACAACGAAAACCACTCATCAGGAATTGACGATTGACGCACCCAGAGGGTACCCGCGATTGACGATTGGGCTTCTTTAGGAGAAGTTGACGGTTGGGGATATGTCCACCAACTATTCGGAAGGTAGCTTTGAAATGTGAAGGTGATGAAATCGGTTTTGGCTTTGCCGAGTGAAGAGTCGAGCAGAAGGTTATCGAACTGAGTGGATTTCTCCTGAATAATCGCTTTGTGTTCAATTGCATAGTTAATAACTGCTATTAAATCGGGGAAGTCATGGCTATATTTGAAAAGGTGCGGTACGGATTTCACCTCAAGCACTGGCTCAGAAAGATAAGTTGCCAGCACTAAAGCAAATTTATTTTCACTCCCAAATTTATTCATACTGGCCTTTGCAACTACATTAACACTGCCATCGGCTGATATTAGCTCAGAGTGAAATTGTTTAGAAGCTTCAGCTAAACCAAAAAGTATAGGCGCAGTAAAAGTTTTGTCGGAAAGGCTATCAGGTGGTTGGCGTGGCCCCCAATGGCTCTTGATTTGGCTATATTCGGTTTCCAGCACGCCACCCACGAATTGAACTGATCTAGCCGTTATTTCGGTGAGTCGGGCTTCGCCTTCCGCCAGCTTTAAACCTGCCACAAATTCAACTGGTTTGTCATGCGGTGCGCCATCCAAAGTAACTTCAAGAAAAAAGGCCGGGATGGTGCAAAGTTCTTCGTCCTTCGGGTAAAAAGGCGAGACAAATTTGAAGGTGGCGGAAAGACCAAGTTCACGGTCACGAGCGCGGAAAGTAACCGAGGTCATGGTCAGTTCCATTTCGACTTCGGGGAAAGTAGTAGCATCTGCCCCGGCAAAGGGCAACACCCGCAGTTCGTCGCCGACCCGAAAACCCAGGGTCAGATGCCAGGGCAAATCATAATATTTGCCGAGCGGTGAAAGCCGCACTATTTTTTCACGCGGCAAAAAATGCAAAGTAAAGCGCGAACCAAGCCTGCCTACCATCGTTTCAATTAGCTGCATCAACTTTCTCTTTCTCAATAGAGGTTTATTTTAATTTGAGGGAAATTTCGGCGAAATTTCCCTCAAATTAAAATAAACCTCAGGCAAAGTAATCAAGCGAACCAAGTTGAACAAATCCTGTAATCATTATATAATGCCGCTATATTGTAACGCCCATCGCGAATACTGT
>JBBQXW010000495.1:0-3689 GCA_038209275.1 Chloroflexia bacterium | reverse complement strand
GCGCAGAACCGGGAAAAACTGGCCCGGCTGCTCGATTTTGCACAACAACTTTATGCTGACTAAAACTTTAAAATCGGGTTGGGTGGTACGAGCGCCGATAGTTGCGCTCAAGCGAGCCTGCCAGACCAGGTTCGATTAAGGAGAAGAAGTGTGGATCCTCAACTTTCCAGCTTCATAGTTTCGGTTGAAGAAACTGGACATATTAATGAGTGCTTACAAGACTTAATGGCCGAAGTCAAAGCGACCTATATCATGTTGATTGAACGGAGCGGTCAGGTAATTTCATCGCGTACCGATGAAAGCGAAGCGGGTAAGCCGGTATTGGGCGCGCTATTGGCTGGCTCGTTTGCCAGTTCGCGCGAAATTGCCAGGGTTTTGAACGAGCGCGATTTTCGTACCCTGATTCAGCAGGGCAAGCGCGAAAGTATTTTTGCCGAACTTATTGGCGAGTCGTGGATTATCTGTGTCATCTACCCGCCGCCGACTACCCTCGGTATGGTACAGGTATACAGCAAACGAGCGGTCAAACAGCTTACCGAAATTCTTGAGAGAGTCAAGAAAGAAAGCCGGACTAATCGGGTTAGTGTCTTCAGCAGCCTGATGCGTACCAGCAGCGAAGTTTCCGATACGGTTGACCTCCTTTTCAAAGACCTCGCCAGCTAAGAAATTTTTCTCAATAAAAATACGTAGGTACGGAGAATTACGTACCTACGTATTTTTGTTTGCCGCATCCTAAATACGGATAACTAACGATGCTATATCGGTTCTTTCAGGTTAAACTTGGTTTAACAACTTTTGTTGTAGAAACAAACAGAAAGGACATCACACTAAAATGACTCCCGAACAAAAAAGATTGGTTCAAACTTCTTTCCCTAAAATTTTACCAGCCAACGAAGCTGCTGCCCTTTTTTACAATCGGCTTTTCCAGCTTGACCCCAGCCTCCAACCTATGTTTAAGGGTGATATGGATGAGCAGGGCCGCAAATTGATGGATATGCTCCGAATTGTCGTTAACGGCCTCGACCGCCTGGAACAACTTGTCCCAGCCGTAAAGCGCCTGGGCGAACGCCATGATACTTATGGGGTTAAAGCCGAACACTATGCTACCGTTGGAGCAGCCCTTATCTGGACATTAGAGCAGGGTCTGGGTGAAGATTTTACCGATGAAGTGCGCGAAGCCTGGATTGCCGCTTACACGATTTTGGCAAATACTATGCTGGAAGCCAGCGCCCAACTGGTTTAAATAGTTCAAAGTTCAAAGTTAGGAACGAACGGAACAAAAATTGAACATGTAAATTTACTCAGAGAATTTTTCCGTTAGAGTGCTTTGAGCTTTAACAGTCCGCTTTTCTCACCATTTCCCAACAAACACAATGCCGGGTCGAACAAGACTGCTTCGACCCGGCTTTTTTATTTACGCGCTACGACGCACTTTAGTTGATTGCCGGGTTTGGTGGCTTTTATTTGTAAACCTTTGAAGCCAGTTACTTTTAAGCCCTGCAAAGTAATACCCGAATTACCCAAAGTTAGCCCATCTGTGCCAGCCGGAGCGTCCGTGCCAGCCAGTGTAATAATTGGTTGACCGTTGTTGCAACCACCTTGAATCGTTATGTTAGCCGGAACACCTGGTAAGTTGCCGCTGACCCGAATAATATTTTGGCTATCGGCGGGTAGCTTAAAAGTAATCGTCTGGTTAGCTTTGACCTGTTTCAGGGCATAAGAAAGTGTGCCAAAATTGTTGCCTTGCCCGGTATCACTGGCGACTGTAACCACCAGAGGGGAAGGATTGGTGGAAGGGTTAATCGTTATAGTCTGGGCGTTCGATAGTCCGCCGCCGGGCGCAGAATTAAATACTACCACGTTCGCTGCCCCGGCGCTGGCAATATCGGCACTGGCAATAGCCGCCGTAAGCTGGGTGCGACTTACAAAAGTAGTGGGTCGGATTGTCCCGTTCCAGACCACTACCGACCCGCCATTGACAAATTCCGTCCCATTGACCGTGAGCATGAAGCCAGCATCTCCGGCAGTGAGAATATTAGGACTCAGGCTGGTAATAGTCGGGCGTGGTTCGGGGTAGAGATAAAGCCACCAGTTGAGGTAAGTATCGTTATAAACCCCCGGCTTGTGCGGAAAATTTGAAAACCACCAGTTGAAGAAGCCGCGCTGACAATCGCCGCTCGGCCCGCACCAGGTAGTGTAGTTAGTAGTGGTGCGCTGCCCGGTCAAATTTGGATAGTTGGGCCAATCGGCGCAATCCGACTGTACCGGCAAATTGCGGCTATAAGCATAAGCATCTTTGGCGTTCGGCGGGAAATGGGTATTGCCACAGTGAGCGTTATTTGGGTCTACATCGGGCAAATTTGAATTGCCATAGCGCGGGCGCTGTCCGTCAAATCTATCCCACAGGTTTAGCCCAAGCCCGGTTTGCAGTGCGCCTTCGGCCCGATGACCCATATCGTGCAGCATCTCGCCCACACCCCGCTCGTAACTAAAGCCCATTACCTCAAACTCTTTATTGACGCTACCGCACAGCGAATTAGGCGTAATGGTATAAAATTCCCAGTAACCCATCCAGGGCGCACCCCATAGCCAGATTTCGTCTATACCTTTGTTGGCTAAAGCATTACAGGCACTGCCATAGGCGGAGTCATAGACGGTATTCAGGACGGCCTGATAGTCAATAATATCGGCACAGCGCGGACTGTTGCCGTTAGTATCGAGGCATGCCTGAAATTGCTGGTCAGTAAAGATAAAGCCACCCGGTTTGGTCGGGTAGGTACGAATATCCGATTGTTTGGCTATCTGGTAAGTTACTATCCCGTGACTGCTTTGCGAAATATCATTTATAAACGCTGCCATGAGAGTGGTGGGGTCGTTCCAGCGCGAATGTAAAGCCTGTCCATTGACAATCGGGTCGAAATTCATCACATAAACCGAAATGGTACGGGTAGAAGGTGGGGTGGTATTGTTTCCCAGCGTGCAGGTCAGCGCATCATCTGCCAGCACAAACTCCGGCGACCAATCCGACACCGGGCTGAAATCAATCCCACTGGTCAGGCGCGCCCGTAGCGTCAATTTAGGGTCGCTCCAAAGCAAGTTTTTAATCAAACTCATGTCTACGGTCAGCCGGGTCGTACTTTCCCAGTTTATCTCGCCATGAAAATGAATTGAGGTACCGCCTATGGCTACTTTAAGAAACTGTAAATTGTAGTCAGTGGTAGAAAAATTCTGGCCCGTTAGTTCCAATACTCTTGCGCTCAAATCAACCGAATTGCGTAACAGACATATCGGAGGCGCTGGTCTAGCCGAAATAATAACTGGAACAGGTGCGGCGCTTGCCCCACCCGTCCCCGTCTGAGTCTGATAATAGCTCAATCCAACCACAATCATGAGCAAAACAAAAATTACACTCATTCCCAGCCGCAGCAACTTTTCTCTCATATCAACTCCACAGAAGGGGAAGGAAAGAGGAGAAGGAGAAGGAATGAGGAGTGAAGATTTAGCTCAGTTTCACGATTTATTTCTTTTTCCTTTTCCTTCCCCTTCTCCTCTTTCCTTCTTCTAGCCTGCTTTGCCCAGGTGGAAAGGCAACTTCAGCCGGGGAAAGCTTCTTGTTTTGGTAATTTGAGGGTTAGTGATGGCGCTGGCTTCTTCGGTAGCAGCATCGGCAGGTTGGGCCAGGCGAGCCA
>JBBQXW010000494.1:0-3691 GCA_038209275.1 Chloroflexia bacterium | reverse complement strand
AAGATTAAGGCCAGCATAGTTGCCGTTACAGTTAACCGAATACGATTGATGAATTTCATCTTTGTCACCTTTTCTTAAAATGAAAGAGGTAAAAGCAAAATAAAGGGTCTGACTTTTGGTAATTCTATTCTAAAACCAGTTGACCCGCCCTGTAAGTATTACATGCTACAAACGCTCTTTTTGATACCGCCAGAATTTTCGTTTATACCCGACTGAAATTTAAGGTGGTTGAATCAGGTTTGAGATTTTTTTGCAAAAAAATCTCAAACCTGGATATAAGCACTTTAAATTTCTCTTAATCGGATTGTAAGGTTAAGGGTCTTGCTTGATGTGCTAAAATATGCTATATAAGTAGAGGTTATTAATGGTTTTTAATAAATTGGTTATTGGCGATTACCTGCATCGGGATTCGGTCTAAAAGGAATAATTTATCTATGCCTAAACGCTCTTTTTATCTTTTTATTGTTGGATTAGTTTTGAGTTCTACCCTGTTTTTGCTGGCGGCATGTGGTGAGGAGGCCGCCCCAACCGTCCCTCCTCCAACGAATACGACAGTGCCGGATACTGCTACCGCCGCACCTACTACCAAAGCGGCTACCAAAACCTCACCGACACCCCGTGCTACCAGCACGCCCCGCCCAACCGCGACGGCAGCCCCAACTGCTACCCCAAAGCCCAGTGCAGCACCGGGTGCGGCTACCACCCCAGGAGCGGGAGCGATTCCCGTTGATGCTAACGGCGTGCCTTTGCCAGTGACGAGCGGCAAATACGGTCCGCAGGTCGAAGCCGTGCGTCGGGATAGCCTCCAAAAGCTGGATGATATGAACAGCTTGCTGGGCCAGTTGCGTGAGCAGATAATTAACAACGATTGGACAAAGGCCAAAGATACCTGGAAAAAGGCCCACCTTACCTTTCTCTCGGCGCTGACCCTGACCCCACAGGTGCTAATTAACGATTTGTATTTGAATATGGACGCATTGCTAGATGAACGACCTAGCTATGGTTTTCAAGTGCTAGAAGAAGAAATGTTTACCAAGCCCAAACCGACCAGAGATGTTGCCTTGCCCGTCGCCGCCCGGTTGGTGCGCGATGGACGGCAAGCCCGGATTAATATGGAAAAGGCCGAGTTAGACGGGCTAATGGTTTTCCGGGGAATGGTAAATATTTGCGGCGGTCTGGCCGAATTTTTGGGCGAGGAAGAAGAAGCGCCAAACGCGCCCAGCCAGACCAGCGTTATTGGTACTCGTACCAAACTGGACGCTTTGAAAGCTTCCTACGGTATTTTCAGTCCGGCAGTAATAGCGCGTGACCCAAAAATAGACAAGCAGGTGCAAGACGAGATTAAAACGGTCAGCCAGCTATTAGCCAGTGGCAGCCCCGACCCGCACACGGTTGACCTGGCGGGTAAACAATTACGCAAAGCAATTGACCTGGCGGGCGATGTTTTACAGGTTGACCCGCTGTTGGAAGGCAACGCGCTACTGACTGAATTAGGCAATATTCGGATAGCGGTAGACGGCACACTGGATGCGCTGGCCCGCGATAATTTCGATTTAGTCTCCGAGCAGTATGGTACTTTCCAGGTTGGCTGGGAAGGTAAGGTGGGCCGGAGCGTTAAAGAGGTAGATAAGACCGACTTTGGCATAGTTGACCCGTTGCAAAAATCCATCAACGAGACCCTTTTCTTTGGGACATCGCCGGACAAAGAGAAAGCTAAAAAACAACTGATTGACCTGGCAAAAGCGGTTGACCAGACTATTGCGACGGTCAGGAAAATACCTGTGACTAATCCGCAACCTGCGCCCAAAAGCGATGACTAAGGCAATAACCGAGTACGAAATTGATAATTTGATGCTGCTCATCCCGGTACGCCAGACGGCTAAATTTGCCGAGGTGTACGGCACGGGCAGTCACGGCACAATTGCCTTAACTGGCAATTTGATGCGGCCTCAAAATCAGCCGTCTAAAACGGTGACAGTCTTTATGCACCCTTCCGGCACTATGTTTGCGCTGCCCTATCCCAGGGCGCTGGCGAAAAGCGGGATTCACGTCTGCACCTGTGGTAGTCGCTACCCCAACAATGACTCGGCTCTGATTATGGAGAACGTAGCGATTGATTTAGGGGCGGTGGTGCGCTACATGAAAGAGCGGCTGGGCTACGAAAAAGTGGTGCTGGTAGGCTGGAGCGGCGGCGGTTCGCTTTCGCTTTTCTACCAGAGCCAGGCCGAAAAGCCAAATGTAACTTCGACCCCGAACGGCGACCCGCCTGACCTGACGCAGGTGGAATTATTGCCTGCCGATGCCATGATTACCATCGCCGCCCATGCAAGCCGGGCGCGTACCCTGACCGAATGGCTGGATGCGTCGGTGCTGGACGAGCGCGACCCCTACAAGCGCGACCCCGATTTGAATATTTATGATCCGCGAAATCGTCCGCCCTTTTCCGTCGAATTTGTGGCACGCTATCGCGAGGCGCAACTGGCCCGCAATCGCCGCATTACCGCCTGGGTGAAAGAGCGATTGGCCTTTTTGAAAGAACGCGGGCCGGAAATGGGCGATGTAGAAGAGCCGTTCGTGGTCTATCGGACGATGGCTGACCCGCGCTTTTTAGATACGACGCTTGACCCGAATGACCGCCCCGCCAATCGTTGCTTGCTGGGCGACCCTGCCACCAGCAACAATGTTCCCGCCGGGCTGGGCCGCTATTCCAGTTTGCGAAGCTGGTTGAGCCAGTGGAGCTACGACGACTCGAACGCCGACGGCCCCCGCCACGCTGCCCGCATCAGCATCCCGTACCTGATTGTCGAAAATACCGCCGACGAAGCCTGTCCGCCTTCGCATACCAGAGATATTTTCGAGGCCGTACCGCACGCCGATAAGCACTACGTCCAGGTCAAAGGCGCAAACCACTATTATCTGGGTCAGCCCGAAAAACTAGCCGAAGCGGTTAAAATTACTAATGATTGGTTGGAACAGAAAGGATTTATCTAACCAGATGCTACTCAATAACCCGGTTTTCTGGCATATTATTCCGTTGGACGGCAAATTTTTTGATGATACCGAGCAGACCGTATTCAGTCTGGTTATGTTAAATCTGGTAGTGCTGGGCCTGTTCTTTATCGCGATGCTGGCGGTACGCGACCAAAAACGAGCCGCCCGTGTTCGAGCCAAAGCCGCCGCACAACTGGCTAAAGATTTATCCGCTATTACTTTCAAGCCTGACCCCGAAGCCGGAACCGATCAGCCCGCTCCCAAAGTACTGATAATTACGCAAGGTGAAACTCACCGCCCGCCGCGCAATCGCCCCAAAAACCAGAGCCAACGTCGCAAGAAGGATTAAAAAAAGGGAGTGCCGAAACCAGAAAAAGTAGGGGCGAATCGCATACGCCCTTGAAGACTATGCCAGGTTTTCAAGGGCGTATGCGATTCGCCCCTACCAAAAGTCAACTCTACCTAAATCGGCACTCCCTAATATTCGGTTGGTAGAAAAATTTCCCGGATTTGTATGACATTGCTCCGCCAATGGATTTACGGCTGCACCGTTGGCACGAGAAAGGCGGTGTAGCCTTCTTGCTTTAGATTGTCAAAAATGGTTTGACCTTGTTCTTCGTCCTCAACGAAAGAAAAAAGGGTTGGGCCGCTTCCGCTAATCCAGACGTGGTCGGCTCCGGCTTCGACCATAGCTTGCCGG
>JBBQXW010000493.1:0-3697 GCA_038209275.1 Chloroflexia bacterium | reverse complement strand
GCTACCATTGGTTCTAATCGCTTCAAAACCGGGCGTTTATGGTCGCTTTCCACTTCTACCACCCGATTGATGATGGCCTGCATTTCGGCATCGCTGATGTTGGGGAAGCTCAGGCTGCCGGTATTGGTACGGCACAGATAGTGGTGTCGGCCCTCATATTTGTCACAACCGCAACGGATGCACCTGGCAAGGCCGTGTCGTCGTTCGTTTTCCATATTGGCCCGGACACGCAACACGCCGAGTTCATGGAGGTGTAGCCCGGCGCGGTCAGCCAGGAAGCGCAAATCTTGAAAGTTTTTGTAGACCAGCAGCAAGCCAGCAAAAGTATTTAGTGTACTTTGCTCTTCGGAGTTAAGCGGAGTATCTATACCTTGATTATTAAGTCGCTCGACCAAAATTTTGCAGGCTCGTAACGTTTTTACGCCTTCTGAGTCGTTCATAATGTACCTCGACGTGAGTAGAACTCAGCTATAATTATTGTTTAAACTAAAATTTTGAGCCGAAATCTGTTAGCGGTGCAATGCCCCTACCACAAGCTTTCGACGGTTGTATCCCTAACACTATTTTCCCTACTAGAAGCATACTCTATCAACCTCAATTTAATATCAATTTCGTGCAAGAAAAACTAAACATTAGTCCTGATTTGATGTACTACATGAGTACTAGTCGGAAAGCAGGAGCGGTGTTACCCCATGCGGGTCAGCTTAAGCTTTTACCTGCCAGTGGGTACTCGCAGGCGCATCTACCTCTGCTCTACCCGTGTTAGCTTTTTTCTTAGGTTAACGCTTATGGGCGTTACCCTGATTTTACGCTGGCTTTATACGCCTTTTACAAAAAAGGCTGATACTAAAACTGGATGCTAAATATTTATAACTATAAGGACACTCCAGGAATACTAAATGCAAAACATACATGAGGTCAAAAGAGTTAATCGTCGCCGCTTTTTGAGGCAAGCGGCGGTTTTGGGTGGGCTGGTGGTTGGCGGTAGCGTTGGGCTGACCGCTTGCGGAGATAACCCTACCAATACTGCACTTCCGACAGTGCCAACGGCTACTGCGACCAGCGCGCCAACCGCAACCAGCGTACCCGCTACAGCCACCAGCCCGGCTAAGACCAGCGCCGCCCCGGTCACAACCAAAGCCGCCGCCACTACTCCGCCCACCACGAGCGCCAAACTCGACCCGAATTTTGTGGATGCCGGGGCAATTAAAGATTTTAGCGGAGCAACAACTGAGCCGAAGCTGGTAGATTTGAGTTCGCCACGTTTGAAGAAAGCGACGCAGGTCTTTGTGGTAAAGCAAGGGGAACAGTACAACGCCCTGAGTAATATTTGTACCCACCAGGGTTGCGAAGTAGATTGGGTCGGTACAGACAGCCGTTTTGAATGTCCCTGTCACGGTAGCCAGTTTAATCTCGAAGGTGATAACGTCGCTGGGCCAGCCCCGCTCCCCCTCGCCACTTATGCTACCAAAGTCGAGAATGGTCGGCTGTTGATTTCAATCAAGAAGCAGTGATGAGTGATGAGTGATGAGGAAATCCATTGGCGGAGCAATGTCGTACAAATTCCCTTAATCTCGTGGGACATTGCTCCGTCAATGGATAATCAGCTGATGGAGCAGCATCCTACAATTTCACTCGAACTTGTGGGACATTGCTCCGTCAATGGATTTCCTCATCACTCATCACTCATTACTTTTAACTCGTTGTGGCTACCTGGCGTTTGCGGATACGGCCTGGACTGATGACGCTATTCCAGAAGTTGCGCGATTTGACAGTGCGAACCGGGTTGCCCGAACTCGCCCCAACTCCTGCCAGCACTGGCATTTTTTCGAGGGCGGGCAGGGTTGGGACGTGATGTTCGCCCTCGGCGTTGTGCAGCGCGGCGGTACTGAGCAAAGGCAAATAGTGGCGGTAGCCGAGCAGTGCCGCGATAGATTGCAGACTCTGGCTCTGTGCGGTACGGCGATAGCTGTAGCCACCCGCCGGATTAGCCTCGATTGCCAGTTCGCTTGGTTCGGGCAACAGGCAATGATGCACTCCACCGATGCCACTGAGCATATCCTGGTACGCCCCGGTCATAAATACACCGATGGTCAGTTCGGTGCCGTCGTCCACATCGGGCAACCAGACCGTGCCGTCTTCATCCTCCGATTGGTAAACATCATCCGAATCGCAGGTTAAGCCCGCCAGCCAGACCCGGCGCAAGGGTCGGTCATAGCCATTGAGCGGCAGAATAATAAACGGCTGTTTCAGTCCCCAGGTATCCGGCAAAGAACTCATCAACGAACCGTTAATGACGTACCACGATACATCGTCGCGGTGCGAAGGTTTGGAGACCACCACCTTGTAAAAATCGAACCCGTAGGCGGCGGCGGTGTAGCGCCCAAATTCGCCAATCAGGTTCGGCTGGGAAATATTATACTCCGCGCACAGTTCTATCATTCCCTGGGTCAATTCATCGGCAAAAGCCTGATAGTCGAACTGGAAATCGAGGCTATACGGAACGGGCATTCCTCCCCCAAAATTGAACGTACTCATTGAGGGGAATTTTTGCTTTAGTTCGCAATATTGCCGGAAGCACATCAGCAATGCTTTGACCCAGTCCTGGCGGTTGAGGCACTGCGTTCCAATCATGGCATGGAACATCACCGGGCGCAAGTTCGGTACTTCGTTGATACGGGCCGCTACCTTCATAATGCGGTCGTGCGGAATTCCAAAACGGCTTTTGACCTGCGAGAAATCGCCTTGCGCTATAATAGATTCGTCTACGCGCAGCCGGATGCCCAAATCGAAATCGAAGCCGGAACGGGCAAACTCGGCTATCTCTTGTTCCGATTCGATTACGGGCAGCACATTATGAAAGCCTTCGCGTCGGAAATCGAGAATATTTTGAACATATTGCTCGGTTTTGAAGCCATTGCAGATAACCATGCGGTCACTCGGCAAGTTTCCAGCTTTCCAGTGCAGCCGGGCCATCGAAATATCGGTGGGCGAACTGGTTTCGTAGTGCGCTCCGGCAGCCAGTGCCGTCCGAATCAAATCCTCGTATTGGGCGGCTTTGGTGGCATAAGCATACACAAACTCGCCCTGGTAGTTCGCTTTGCGGAAAGCCTGCGCGAAGTAGCCGTACATATTTTGTACCTGGCGGGTGACAAGCGGCGTAAATCCGACCTCCAGGGGGGAACCCCACTGTTGGGCCAGTTGCGCTAAATTTATATCGTGACAGTAAAGCTGGTTATCCTCAATGTGGAGGAAATCATTTAGTTGATTGGAGTTTAGCCCGTAGCGGGCTTGCAAAAAATCGGAGTAATTCCCAATAAGGGTGTTGGTCATTCTTCTATAATACCTCTTTCAAAAGCACACGGCAGCAGATACGCTAACCAGCCGTGGTAGATGGGTGACGGACAATTTCGGCATACCATTGATAATCATAGTGCGCGCTCAGTTGCGCGGGGCGCAAGTTTGTACACATACAGTTGCTTCCTTTAATAGTTTTCAACCCACACTGGCAAAGCGGTTGGACTACCTGCCCAGCCTACTGAAAATATGACCTGTGTAATCAGGGTGAAAACGGCGATTAAATCAAACCATTGACTCTAATTGTAGAGTAAAGAAATATTGTGACCTAATATACTACGCAAAATGCGTTCTAATGTTTCAGCACACTATTCTAACATAGTTTGAGGGTGATAACAAG
>JBBQXW010000492.1:0-3699 GCA_038209275.1 Chloroflexia bacterium | reverse complement strand
CCCACTTCCCGAAAAGTAGAAGCACGCCACCACAATATTTAGAGTTAAAACTACTAAAGAAACATTTATAAGTAAGAATCGGCTCTTTTTACTTTTAATTTGACCATAAGGAAAAGCCTCGGCCAGGTAAAGCATCCCAATTGGTGGGAGTGTAGTACAAAAGAAATTTAACAGGAAAAAGAAATCACTTCGATAGTAAGGTGGAAAAGTGGTAAGGATGGCGTTGGACCATTTAAGGAACAGAAAGAGTCGTTAGGCATACGCATCAGTATACTTTGAGCGTGAGACGAGGCTATCAAAGCTATTTAATATCACTTAATCTTCCAAACTAGCTGAAACACCCCCTGTTATTTATCCCTTTGGGATAGCTTAAATTTCATTACCGACTCTTTCTGTTCCTTAAATGGTCCAACCCGAATTTGTGTGGTAAAAAGAGAAAAGCACCGTTCTTTCGCCTGAATTTTGTACTTTTCGCCGGAAAATAAGCCATTATTCACTCAGGCAGAAAGTTTACCACACACTTTGCGGATGAACCCAATCCTGGTCGGTTGCTACTCAAAGGCGTACCCCTATTATAAACCGCATTTTGGAGCGCAAAGAGCCGTTTGGAATGATTGTGACTGATAACCCTGGCGACGAGAGCAACCGGGAAGTTACACAGAAATATTTGAGTTTTTTGATTGAACGATATATACTATCATTAACGTTACCATTTTTTGGGAGTACCCTTCTTCTTGTATCTTACTTTATGGCGTAGACGTTAACGTATAGCACAGCCTAATTGAGGGTAGAAAGTCTTTATTTATGGCATTATTAGAACAGACCTCCAAACCTAAATTAGGGCGCAACCGCGATTTTGGACTTTTCTGGTTAGCGGATAATTTGTCGCTGCTCGGCACCCTGGTAACAAGTGTAGCCATGCCCATTGTGGTATACCAACTCACCGGCTTGGCTTTCTTTACTTCACTAACCACCGCTTTACGGATTTTACCTTATCTACTATTTGGATTTTTGGCTGGGGTTATCGCCGACAAAGTAGACCGTAAGCGTTTGATGGTGAGTTGTGATGTGGTAAACGCCTTACTTTTAGCCAGTATACCATTGACGGCTCTATTCAAAGGACTGACTTTGCCCCACATTTTGCTGGTGGCACTTGGTTCGGCGATGGTTTTCGTCTGGTTTGACGCGGCTAACTGGGGCGCGATTCCGGCCCTGGTCGGGCGCGAACGGATAGCAGAGGCTAATTCCCTGGTCTGGACGACCAACAGTATCGCCGATGTAACCATCCCGGCGGTGGCGGGTGGGTTAGTCATTCTAATTGGCCCGTCCTTTGCCGTTGGCCTGGAGGCTCTTACTTTTTCGCTGGCCGCCGTCGCCCTTTTGCTTATCAGGCATAGCTTTAACCTGGCTCCAAACAAAATACTTCGAGTATGCGTCGGCTGCCAAAGGGTATAGGCGAAGGTTTGCACTTTATCTGGCAACATCCCTTAGTGCGCTGGATGACCCTGCTTGGTTTTGGCAATAGTGTCACCAGCGGGGGAATTACAGGGTTAGCGGTAGTTTACGCTATCACAACCTTTGGTTTAGCCGAAAATGATGGCAGGCTTGGTCTTTTATATACGGCTGGCGCAGCAGGAACTTTAACCATTACCCTTTTATTGCCGCGACTGCTACGGCGGGTGCCGGTAGGCTGGATAACGCTGGCCGGACTAAGTGCCACTCCTTTGATGGTGGCCGGACTGGTGTTAGCTCCCAATTTAGTGGTAGGGTGTGTCTTTTATTTGCTCTGGTCAATGTACTTCGTTTTGGTGGTACAAAACGGGATTACCTATCGGCAAACGGTTACGCCGGACGAATTGTTGAGCCGGGTCAACACCACTGCTCGAATGATTGCCTGGGGCGGCACCCCATTCGGGGCGATTTTGGGCGGAACTATCACCAGTTTTAGTGAGGTAGGCCTGGACTATCTGATTATGGCGGTTGGGGTAGCGATTAGTGCCATACTGGGCTGGCTCTCACCTTTGCGCCAACGAAAACTGTTAATCAATCATCCAAATAAATGAAAATAAGTAAGGATAAAAAGGTTTATGATCAATGCTACCCTGAGTGCCAAAAATCTCTCAGTCGGCTACAACGACAAACCGATTATTAGCAATTTGTCTATCCAGCTTGAAACCGGGAGAATAACCGCTCTGGTCGGGCCAAACGGCTGCGGCAAATCTACTCTGCTCAAAACCCTTTCCAGGCTGCTTAAACCGGGGGAAGGAGCAGTTTATTTAGACGGGCAAGCGATTGCCAAACTACCCAGTGCGGAAGTCGCCCGTCGGCTGGCAATTCTCCCGCAAGGGCCAAGCGCTCCGGCAGGTTTAACGGTGGGGGAACTGGTCGAACAGGGCCGCTATCCCCACGTCGGGCCTTTACGAATGCTGCGGCGGCAAGACCATGCGGCAATTGTCGAAGCTTTAGAACTGACCGGCACCACCGAATTTGCTAACCGTCCCCTGGATAGTCTATCTGGCGGGGAACGGCAACGGGCCTGGATTGCCCTGGCCCTGGCCCAGGCCACCCCTACCCTGTTACTGGACGAGCCGACTACTTTCCTGGACATCGGCCACCAGCTAGAAGTAATGGAACTGGTCAGGAAGCTAAACCAGGAACGCCAGATGACCATTGGGCTGGTGCTGCACGATTTGAATCAGGCGGCCCGTTATGCCCATCGAATGATTGCCCTCAAAGCCGGGCAGATTGTGGCTGATGGCAAACCGATTGAAGTGTTAACGGAAGGGCTGCTAGAGGAAGTGTTCGGGGTCAAGGCCCACATTCTAAGCGACCCCGAAACTGGCACACCAGTCTGTTTACCATACGCCTGCCTGGAACCATCCCTGGACGGCTAGAACCAGATCATTGTAATTAACGTCATACCATATTACTTATCTGGTTTATTATATATAGTAGTAGCAGTTTGACAATCAGAAATTAGGAACAAAACAATGAATATAACAATAGACCAGTTAGGTGAGAGTTGGTTGGAACAAGCGGCAACAATCAGGCTATAGCCGAAATAGTAAACAGCCATTTCACCCAGTTAGGTGAGAGTTGGTTGGAACAAGCGGCAACCCTATGTGCTCATAACCTTGCGGCACTGTCCCAGGCTCAACTCCTGGCAGACACTAGTCCACCCACTTCGCAAAATAAGGCTAACAATTTAATGCTAGAGTACCTTCAAAATTTGCTGAACCAAAAACCAGCCTCAGCCGCAGTTGGCTCGGATAATCCAGTTAACTCGGCGGGTTGGGTAGCCTTCGACAACTCTACTCGACAGTTAGAGGCGATGCTGGCAGGCTGTTTTCATAAGCTCCAGCCCGAAGATAGTTTATTCGTCTATATGCCGCCTAGCTATGTAACCTTACCACTCGCGTGTGTCAGGCGGTTTCACACGAGGCGGCTACGGAGTGCTTTCCACTCCTGCTCGAAGCCGTCCGCGCCGAGGCAGTGTGACAGGATGTAGACCAGCTGCAAGTATTGGTCCCGGTGGACGACTGGCAACAAGGGTCACTGTGGCGCAGATTGGGTTTTGAACCGGATGTAATAATGGCCGGGCTGTCTTTGACAGGCTGGCAGTCCGCGAACCATCCTCACCCGCCGGGCCTTACAGTGAGAACAGCCACCGAAAGTGACCTGGAAGCCCTGACCGACTTG
>JBBQXW010000491.1:0-3699 GCA_038209275.1 Chloroflexia bacterium | reverse complement strand
GGTGCATTGCCTTTTGCCGGGCGAACTATTACCATGTTCGTTTATTCCGGCCTGACCGAAAATACTTTCCGGGACGTGTATGCTCCGGCTTTCGAGAAGGCAACCGGGGCAAAGGTTATTCTTTCGCCGGGCTGGTGGGATAGCGCCGCCAAACTGAAATCCTCGCCCGACGACCAGCCGCCCTTCGATTTGATTGAGACTGACCCGACCCAGGGCTTCCCCGGTATCCGCGATGGGCTTTTCCAGAAAATTGACCTCTCCAAAATCCCCAACGCCAAGAATTTTGCGCCGCAAATCCTCGATACCTATATCTACAAGGATGGCTGGGGCGTGCCTTTCCTGAGTTCCGCCATGACCCTCACTTGGCACAAGGAACTCGTGCCGGAAGGTCTCAAGAAATGGTCTGACCTCTTCTCGGATGGCTTGAAGGGCAAGATTATGATGTACAACTCTTACTATCTGTCGCTTTACACCTTTGCGGTTGCTAAAGTCGAAATGGACGGCAAGCCCGGTACAGCCCGCGCCGAGATGGAGAATAACCTGGATGGCGTGCTGCAATTTGCCAAAGACAAGCGCGACTGGGTTAAATACTGGTGGCCGACCACGGCTGACGGTGTCAACGCCCTGCTGCAAAAGAATGTCTCCGCTGGAAATATTCACGGCAACGGCTTGATTGCGCCGATTCGTGACAACAAACCAGTCGGTTTCACCGTGCCGGATAACGACCAGGCGTATGTCCAGCTTTTCTTTGTTGTACCCAAGACGACCAAGAACAAGGATTTGGCAGAAGCGGCGATTAACTTCTTTGCCAGCGAACAGAATCAGCGCGATTTTGGCCTGAAAACCGGCGAACTCTCGGTCAATATTCCGTCGGTGGCGGCAGAAGTTGCGCCCCGCCAGAATATCTGGGCCAAAGTTTATCCCAACCAGCCCGACCAGTTCGCCAAACTTTCCTACTATCCCTACGAGACTTACGACAAAAACGCCGACAAAATTACCAAATTCTGGGATCGCGAAGTTTTGCGGAAGGCGTAATTAGTTCCAAGTTCCAAGTTTCAAGTTCCAAGTTCAAATTCAGGAACACAGATGAACACAGATTTTTTAAAGTTTTGAATTTTGAATTTTGAATTTTGAGTTATAAAACACAGATGAACACAGAGAACCACAGATGGACACAGATTTTGGGAGTGCCGAAAACAGTAGAGGTAGGGGCGAATCGCATACGCCCTTGAACGCTATGCCAGGTCAAGAGGGCGTATGCGATTCGCCCCTACGAAAATTACCTCTGCTACTATAGGCACTCCCCAGATTTTTATACCTAGAAACTAGAAACTTCTCCTTGCGAACTTGGAACTTGGAACTTGGAACTTGGAACTTGGAACTTGGAACTTGGAACTTGGAACTTGGAACTCTTGCCTTGATGAGTTAAAATGACATTGACACAAAACTATGGCGTGAGCCTCAAAGCGGTCTCGAAGTTTTATGGTGAAACGGTCGCGGTCAAAGATTTGTCGCTAGAGATTGAGCCGGGCGAGTTTTTGTTTTTGCTCGGCCCAAGCGGAGCGGGCAAAACGACTGTGCTACGGATGATTGGCGGCTACGAACAGCCCACCGCCGGAATAATCGAAGTGGGCGGACGCGATGTGACCCGCCTGCCCGTCGAAAAGCGCAATATTGGTATGGTTTTCCAGAGCTATGCTCTTTTTCCGCATATGACCGTCGCCCAAAACGTCGCGTTTGGCCTGAAAATGCGGAAAATCGGGCGCAGCGAAACGGCCCAACGAGTCGCCGAAGCCCTGGAACTGGTCGAACTGGACGGCCTGGAACAGCGCTACCCGCGCCAACTTAGCGGCGGACAGCAACAACGGGTGGCGCTGGCACGGGCTGTCGTCTATCGGCCCGGTTTGCTGCTACTGGATGAGCCACTGGCGAACTTAGACCGACGCTTGCGCGATACTATGCGAATAGAGCTAAAGCGGTTGCAACGACGCATTGGCATCACAACGATTATGGTGACGCACGACCAGGAAGAAAGCCTCTCAATGGCTGACCGGGTGACGGTGCTGCACCAGGGCCAGCTAGAGCAGATTGGCCCGCCCGCCGAAGTTTACAGCCGCCCTATCTCACCGTTTGTGGCGGCCTTTATTGGCGAGATTAACGTGTTAAAGGGCGAGGTGCTGACGCTACACGGGGTGAGTTGCCGGGTGCGGGCCGCAAACCTGGAATTTGAAGTGCCAGCCGACGAAAAGACTAAACCCGGTCAGGAAGTTACGGTTTGTCTGCGGGCCGAACGCCTAAATCTTGACAAATGGGCCGCTACTGGCAGCGAAGCGGGCTTTAAAGCGGTGGTTGAATTTGTAACTTATTTGGGTGCGTCTACCCTCTATTTAGTCCGTCCGCAGGATAGCCCGATGTTACTCAAGGTGCTAGAGCCAAACGCTGCCGGACAAGCCTTACATTCTATTGGGGATGAGGTGCGGCTAAGTTGGTCGCCCGAAAGCCCGATTTGCTTTTTCGGGACGGAGTAGGCTATGGCAACTGAAACTTTACCGCCTGCTCCCGCCGCTATTATTTCTGCCCCGGCTAAACGCGAAAAATCCGGCCCTAAACAATGGGGCTGGGTCTTTTTGCTGGCTCCTTCGGTACTATTTTTGCTGATTTTTTTTGTTACGCCGCTATTGTGGCTGATACGCTTAAGTTTGTATGACAGGCCGGGCAGCGCCAGCAAAGGTGGCAGTCGCTTCTATGACCCCGATTCTTTTACCTTCAAGCAATACCAGGAATTATTGACCGACCCGTTTTATGGCAAAATTATACTTGGCACGCTGGGACAGGCGGCGATTATTGCGGTAGTGGTGATGGTTTTATCTTACCCTTGCGCCGTGATAATTCATCGCTTTGGGCCGCGCTTTAAAACCGGGGCGTTGCTGTTGGTGATGCTGCCCAAGCTGACTAATTTGCTGGTGTTGACTTACGGCTTGCTGGTGATGCTCAGTAATAGCGGAGTGATAAACCAGCTTCTTTTAGGTCTGGGTATTATCCATGAACCATTATCAATGTTCGCCAACCTGTTTGCGGTGGTAGTCGCCGAAACGGTGCTGATTGCGCCGTACCCGATTCTAATTCAGGTCAGCCTTTTCGAGGGTCTCGACCCGGCTTTGGAACAGGCGGCGCGGGGCATGGGGGCGGGGCCGCTACGGGCTTTCTACGAAACTACTTTTCGGCTAACTTTATCGGGCGTGCTGGCCGGAGCGGGTATCAGCTTTATCTGGGGATTTGGGGCGTACATCGGCCCGGTGGTGATGGGCAACCCGGATAATTACACTACTGCCGTCGAAGTTTATACTATCACCTTTGAGAATAATAACTGGCCGCTTGGTGCGGCTCTGGCAATCAGCAATGTAGCGGTGGTGCTTTTGCTATTGGTTGGTTTTGGTCTGGGCCAGTTATTCCTCAACCGAACCGCCAAAGCCAGAGCCAAAGCGGGTAATCAAAGGAGCAGAGCATGAGTACCACTGTTCAAACTTCTCGTGTCGCTGCCGTTAGAAGCAGGTTTGGCATGGTAGCTTATTTGCCAATTTATCTTTTGGGCGGATTGATGCTGGCTTTATTGTTTCTGCCTTTGCTCCTTAGTTTGCTGGTCGCTTTCACGCCGGGCGAAACTATCGAAGTGCCTACTCCTTCGGCCTGGTCGTTGCG
>JBBQXW010000490.1:0-3814 GCA_038209275.1 Chloroflexia bacterium | reverse complement strand
GCAATACCGCCCAACCCCAGCAGGAACGGTTGAATTAGCAGCAAGCGGGTCAGGTTAATGGTCAGTTCCAAAAGTTCGGGTTGGTCGCGGAAGCCGGGCGCAATCAGGTTTGTGACCAGTTGCGGCGCAATCATAAAGGCTACAAAGCTGGCAAAAACCATCGTTACTAAAGCCGTATTGACCACCGAGTTTGCCAACCGCCAGGCTTTCTCGGTTTCGCCCTGCCCTAAAAAGCGGCTGAACACTGGAATTAAGGCCGAGCCAAGCGCCCCGCCGATAATCAGCAAATAGAGTAAATCGGGAATGCGAAACGCCGCCACGTAAGCGTTATACTCACCGCTTGTGCCGAAGCGGGCGGCTACCACTATCTCGCGCAATAGTCCCAGACCCCGGCTTGCCAGCGTCGCCGCCATCACAATCAGGGTATTATTAATCAGCAAGTGCCGCCAGCGATTTTGGGTAGCGGTAGCAGGTGGTACAGAACTGGTGGTTTTAGGTTGTGGTTGCCCTTTTTTAAGATTCATAGGGCCGATTTTACCACACTTCCAGCCAACTTTCGCGCCCAAAATTTCAGGAAGTACTGATTTGAGCAGAGATAACTTCGGTAGGGGCGAATCGCATACGCCCTTTAGACCTGGCCTAATGTTCAAGGGCGTATGCGATTCGCCCCTACCGAAGCCAATTTTGCCATTCCCAAATTTTATTAACTTTGTAGTCCACGCGAACGGACATCTTCAAGCTGGAAATCCACTTCGTCGGCAATCAGGTAGGCAAAGGCGCGCCATTTAGCACGCGGGGCATCGCGGGGAGGCAGGGGGTTTTGCTTGAGGAAATTTTTGGGGAGCGCACAGGCGTAAACCAGCCCACCCCCACCAACCATCGGCAAAATAACCGAAGGGGGAACCTGGCGTTTTTCCACCACCGCCGCAATCAGCAGCATTTTTAGAAAAGCAGGCACATTGCTGCTCAACATTTCGCTTTTTTCCTCATGCTTTAGGTATCTGCACTTTTTTAATTTAGTGCCACATTTGGCTATCATATTTTGCTTTCTTTCGGCACTTTGTTAAAATAGCCCGGTACACCGAAATTAGCTCGCACCAAAATGATAACTTGAACAGGGGGAATTATGAGCCGAGCAGATTGGCAGTTGCACAAGACTGAAACAAAGGGGCAGTACGGGGCGCTGGTAGCGAAACATCCTCTGGCGGCCCGCGCCGGAATAGAAGTGCTATGGAACGGCGGGAACGCTATGGACGCGGCGATTACTACGGCGCTGGCATTGGGCGTGGTGGAATTGCCGATGGGCGGTCTGGGCGGTGGTGGTTACATCGTCTATTACGAGGCCCGTACTGGCAAAGTTCACGTGATAAATTACGCAATGGTCGCGCCGCAATCCGCCCGGCCCGATTTTTACCAGCTAGAAGAAGGCTATAACGTTGGGATGTTTACCTGGCGGCGGGTCAAGGACGATGCAAACGTAATGGGCGCAACTTCGATAGCTGTACCGGGAACGGCGGCGGGGCTAAGTCTGGCGCTGCAACGTTTCGGCTCTGGCAAAGTTAGCTGGGCCGATGCGCTTGCCCCTGCCACCAAATTTGCCGAGGAAGGTTTTTACCCTGACTGGTACGAATTTTTGCGCTTTTCGATGGATATGCCTTTATTGCGGCGTTTTCCCGATACGGCGGAAGTTTTGCTGCCGAACGGTCTGCCGCCTTTGCTGGAAGGTCGGGCCGGGGCAAAGCCTTTCCGCCAACCCGCGCTGGCTAAAACGCTGCGTCGGCTGGCGGCGGACGGGCCGGAATATTTTTATAAGGGTGAAATGGCCCGCCAACTTGCCAGCTATGTACAGGCGCAAGGCGGCTTCTTGAGCGAAGCTGATTTGGCGGGGTACAAGGCCACGATTGATGAGCCTTTAAGCGTTGGCTATGGCGATTATCAACTTTATACACCCAATGGCCCAACTGGAGGCCCAACCCTGGCCGAGCATCTGCTTATTTGCGAAGCACTACAGGCGGGCGGCGATTTGTCCGACCCGGAAACCTGGCATCGGCGCATCGAAGCCGCCCGGCTTGCCTGGGCTGACCGCTTTGAGTATTTAGCCGACCCGCAAGCCGTACCTGTCCCCCTGGCTGAACTGACCAGCCGCGAATATGCTGCCACCCGCGCCCGTGAAGTAGATTTGGGCGGGGCGGCGTTGCCCTATCCCGCTCCTGCTGGAAAATTGCCGCGTCCGAACGCTACGCCCGCTTATGGCCCAAAGGCGGGCGAATCTACTACTCATCTGGTGGTGGTGGATGCCGAACGCAATATGGTGACACTCACCCAGACTTTGCTCTCGCTTTTTGGGTCGGGCGTGCTAGACCCAAAGAGCGGTGTATTGCTCAATAACGGTTTGATGTGGTTCGACCCTGAGCCGAACAAGGCTAACAGTATGGTCGGTGGGCGGCGACCACTTTCCAATATGACTCCGGCGCTCGTCCTGAAAGATGGCAAACCCGCCATGACATTGGGCGCAAGCGGCGGGCGACGTATCCCGAACGCGGTAGCCCAAATCTTTTTGGGTCTGGCACACGGCGAAGCAGGCGCACAGTCAATCCTCGATGTGCCGCGCTTTGATGCCAGCCTGTCCGACCATGTAGACATCGAGCATCGCGCCGGTACGACGGTGACAGACGAGCTAACCCGGCGTGGGCATAAGTTGAACTTGACCGAAGAAAACCCGGTCTCTAACGTCTACGCCAGCCCAATGGCAATTCGCATCGAAGACGACGGCACGCTAACCGCAGGCAGCGAACGCTGGCATCCGGGCCGCGCTGAAGGATTTTAAGAAGTTTTGAATTTTGAATTTTGAATTTTGAGTTACAATCCATTGGCGGAGCAATGTCTTACAAGGCATTGAGAAATTGTAAAATGCTGCTCCATCAGTTGACCAGCAATGACTCTAACTCAAAATTCAAAATTCAAAACTCAAAACTTATTTAAGGGGGATTGAAAATGGCTGATGGTGAGAAAGAAAGTGGTCGGCGGGAGCGGTTTTGGCTGGGGACACCGCCAGGGCCAGCCCCCGAACCTGCCGATGTTACTAAACCGAAGACGATTGGCGAATCGGCGGTGATGACCCGCCGCCCCGCTACGCTGCTCGATGCCAACGGACACGGCAATGTGCATGGTGGCGTGATTATGCGCTGGATTGATGAGACGGCGGCGATGGTCGCAGTGAAGCATTGCCGCCGCCCGGTAGTTACGGCTCGAATTGACCGACTCGATTTTATTGCTCCAGCCTATCTGGGCCACCTGATAATTATGGATGCCTCGCTCAATTACGTGGGCAGAACCAGTATGCAGGTGGAAGTAGTAGTCAAGGCAGAAGACCCGTATACCGGGCAGATCAGAAAGATTTGCTCATCCGATGTAGTTTTTGTAGCATTGGGCGATGATAAACGCCCGACCCCAGTACCGCCGCTCGAACCAGCCAACGATGCCGAACGCACTATTATTGAACGCGCCCGCGCCCACCGCGAACACCTCAAGCGCATCGAAGAAGAAATGGCGAAATGGGACGAAGCCGGGGGTGGGGAATAATTTTGAACTCGGCCCGTAGGTTTGCTCTGTGGGTTGCACTCGGCCCGTAGGGTTGCCCTGTGGGTTGAACTTTGAGCTATTTAATTCCCTGGCGTAATGCCGCCTTTGGTGATGAAATAATACAGGAAAACCACCACCATTAGCCCGCCGATGCTGGCGGCGACAAAAAGCGGATTGAGCTTTGCCAGGGGGTCAACGTATTTTTGGCGAGGTCGGGCGGCTAGTTGCTGCG
>JBBQXW010000489.1:0-3865 GCA_038209275.1 Chloroflexia bacterium | reverse complement strand
AGAGGGAACAATTAATTATTTATCGCAGAGGGCGCAGAGGGACGCAGAGGGGACGCGGAGATTTTATAATTTGAATCTCCCCGTGTCTTCGTTGGGTCTACCGACCCTCCGTGGTGAATTTTTAAACTTCGGAAAGCTGCGCGGCCTCATCGCAAGTGTGCTGGTGGCGGTGACGTTGTTGTCGGCTTTTGCTTTTGGGCCAGAAGTGGCGCAAGCAGCAGACCCGGTGGCGTTGAACGTGCCGGGGCAGGTGGTGGTGCAGTTCGTGCCTGATTTGAATTTGCAGGGCGTGACGGCGCTCGATAACGCACCGAGCGTGCTACAACCCTTCTTTGCCCGACTAGGAGTTAGAGGGTTAAAAGGGTTGGGCGGCAAGAGTAATATTTTTCTGCTTAGTATTACCGCTTCGCTCGATGATGCTTTGAAAATCGCCCAGACTGAGCGGTTGGTCAAACGGGCCGAGCCGAACCGAATTGTAAAACTTCAGCAGACTACCGCACCCACTTCTGCCGTCAACGACCCGCTTTACCTGGATGGCAAACAGTGGTGGCTGGATAAAATTCAAGCACCGCAAGCCTGGTCTATTACTACCGGCTCAACCGAAATTCTGGCGGCGGTGGTGGATAGCGGCGTGGACGAAAAGCACCCCGATTTAGCCGGGCATATCGTCACGGGCTACGACTTTCTGAACGAAAAGCGCGAGGTAATTGACGACGTAGGGCATGGCACTGCGGTTGCCAGTTGCATTGGCGCAACCAGCAACGACGGACAGGGCATGGCCGGAATTAACTGGAACGTGCGAATTATCAACGCCAAAGCCGGAGCAGAAAGTCTTTATAACTTCGATATTGCCCGCGCCATAATTTTTGCCACTGACCGGGGAGCGCGAGTTATCAACGGCAGCTTTGGCGGCAGTGGCTCGACTTTTGCGCTGGAAGCGGCGGTAGCCTACGCCCAGGACAAAAAGGTGGTGCTAGTCTTTTCGTCGGGCAACGGCGGCAGCAGCGAGATACAATACCCTTCTAACTATCCCGATGTTATCTCGGTTGGTGCGTCCGACATTGCCGACCATGTCGCCTCTTTCTCCAGCTTTGGGCCGGGAACTACGCTGGTTGCACCTGGTGTTGGTATCTGGATGGCGAAGACTGGCGGCGGCTACGTGAGTGAAAACGGTACTAGCTTCTCTACTCCGATGGTGACAGGCGTAGTGACGCTTATGCTCTCGGTCAATCCCAATTTGACACCCGCCGAGGTGAAAAATATTCTGGAAGGGACTGCCGATGATATTAGCGGCGAAGGGTTTACGGTGCGGGCTGGCTGGGGTCGACTCAATGCTTACAAAGCAGTGCAAGCCGCCAAAAACGGCGATTTATTCCCCAACAAACGCAGCACCCTGTCGGGCAAAGTTAGCGGGGTTGACCCGGCGCGGGTTCGCCTCAGCCTTGACCCGCTCGGTTTTAGCTTCCGGCCCGCTCCTGATGGTACTTTTACCCTGCCCAACCTGGGCAAGGCAACCTATCGTATTCGAGCCGCCGTAACGGGTGCGGGTACGGGACAGGGAGTTAAAGAGGTGCGCCTGACCGGGCAGGCAGGCGATACTCAGAGCGTCAACTTTGCCTTCCAGAACAGCAACCCTAACCCGTCGCTTGAACCAAATTACGTAGATTTGGCCCGCAACTTCGATGCGCTGGCAAGCAGCGCGGCGGCGGGCAAACGCTGGTTTAGCGAGACCGGGCATACCCTCGACGGCACGTTCCGGCGCTACTGGGAAGAGCGCGGCGGGTTGGCAGTGTTTGGTTTCCCACTCAGCGAACCATTCCGGGAATTTAGCGCCACCGACGGCAAATTCTACATGGTGCAATATTTCGAGCGCAACCGCTTTGAACTTCATCCCGAAAATGCCGGAACAAATTATGAAGTATTGCTCGGTTTGCTCGGTAGCGAACAAACCGCCGGACGCGATTTCCCACACGGTGCGCCTTCTGGTAGCGGTCTGTATTTCAACGACACGGGCTATACTCTTGATAATCGCTTCCTAAGTTATTGGCAAAGCAAAGGCGGGCTTTCGCTGTTTGGCCTACCCATCAGCGAAGCTTTTAGCGATAACGGCGCTTTAGTGCAATATTTCGAGCGCAACCGCTTTGAATATCACGCCGAAAATGCCGAAACAAACTACGAAGTTTTGCTCGGCTTATTGGGCCGCGATTTAGCCCGTCAGCGCAACTACCTGCCATAGTAATTTATTAAAAGTAGTAGCGATTTCAATCGCTCTTCGGCTGTGTTCAGGCCAAAGCGATTGAAATCGCTACTACTTTTTTTGGTCAAAATTCTTGGCGTTCTTTGCGTCCTGGTGGTTAATCTTTCCTATGTAGAAATTCACCACGGAGACACGGAGACAATTTAATTTCTAATTTTTCTTGGCGTTCTTTGCGGTACAGCCGCATAACAGCGTGATTGAACCCAAATAGTTTGAGGCTATTTCACGCTATCGTGTAGTTGTACCGTTCTTTGCGTCTTGGCGGTTAATCTCCCTGTTTTTCTTGGCGTTCTTTGCGTCTTGGCGGTTCATTCCTCAAGTGTTAGGGGTTTTGTTGCGTACCATCGCGTTGTCTGGCATAATTGCCCCGGCACACACTGTCGTGTTTTAGTACTAAAGAATATTTATTGGGCCGCATTTTGCTGCACCCAAATCAGACAGGAATAAAGCATTAATGTCAGTTGAAGAAACTCTTGACCCGCCACCACCACCCGACAAGCCTAACCGTCGTCCGGCGGCGGTGCTGCTGCTCGTGCATCATATAGATGGCGAACCGCACCTGCTTTTTATGCGGCGTAGCGAACGGGTGCATACTCATAAAGGCCAGATTAGTTTCCCTGGCGGCGGCTTCAAGCCCGAAGATGGTTCGCTTGAGAACGCTGCTGTGCGCGAAGCCGAAGAAGAAATCGGGCTGCCAATCAGCCGGATTAAGGTTCTGGGCGATCTGCCACCTACTGACACTGTTGTCAGCAATTTTATCGTTTACCCTTTTGTGGGCGTTATCAATGACCCTGAACTGCCCCTCGATTTTGTGCTGGACGGCTTTGAGGTAGCCGAACTATTGCAACTACCTCTGCGGGCATTGCTCGACCCCAAAAATGTTCGCGAAGAAATCTGGGTAATGCGCGGTCAACCGCAGGCGGTCAATTTCTATAATTACAAGAATTTGGTCATCTGGGGCGCAACCGCCCGCATTCTGGATAATTTTCTGGACGAAATTCGGGCCGGAAAATGGGATATACTCTTCCAGGCGAGGGCAGAATAACTCAAGGGCAAATTGTTTATTAAAATCCCATCTTAATTAGAAAGAAGCTTGAATTATATTATGTCAACTAAGATTTTCGTGCCTTTCGTTCTGCCGCCGGAGCAGAGCCGCGAACTTGAACAAGCGATTGAGGGAAAAGAAGCTACTTTAAGCAGCTTGCCACAAGAATTAGACAAGGAAAAACAGGCTGAATACATTTTGCAGGAAATCGCCGAAGCCGAGGTGTTTTTTAATGGTCAAATTTCGCGTGAGCAGTACGCCGCCGCCAAAAACCTCAAGTGGATTCAAGTGCCGTTTGCCGGGGTAAACAACCTGTTAAGCCTGATCGAACTGATTGACAGCCCGATTATTGTCACCAACGGCGCGGGAGTGATGGCTCCGGCTTTGTCCGATCAGGTGATGGGATATGTCATCAGCTTTTCGCGCCGCTTGCCGCAACAGTTTGTGTTTCAGCAGCGCAAGGAGTGGCTGCGATTTCAAGGGCCGGATGCGCGCCTGATTGAATTAGCCGGATGCACGCTCGGTATTATCGGCTACGGACGCATCGGTATCGAAATCGCGAA
>JBBQXW010000488.1:0-3876 GCA_038209275.1 Chloroflexia bacterium | reverse complement strand
CGGATAATCCATTGGCGGAGCAATGTCTCACAAAGGGGGACGGGGTGGGGCAAAGGATTGGATAGCATGTCCGTTTGGAGCAAGCCCGGCTATCATCAGGATGCGCCGCAAAGTTTTAGTAGTTGCTAAAGGTTGGATAGCCAGTTATCATGTAGCGCAGCAAGATGGCGTTGCGCTATCATGAATTGGCGCATCAAGTTAGGGAGTTAAATTATGAAGGATGTTTTGGACGATAAAGGTGCAACAAATCTGAAAAAAGCGGGAGCAGGGTCAAAAACGTCGGCGGCGCAACCTGCCGACAATGCTTTTTCGAGCCTCAAAATTACCCTTTCCGAGCGTCAGCTAAACCAGCTAAAAGAAATGGCGGAGCGGTTTGGGATTAGTGTAGAAGAATTAATCCAGGCCAATATTGAAGAAATGCTCATTCCTCGCGATGCTTCTTTTGACGAAGCCACCGAGTATCTTCTGGCTAAAAATGCCGCACTGTATCGCCGTTTAGCCTGATGAACTACCTGACTTTTAACGATTCGCTGGAAATCTACCAGCGAATTATGGCCCAAACGGGCGGCGTGAAGGGCGGGCGCGATTTAGGCGCATTAAAATCGGCGCTGGCCCAACCTCAAATGCGCTTTGGCGACGCTGAACTATATCCAACTATTATCGAAAAAGCTGCGGCGCTGGGCTTTTCTCTAATCCAAAATCACCCTTTTGTGGATGGCAATAAACGAATAGGCCACGCCCTGATGGAGCGTTTTTTGATACTAAATGACTACGAAATTGAAGCCACAGTAGACGAGCAAGAAAAAATCATCCTGCAAGTAGCCGCCGGAGAATTAAAGCGAGATGATTTAACCGCCTGGCTTGGTACAGTTATAGTCCAAAGACCAAATCCTGCCTGAGAGGGAGTAGCAAATCAGAAGTGTTGTAGGGGCGAATCGCATACGCCCGTTTGACCTGGCACAGCGTTCAAGGGCGTATGCGATTCGCCCCTACGAAGGAAGCCGCTGCTTTATTTTTAGCGGTTTACAAATAGGGGTTGGGCGGGCGACCAGAGGCGGCGGGTTCGCTTTCGTCGGGCGCATCGGCGTGGGAGCGAATGTAGCGTTCCAAATCGGCCCGCCCGATTAGCCCGGCGAACAGGCCGTTTGCTTCAAAAACCGTGACCGGGCGGTCAAGATAGGTGTTCATGGCTTTGATAACCAGCCCCAAATCGTCGTTTACGTTTAGGGCAACGAAATGGCTGGCGGGGGCGCAGATTTGGAATAATTGCACCTGGGCTTGCTGGGTTGGCGGAATTGCCAGCCCCATTGCCGGAGTGATTAGCCCGACCAAGCGCCCGTCGTGCAGCACCGCCGCGTTTTCGATTTCGCCCAGCCCGCGTCGGTAGGCATCCTGCAAAAATTCGGTGACGCTGGTGGTCGGAAGGTAAATCGCTTCGACCCGGCTCATCACCTGTCCGGCCCGCACATAATCCGTGCTATCGTAAGCTGGAAAAGAGACGGGCGGATATTGAGCCGGGCGCGGCCCTGGCTTCCAATTCCACAGCAAACGGGTGAAGGCGTTGCCCGGCGCGTAGTTGGGCAAGGCATAATATTGCTGGAGCGAACCACTGATAATCCAGAAGGCAATCAGGCCCGTCCAAAGCGCCCCGAAACCATCGCCGCCCAAGAGAGAACGCAAAGCCAGTAGCCCTAGCGCGCCGCCGACCAATCCGCCCGTCACGGCAACCACCAGCGCCGCCAGCGTTTCCTTGTGCGTCATCACCACAATCGCCGAGCGCAACGCCTGCCCGCCATCCAACGGAAAGCCGGGCAGCAGATTAAACAGACCCAGCCCCATATTCACAAAGGTCATATAAAAGAAAACTACGTTCGGCACGCTGGCGGACGGCGTAATTTGCTGGCCCAGAAAGCACAGCCCGCCCAGCGCCAGATTAGAAAACGGCCCGGCTACCGAAATCAGAAAATTTGCCACTTCGGAGCGCGGCTTGCTACGGAAATAAGTCATCCCGCCGAAGATAAACAGGCGGATTTTCTCAACCTGCGCCCCCAGCGCCATCCCGCTTATAGCGTGGCTCAATTCGTGAACCAGAATCGAGCCGATAACCAGCAGTCCAATTAAAATTGCGGCGAACCAGACCTCGAACGAACTCCACTGGCGGAACTGCTGCGGAAAAGTGCCAGTCGCCAGGGGAAAAGTGAAAAGCACCACCAAAATCAGCACCGTCAAATCGAGTTCTACGTCCACCCCGCGCACGCGCATTATTTTAAAGTTTGTATTGCTACCAAACATGAAATTTAGATACCTTCTTCGGTGACAGGTTGGCCCGCCGCCGGATACAAATTGAGACCCTTTTGACGGGCAAATTTCTCGCCCCGCCCGACCCGCTCCGCAATCGGCGGGTGAGTGTAAAAGAGCCAGACGGCCCAGGCAGGCGGATTGGCATCGGCTAAATTCTGGTTCGCCAGCTTTTTCATCGAAGAGACAAACGACGCAGCGTTCCCGGTAATATCGAGGGCGTAGCGGTCAGCCGCATTTTCGCGGGCGCGGCTGAAAGCGTTGTTGAGCGGTTGGGTAATTAGCCCAAAGCCAGAAAGGGCCAGCACAAACAACGGAAACGCCGCCACATCGCCCACATTGCGAAAGCCAAACAACGGAATTGTTGCCTGTAGCACCAGATTGGTGATAAAAAAGCCCACCAGCGTAACTACCCCGTCCAGCCCAATGCCGCGCCAGATGTCGCCGTGAACATGATGACCCAGTTCGTGCGCCATAATTACTTCGATTTCGTCGGGGGTATAGTGCTGCGTCAGAGTATCGCCCAGCACAATCCGGCGAGTGTTGCCGATGCCCGTCACAAAGGCATTGGCGGCGCTGGTGCGGCGACTAAAATCCATGGTGTAAATACCCTTGACCCGCGCCCCGGTTTGGTCAGCCAGTTTCAATAGTCGGCCCTTGAGTTCCTCGTTTTCAAGCGGCACAAATTTGTTGAAAAGCGGCATAATCAGCACTGGCGCAAGATTGACCATCACCACCACTAGCAGCAAATAAAAAATGCCACCCACCAGCCACCACCACTCCGGCAATTGCCTCAGCCCAAAATAAAGTAGCTCGATCAAGGGCAGACCGATTAGTCCAGCCAGCACGCCGCCTTTAATTATGTCAAGTAGCCAGCTTTTGAAACTCTGGTGCGACAAGCCGTATTTGCGCGGCAAATAATAGCCACTGTAAATATCCAGTGGAAAAGTCAGCAAGGCGTAAGCGCCGCCGAACACCAGCGTATAAATCGGCACGACCAGCCATTGCGAAGTCGTCCAGCTTTCCAGCCCCTCGCGCAACCGCAAAGAAAGGCCACTGAACAACATTATCAGCAGCACCGCCAGCCCAATCGCAATATTTACAAAAAAGAGGACGCGCCGCTTTTCCGCGTACTCCTTCGCCTTACTTTTGCGTCCTTCCGACATTTCGGTGGATACCGTCATAATAATTTCCATCCCCAGACAAAATTTCTTCCGCTAAAACCTGGCCTTATTTTACCAGATGCAAAGGCCAAAACCAATGGCAATACCTTGTGAAGCTAAAAATGCTGAACAATTTTACAGTTGTTCAGCATTTTTAGCTTTAGGCAAGATTAATTTAGCGCTTGCTGGCTGGAACGATGGGTTGGCCCAGGTAAGTTTGGAACCATTGAATTTGAAGCTGGGCGGCGGATAGCTGGTGAGTGGCCTGGGTAAATCCGTGACCGCCCTGGCGGAAGATGTAAAGATTGACCCCTACACCGTTATCCTGAAGCTGGTCATGGAAATTTTGGGCAGCCCGCAAAGGCAAGAAATCTGCTGTACCGTGAAAAATTAATGTGGGCGTGCGCGTTTTGCT
>JBBQXW010000487.1:0-3882 GCA_038209275.1 Chloroflexia bacterium | reverse complement strand
TCCATTTCGTTCAGGAACAAATCGCAGATAACCAGCGACGGAAGTACTTGCTCCGCCATTTTCAACTGGCGTAACGCCTCGTGTGCGTTTACTACGTGCTTGACCTGATAGCCACATTCCACCAACGGATTGCAGAGTGGATGAGCTTCCCTGATAGCACGTTCGTTATCTACTACCATAATCCAGGGTTTACTTTGAGTTGCCATTACCTTACCACTGGGGGATTGAGCTAGAAGCAGATTGTTGTTGGATTGCATAATATTCTCACCTTTATGTTTAGCTAGAACTGGTTTAGTGTGTAGTCGCTCAGGCCCCTCTTGTACTTGGTTTTGTACTTACCTTTATCTACTTTTATAGATATTACCTAAATTATAGCTGGCTAACATTACGCCTTGCATTACAATTTTTGTAGCAAGAGAAAGTTTACAAGGTTTGCTTATTTAAGAATCTGAATTTACTGATACTTCAAATAGCCTGCCTCTCAATCCCACGAGTATAATCGCCGGGCAAGTTCGTTTGGTATTGCCAGTGCGCCAGTGTAATCTAATTCGGGGGCAAAACAATAAAGTTTGTAGCTGGCAACTTCGGGCGAAGTTTCTATAAGGCTAAAAGCTTCTTCGCCCATATTCTGTAACGGTTTTAGTGTCACCCCTAAATCTTGACCACAGGCTTTCCAGTAAGCTTCTTTGACCGTCCAGAATTTGAAAAAAGTTTCGCGCCGTAGCTCAGGAGTCAGGTTTCTCAAAGTTTCCAGTTCTTCA
This sequence comes from Chloroflexia bacterium, assembly GCA_038209275.1. Taxonomy (GTDB): domain Bacteria; phylum Chloroflexota; class Chloroflexia; order Chloroheliales; family Chloroheliaceae; genus L227-5C. Next base: position 3,121 of record JBBQXW010000487.1, on the reverse strand, counting down.
GGCAGAAAGAAATTATTGGCAACCTGGTTTACATCAATCTCCTGGCGCAAATACTCCAAATCAATTCCTATTTCCTGGCTGGTCGTAATTGCAACCAGCGCTAGATTATGGGAATGGGTCAGGTTAAAACAAAGCCCCTTTTGCTCCTCATCAGTAAGCAAAAAGGGCTTTCCGGCTTTGTTATAGCTGAAGCGCACCTGGGTTGATTCTATTTTCAGGTAGCGCGCCAAAATATTGCGTATAATGCTGCGGCCCGCTATAAAGCGCCGAGACACCTGCGATGAGCGAAGCCGTGCCGCCCGCTCTCGTTCGTCCGCCGAAAGTACCTGTTCAAGTTCTGCCAATATGTCTTCCGATACATCCAGGCGGGCTTTCCAGATATGTATTTCATTTTCGGCTAACGCGCGTGCGCCGGATACACTACTCCATTGTAAATGTGAATCCAATTTATTTACCTCACCCTGATTAATAAATTACATCAAGCTGGTATCAGGGCGGTAGCGCGCCAGATGCGACGGAAGATTAATTCCCTGAAGGCGCAAACTTTGCAGCCGATAAAGGAACGCCGCCCCCTGCAAAATATGTTGCGCCACATCAACTACGTGTCGGTTGGCCGGATCTTCCAGATAAGTACCTCTTACCCAGTCATTGAACGCCCCCATTGCCGGGCCGCACCAAATCTGGTAATCCATTTCGCGCCCCTTTTCGCCAGTGTTCGACCAGCGCGAAGAAAGCCCCAGATACCAGCGAAAAATCAGGGCCATTTTTCGTTTCGGGTTGTTTTCGGCCCGGCTGACCTGCTCCGGGTCGCGCTCGACGAAATAAGATACCGTGTCCTGCCAGACATCTGACAGGCTGCGCCGGAAAATCTGCTTTTCGATAGTCGCCATTTCCGCGGCGGGAATTTCTTCCAGCGAGTTGTAGTTTTTATAAATATCGTAAAGTTTTTGGGAGCGCATCGGGAAAAGCGTACCGCGCTTGAGTAGTTGCACCTTCACACCCATCTCGAACATGTCCGCCGAAGGAGCCATAATTACGTCCGCCATTTCAGCTTGCGACAATAGTTTTTTGGTGTGAGCCGAAGTCGCTGCTTCCAGACAGGAAGAATTGACCGAGCCAGTAACAACATAGGCTGCCCCCAACATAAAGGCTGCCAGCGCTGAAGCGGGCGTGCCGATACCGCCGCCCGCGCCGACCCCGATTTCCTGCTGGTAGTTGTGGCGGGCCTGAATTTCGTCGCGCAGCTCGATAATGGAAGGTAATAGACAGACCAGTGGACGATTATCGGTATGTCCGCCCGAATCGGCCTCAACCGTGATGTAATCGGCAATCGGGACTTGCTCGGCCAGTTTAGCTTGCTGGGGAGTAATTAAGCCAGAGTCTAGCAATTGCTTCAAAATCTTTTCGGGAGCAGGCTGCATAAATTTGGCAGCGATTTCGCGCCGGGAGATTTTGGCGATAACCTTGTTTTTAATTTGAAGCTGGTTCTGGCTGTCCAGTTCCAGCCCGGCGACCCGATAATAGACAATGTGCGGGGTCAGGTCTAAAAAGGCCGAAGCTTCGACTGTCCTGACCTCGTATTTGAGGTAGAGTTCAATCGCTTTGCGCTCAATCGCTTCTTCGCTAGGGCTGTGAATCAAATTAAAAGCGTAAGGGCCGTTCGGGAGGGCCGCTTGCACCTTTTGAATTGCCGCCTCAATTCGGGCCGGGCCAAGCCCTGCCGCGCCGAAAGAAGATAATATTCCGGCTTTCCCCAGTGCAATCACCAGTTCTTCCGAGGCAATCCCCTGGGCCATTGACCCGGTAAGGTAGGCGTATTTAAGGCTGTTGCGGGCCAGAAAATTAGAGTCGCCGAGTGTTTCGGGTGGCTGGGCTGGTAAAGCCGCCAGCACTTCCAGTGAATTTGGGCCTTGTGCCAGTCGTCCTTCGTTACTAAATCCGACCCGCTCGCCGACTTTCAGGACAAATAGCGGGCGGTTAAGTTCCAATAGACAGGCCCGAATTTCGGTTTCGTCATAGGCTATCGAAGCGATTGGCCCATCCCAGCCCAGGCCGTTCCAGGCCGAATTATTATTAAGCCGGATTCCAGCTTCAGCAATTGTCATTATCTTTTCCTTAAACTAATTTTTCTCAACTAAACTCATCTTCTCTCATTAGTATAATTAGCCGCATCCGCCGAATAAATAGAAAGGGCTATCGGCTTTACTTCATAAATTCGCAACTGGTCTTTCCAAAGGCTGGCCTCGCCCGTGAGTGAGACTTGCCCGTTAGAAAAAAGTTCCGGCGCGTTGAGGTGAATTTCAAGGTACATTTTTTGGTTATCGGGGGTAATTTGCCCGCGATATTTCCAGTTGAAAGTATGCTCAAGGCGTTGCCCAAAGCGGGGCGAACCGAGATTTGCACCCAGATTTTGTTGAATGGCGTAGACCTGCATGGCCTGTTGCATCGCCTCTACGCCGAGCGAACCGGGCATCACGGCATCCTGATAAAAATGGCATTGGTAAAACCAGTCCGCCGGGTTAATTTTGCGGCTGGCGTAAATATAGCCCTGTCCGTAGCGCCCGCCGCCCGGTACTAATATCACTTCATCCAGTAAATCAAGCTGACCCGTCGCCAGATGATAATAGGGCCGAGCGGGTTGGGCAGGATAGAATTTTGCCCGAACTTCGGGCGCGGTCAGGTCAAGTTTAATCGCCGGGAGTTTCCCGTCGTTTTGCTGCTCCAGCCAGGGCGCGATTACTTTGCCGCTATCCAGCCCGACCTGTTTAATCATGGTTTCGCGGGTGAAGAAGCCGAACGCCGAGCTTCCCCGGTAGAAAATCAGGCCATCGCAAGCACACTCAAACTCGAAGCGCTGAATGATAGTTCCCTCAAAGACCGAAGTTGATAGCAGCCGCGCTCTGGTGGTGACGGTTTTGCCGCGCAAATCGAGTTCGTGCAGCAAGGTAGCCTGTCCGTCCAGATTACGGAAATAGAGGTCTTTATCGGGAAAGAGCAGAAAGCGACCTTTGTGGGCCGAAAGAAAGCCGCAGGGTTGAAGAGCAATTTCCATATAGACGGCATAGGGCGTGAAGGGATACGAGTTTTGCTGATAGAACCAGGGCGCGGCAGGCACATCGTA
>JBBQXW010000486.1:0-3912 GCA_038209275.1 Chloroflexia bacterium | reverse complement strand
TGGTTCGGCCTGAGTTATAGTCATAAAGCTGATTTCTTTTGGTGGTTTTAGGCAATCCGCCTACCTTTGAGCAATTTTTCACTGTAACACTGGGACATACTGAATTATACACTGTCTTGTAAAGTAGTGTAATTGTACATTCTGCCCTATTTGTCCCATTGGCTATTTGTGCAAGAGAAATTCACCACGGAGGTACGGAGAAACACGGAGAAAAATATAAAACCCTCTGTGTCCTCTGCGTCCTCTGTGGTTAAACCTCTTAACCCACCGAAACTACATCGGGCGTAATCGGCTGGTTTTCGGCGGTCTCGAAGATAAGCGCGTTTGGTGGACAGCGCGTGATGCACAAGCCGCAGCGCCAACAATCCGGGGCGACAATGCTGATTATCGCTTTTTTGCTTGGCTGAATGATACACTCGTAGACGCAACTGGTGACGCACAAGCCGCAGCCAGTACACTTTTCCTCGATTACGGTTGGCACGGGCAATTCGGTCATGCGATAGGTCGAGTAGTAGGGTCGGGCGTTCATCAGGCGCACGGTGCGGCCTGAAAGCTCGGCGGGCGATTTGAAGCCGTGCTTGTCCATCCACTCTTCCATCTGGCGGGCCACTTTGCCAAAAATTTCGTTGCCGCGCACAATCGCCGCCGTACAAATCTGTACTGCCGTCGCTCCTGCTTGCAAAAATTCTATCGCGTCCTCGCCCCGACTGATGCCGCCCACCCCGAAAATCGGGATGTTGGTGTGTCGGGCAATATCATAGACGCAACGCAACGCAATCGGCTTTAGTCCGCCGCCACTCAGCCAGCCGTAGCCGTCCTCGCTGCCCATCACCGGGTTGCCCGTTTCAATATCAATCCCGAAGCATGGGCCAAAGCTGTTGATAACGGTCAAACCGTCTGCGCCTGCTTCTTCCGCCGCCTGTGCTGCCGCCACTACTTCGCGTCCGCCCGGACTCATCTTCGAGAAGACGGGTAAGCCGCCACTATATTTTTTAGCCGCCCGAATCGAGTCCTGCATCGGGGTCAGGTCGGTTGGCAGATAGTGGGTCGAAAGTTCCAGCGCATCGGCATACGGTGCAACCAATGGCGCAAGCCGCTCGATTTCGTGCGGCTTGTAACCGATACCAACAATCATCGGTATTCCGGCTTCGTCGCACAATTTTCGCATTACGGGAAATTCGTGTTCCAGCCAGTGTTCCGGCGTTAGTTCGCTCCAAAGCTCGGTATTCAAAAAGCCGTTACGCACTTCGGCCATGTTCGGCATCGGCACGTCCGCCGCCACCACCGAAATTGTCTTGGTGACAAGCGCGCCAATTCCGCCATCAATCGCCTTTTTTGCCTCGCGCCAATCGCGTACCGGCGGCCCACTCCCCGGCACCACCGGGTTTTTAAATTTCAAACCTGCAAAATACGTCGTCATATCAGCCATAACGTTTCTCCTAATCTAATAGTGATGAGTAATGAGTGATGAGTAGAAATCCATTGGCGGAGCAATGTCCCACAGGAATGTCTTACAAGTTAGGGTTAATTGTAGGATGCTGCTCCGTCAGTTGACCAAATTATATCTTATTTACTCATCACTCATTACTCATCACTCATTACTTCTCTTCCAAAGTGCTGCCGCCAGTTCGCGGGAACGGGCAGCGATTTCGGTTTCGTCCAGCGTGGTTAACTGGCGGTCACGCATTAAAATTTGACCGTTGGCGACGGTGTGGCGCACGTGGCTACCGTCCATGCCAAAGATAGCGTGACCACCAAAGTTCATTTCGCTCATGGGTGTGCGCGGCTTGTAATCCAGCACCACGACATCGGCCCGTGCGCCCGGCGAAAGTTCGCCGACCACCAGCGTTTCGCCTTCCGGCATAAACGGCCCGAATAAACGGGCCGCAATTTCAGCGTTATTTTTGAACAGCAAATCCAGCGCCGCGCCGATGGGCATAGCTTGCGGATTTTCTTGATAGGCTTTCGGCATCAGGTAGGCAAATTTAAGCTCCTGCAACATATTCATGCTGAAGCCATCGTTGCCCAACCCGACCAGCGTGCCGTGTTTGAGCAAGCCCTCTACGTCCGCCGTCCCGACTGCATTATTCATGTTCGAGCGGGTATTGTGCGCCACAATCGTACCGCTTTCCGCCAGCATTTCAGCTTCGTTCGGCTTGATATGGACGCAGTGCGCCGCAATCGTGCGGGCCGAAAGCGCATCTTCCTTCTTCAAGCGCTCGACCACGCCCAGCCCGTAGCGCCGTTCGCTGTCCAATCGGTCAGCTTTATCTTCGGCAACATGGATATGCACGCCGACTCCCCGCGAATGGGCCTCAGCTACTGCCCTCTCAAGCATCGAGTCCGGCACGGTAAACGAAGCGTGCAACCCAAAGCTACCCGAAATCATTCCATCTTTTTCACTTTGGGCCTTGCGAATAAAGCGCCCGTTTTCGTCCAGCCCCGCTTTTGCTATTTCCGGCCCATCCCGGTCAGTTGTTTCGTAGGCGAGACAGGCCCGCACTCCCGCCTTCTTTACCGCCCCCGCGATAACATCCAGGCTGCCATCCAGTGCGAACGGACTGGCGTGATGGTCTACCAGCGTGGTTACGCCGTTCCGTACTGCGTCCGCCAGCATCGTCAAGGCGCTATACTCCACGTCCGGCATGGTTAGCAATTTATCCAGCCGCCACCACAATCGCTCCAGCGTCTGCACAAAATTGGTCGGCGCGTCCCCCGGAAAAGCCCAACCCAGCGCATACGCTCCGTAAAAATGGGTGTGCGAACAAATCATGCCGGGCATAATCACACCGCCCTCGGCATCCAGAAACTCCGCCGCTGGATGCTCCGCCCGCAGTTTTGCCGTCTCGCCCACTTCCTTAATCACCCCGTCCACGCTGTACAGTCCGCCGCCCGCTATCGCCCGACCCGCCTGCCCCAGCGTAAACAACAGCCCGTTCCCCACGATTAATTCACTCATCGCCTACCCTCCCGTTTCCCCTAAAAATGCAAGTAACACAGATGAACACAGAGAACTACAGATACACACAGATGATTTATAATTTAGTTGGTGGATTATGTTCAGCTTGTTTTTTATGGCCCTTATTGCATTGCACTCATTTTGTCTCATTTATAAATCGGCCCAGGCTACATCTTCCTCAATTCGTTCCCAATCTCGCTTCAACACTGTTTCTTTAACCAGCTTTCCGTCAATTAGCTCGTAACGCTCCCCAAACTCCGGCAGCAGTTCGTATTCCTCTACCGTGTAAATTCGCTCTAAATCTATTTTGCCGATAGGTAAAGCCATAATCAAATCCTTCACAGAATTGAGGAATTGGTGTAGGAGGGGGCTGCGCCCTCGAAAAATTGACCTGTGGTAAGGGTCAAATCGAGGGCGCAGCCCCCTCCTACACCAATGTTTAGTCGCCGATTGTGCCAGCCAGTTCTTTTTTGGTTGCCAGCCCTGCCACGATTTTAGCGGGGGCGGCGGGTAGGTGGGTAACGCGCACGCCGGTAGCGTAGTAGATGGCGTTGATGATGGCGGGCAGGGTCGGGATGGAAGGCAATTCCGCCACCCCTTTTGCGCCGTGCGGCCCGTTGGGGTCGGTATCTTCCACCAGCACCGTGATTACGTTCGGCTGGGTGCGCGAGTTCGGGATGCGGTATTTGTTGAAATTCAGGTTCTTGGTGATACCTTCTTCAACAATCAGTTCCTCGGTTAGGGCGTAGCCCAGCCCCATTGAGACGCTGCCCTCGACCTGTCCCTCGATTAAGGCCGGGTTCAGGGCGCGGCCTACATCTATCGCCGCCGCTACGTCCAGCACTTGCGTTTTGCCGCTCTTCAAGTCTACCTTCACCCGAATAATCTGGGTGGCGAAGCCGTAAGCGAAGTGCAAATCCTGACCCGGTTTAGCCTTGCCGATTGGAGCGGTA
>JBBQXW010000485.1:0-3928 GCA_038209275.1 Chloroflexia bacterium | reverse complement strand
AAAAGCGAACTGACCTTGACGCTGGCCTGAAAATCATCCGGGCTTTTCACGTCTCCCTCGGCATCGCGCATATCCGAGCCGCGCACTTCGGCTTTGCCCGCCTTTACTTCTACTCTAAAATGGACGCTGCTCAATTTTGTGTGGGCATCTGCCGCTTTTTGTAAACCGACCTTGATTGCTACGCTATCGCTTGTTGCCGAAGTAGCCGCAGACGTGGAAATAGCAGTAATTGCTACCGTTGCGGTAGATTGTGGCACGGGCGTAGCGGTTGGAACAGGCGTTGCGGTTGGATTTGGGGTTGCTGTAGGAACAGGAATCGAAGTTGCCGTAGGAACAGGAATTGAGGTTGCCGTTGGTGGAGTGGTAGTTGTAGGAAGCGGTGGAGTAGTAGCGGTAGCTTCGCCACAGGCGACGAGCAACAGGGATAAAACGAAAAAGAGCAGAAGTAAGGACGATTGGCGGGAAGGTTTAATTATGCTGATAGGCTTGCGCCCCTTGATATGAAAATACATCTGTCTCCAGACTAGCGCCGGACTTACTCGCCAGCTTGACGTAGCGGTCAACGCTCATCTTATTGCGTGGGTCGGGAGCCAGCCCTAAAATATTGAGTAGATGGATTACGTTGCCGCCCGCCTTTGCTTCTTCCACTGCAAAAGTATCGCGCAAAGACTGGGGTGTCACCTTCTTATCAATTCCGGCCTCGCGTGTTACCCGTTCCACTAGCTTATTAACCGATTGCGGCAACATCTCGAACAATTTGCGTCCCGGCTGAAACTCGCTCATATAGCGCTGGAAAGCCGGAGCGAACACCGCTTCCGCCTTCAACTCGCGCTGCTTTTTGCTCCAGCGCTGGTCGTCGTAATAGACATAGACCTTCGGGTTTTGTGGGTCGGAGATGTTGACGTGTTCGGGCTGGATTGCCAGTAACTCGGTACGTGTAAAGCCCAGCCGCAGCATGAAGTATACCATAAGGTAGGTTCGGATGTTCTCCTGCTCGGCGATTTCCAATAGAGTAGCCTGTTCTTTGGGGGAGAGTACAATCGGTGTTTTGAGTGGCACAAAATCGGCGTAGAAATTGTCGGTCGGGTCGCGGTCAATTATTTTTTCGGTGTTAATTAGATACTTGAAGAAAGCGCCCAGCGAGGTCAGGCGGCGCTTACGGGTAGATTTTTTCTGGGACTGTCCTAAAAAGCTGGCGACATCATCTTTGTTGATTTTATCGAGGCTTTTCGGACCAGAACATTCTTCAAAGCCGACCAAATCGTACATATACGAGGCAATCGTATTTTTGGGTCGATTCAATTGTTCCAGGTGGCTGCGAAACCACCAGCGTGCTACATCCAGGCTGCTGCTGGCAGTAAGCGAGGGAATATCCAGGTTTGGTTTAACCAGTTCACCCTTATTATTGATGCTGAAAAGAGGCGGCTGTATCGCTCGGAGGGCCGCAACTTTTGGGTCGGGCGTGCGGGGTCGGCGGCGCGGCTGGACGGCGGATGGCGCGGTACTTTCCGGCGTAGGGCTGGTCAATTCCAGCGTTTCGGATTGCGCCGAACCACTATGGGCAGCATCATTTTTGTGGAGGCCGTTAGTGGCTCCCTCTTTCGGGCGACTATTCCGAACCGAAGCAGGTGGGCGAGGCATCGCTTCGCTATCCTCCTGGAATTGAATTTCGATAAACCCGCCGCTATAAAGTCTGGAACGTTCCAGCCTTTATCAGCACTAAAATTTACCGAAGTTGAAAAAAGTGGCAAGCTCTCAAAGAGTGATATATGTACCTTTAATTGGGATATATCAACTTTCCATAACAATATAACATACTTTTCCAGACCATGCAATAGTCATGCCGAAACCCAATTTTCAGCTAATTGTCAGGATTCTATCATGTACGTACTATGAGTTTTTTGGTGCTTACTCAGCATGTTTTAAAGATGAACCGCCAAGACGCAAAGAACGCCAAGAATTTTAGCTATTTGAGTCATTCTCTAAGCTAGACTATGAGTAGCTATGATTTTTTCGCGGAAAATTCCCAAAAATTATAGTAAGTGCAAAATCCCTTTTCTGGCGGTATGACATTCGGCTAAAGCGAAATTTTGGGTCTAATTTTGCGAAACCAGCCGCACAGGTTATAATAGCGCCGGAGAAAAGGAGCGAGGAGAAGGAGAAGGATTAAGACGTGCCAGTGGTTGAAGAAGAAAATAATTATATTGCGGGCGAGGAGAGATACTGGCTGGGTTTTAGCCGGGTGGCTGGTATCGGGGCGGTGCGTTTGCGGCGTTTGACCAGTTATTTTGATGGGCTGGCACAGGCGTGGCGGGCCGGAGCAGCCGATTTGCTGGCGGCAGGGCTGGAGCCGAAACTGGTCGAGCGTACTCTGGCGCTGCGGGCCGGGCTGAACCTTGACCGCGAAATGGAACGCCTTGAAAAACTGGGTATTAGTGTGCTTATTCAGGGCGGGCCGGATTATCCGGCGCGGCTGGCTCAGGTTGAGAATGCGCCGCCGTTACTCTATTGCAAAGGCCAACTAACCGAACGCGATGAACTGGCGCTGGCGGTGGTTGGGACGCGACAGGCTACTGCGTATGGTCGGCAGGCCACCAGTCAGCTTTGTACCGAACTGGCAGCGCAATGTATAACTATCGTTAGTGGGCTGGCAAAAGGGATTGATACTATCGCGCACCGGGCCGCGCTGGAAGCGGGAGGGCGCACGGTGGCGGTGCTGGGCTGTGGCCTCGATATAATCTATCCGCCCGAAAATCAATCGTTAGCCACTCAAATTATCGAAAATGGCGCAATGCTTTCGGAATATGCGCCTGGTACGCAGCCGGAAGCGGCGAATTTTCCGCCGCGCAACCGTATCGTTAGCGGCATGTCTTTGGGGGTGCTGGTAATCGAGGCCGGGGCTAAAAGCGGCGCGTTAATTACTTCGGATTTTGCCAACGAGCAAGGCCGCGATGTGTATGCCTTGCCGGGCAGCATTTTTAGCCGGATGAGCGATGGCCCTAATCGCTTGATTCGGCAGGGAGCGCGCCCGGTTACTTCTGCTGCCGATATTTTGGAAGATTTGCAACTGAACCAGTTTACCGACCCAACCGAAGTCCAGGAGTTACAGGGAGACGATGATGTCGAGCGCGCCCTGTTACGTCTGCTCAACAGTGGTTCAGGCGAAGCACTGCACGTGGATGAGCTTGGCCGAGGAACTGGTCTGCCAATTGCGGCGGTCAGTAGCACGCTCACGCTGATGGAACTAAAGGGAACGGTCAAACATCTGGGCGGGATGAAATATGCGGCTGCTCGTTATACCCGCCACCGCTAGAGGAGTTTAATATTCGTTCATGGTAATTTTTGCTAGAGAAAAAAGGCGTACCCGTTTTGGTCGCCTGCTTTTTGTGTTTATCAGTTTTAGCCTGCTCCTGGCTGCTTGTGGAGAGCAGACTCCCACCTCCCCGCCTCAAACTACAATTACTCCCGACCCGACTACTACTGCTGAGGTCAGCCCAACCGTCGTAGCTGTTCCATCAAGCCCAACCGTGCTACCTGCGGTAACTGCAACCACTACGCCAATGAGCGATATTGACCCAAACGTGGCCTATACTCCCGGCCCGACGGTTGCTTCCGCCATAACAGGAGCGCCCGGCCCGCGCCTCCCCACTACTATCACCCCGACTCCGAATTATGGTACGCTGCCGACCCCGCCGCGCACGCTGGTGGCCCGTTCGGTTACGCCTGCCGCTACCCGCAGCGCCGGGCCTCCCCTGGCTAAAGGTAATTTTGTGGTTGGTACAGCTACTGGCCTTTATATTTTGAGTGCAAACGGTCAGGATGACCGCCCTTTAGTAAGCGGGGCAGCTTTTTCTAATCCGAAAATTGCGCCGGACGGCAGCCGGGTTGCCGCTTTTCGCACCGACCCTTTGACGCTCAAGCAACAACT
>JBBQXW010000484.1:0-3959 GCA_038209275.1 Chloroflexia bacterium | reverse complement strand
GGTGCGCCGCCCGGCATATTCACCCGCCAATGGTTGAATCAGGCCGCTCAGTTCGGGGAAGAAGATGTTGAACAAGGGGCGAATAGTTAGTTCAGTGACGCGCCCGCCGCCAGTCTGGTACACCTGGTCGCCCAGTTGAATCGGACGGCGGTAGTAGCCTTTGACGTACTGAATACGTGGCTCTTTCAGGAGTGGCCCGACCAACCCGTAGACAAAACGTGGGTCGGGATTTTTTATATCGGTATCAATCCAGGCAATAATATCGCCACTTAGCACGTAGAGGCTTTTCCAGAGCGCTTCGCCCTTGCCGCGCCGCACTCCCTGGCTGGTCAGGGTTTGCTGGTGGATGTGGACAGGAACGCCCAGTTCTTTGGCAATCGCGGCGGTGCGGTCAGTGCTGTCGCTATCAATTACCACAATTTCGTCCAGCAAAGGATAGCGGTCAAAAAGTTCGGTTTTTACGCTTGAGATTACGTCGCCAATCGTCGCTTCTTCGTTCAAAGCGGGCAAGCCGAGACTGATAGTGACACCTTGATTTTTCTTGTTAAAAACTAATCGTTCGATGTCGGCAAATTCGTTGGCATCAAAAGTATTTTCGGCGAACCATTTGTCTACCACCGTCGAAATATAATCGTCGCTCATGGAGCGGGCCTGGCTCTGTTGCTTGCGGCGCTGTAGGCGCGAGTAATAGAAATCGCGAGGTGCGCCGGTACGCACAATAATCACGCCCGGCCCGGCTTTGGCGGATTCTTCTTTAACTTCTTTAGCTTCTTTGGTTTTGGCGGATTCTTCTTTAACTTCTTTAATTTCTTTGGTTTTCGTTTTGTCGGCGCGGCTACGGGCAGTATTAGCCAGCACTGCCCGCGCTACCGGGCCAAAAGGGTTCTGGAAAAGGGCTTCGGCGCGGGCTGGCGCAATATTAGCAGTTGCGCCCAGGAAAACCAGATCATGATTTTGGGCTTCCTGCACGATTCCTTCCTGCACGTTGGGAGCGTAAACCTGTCGCCGCCGCACCCGCTGCCGTCCGCCTACGCTGCGGGCCAGTTCGGTAAAGGCGGCATCCTCAAAATCGTCACCGTCGCCATCATCCCGCACGACGTGCAGCAAGGTTATCTGACCATTGGTATGTTCGGCTACGCCCCCCGCCAACCGCAAAGCAAGTTCGGCAAACGGGCCACCCCGCGCCGGAAGCAAAATTCGCTTGCTGGCATTTATATCTACCCCCGGCCCGATTATCGCTAAATCGCAGAGCGGACGGCGAAAAACGCTTTCGAGCGGGGAGCGACTGGTGCCAGTTTCATCTTGAACCGAAAACCAGCTAGAGCCGAGCAGTAGTAAATCAACCTGATTTTCCAAAATTACATCGTTTAGTTCTTGCGGCAGTTCGCTATCCAGGCAAACTCTGACGGTGGTTTTTATTTCCAGTCGAGCGCCTTCTTTGCTCTGAACCGCATTTACCAGGTCGTCGAGCAAGGCGCGCTGGTTCTGGGCCGAAGTAGCCCCGCCACTAAGCGATTGGCCTTCGGAAACGTGTACCAATCCTAGCACAATTAAACTTTCGGCTTTCTGGGCCAGCGCAATGCTTCGGCTGGCCTGAAATAGCCGTTCCATTTCGGGCCGATTTGCTTCGCCCGCTTCGCTTCGTTCGTCCAGTGCCAGCAACACCCGATGGCGCGGCGCGCCTGTATCGCTTGCCATTCCAAACCTCACTTTATGATTTACGCACCCAGAGGGTACCCGCGATTTACGATTTACGATTTACGATTAAGTTTATTGGTTGAGTAGTGGCTCAATTTGTTTGACGAAAATGCTTTCCCAGATGTTGTTTTCGATGATAATGCGGCGCAAGCGGTGGTAACGGTTGTGGTGCAACTGCTCGATAACAAATTGGGCGATGACCAACGGTGGTTGGTCGGGCCGGAAATAGTGCGGTAAATCGGCGGCGATTTGCCGGAAGGGTTCGAGGTCGCTACAAAAGATGGGCAAATGCAGCAAGGCGGCTTCCAGAATCGGAATACCAAAACCCTCCTGGCTGCTGGGAAAAAACAGCGCATCACTATAGCGATAAAGTTCGCTGATAACCCGGTCACTGACGGTGCGAGGTCGTCCAGCCTCGTCCAACCATTTCTCCATCAAGAAAACTACTTCGTCTTCCACACCCAGTTTTTCGCGCAGGGCCATCAGCTCGCGGACGTAAACATCATTTTTTGGATTGTGCGGGCCGGGTGGCCCGGTGACAAGCAGACGTGAGTTATGGCCCAGTTCCTTTAGGGCTGCCACTACGCCTATGCCCAGTTCAATATTTTTGCGCCGGGTGATGCGGGCGGGAAGCAAAAAAATAAGCGCCCCGGCGATGCGGGCCTGTTCCAAGTGGGTAGCGGCAAGAATAGTTTGTGTTTCTTCGCCGATACCCAAAAATTCGGCAAAATCTACCCCGTTCGGCACGACTGGTACGGCTTCAGGGACGAGGGGCGGTTGGAACGTGGCTAAAATTTCCTGTTGGCGCTGGGGTGAAATGGCAACGTAAGTAATGCGTGGCGCAGTCTGGTGCAATAAATCCCAGGGGTAGCCGGAGTGCAACACATCGGCGTAGAGCGGATTAGTCCAGGCCAAATCGTGACACCAGGAGATAAATTTTAAGGGCATCTGTTCAGAAAGGCGCACCAGCGCGGCAGTAAGCGGCAAATTTTTGTGCAGAGTCAGCGCGTTGTGAACAATACAGGCGGTATGACCTTCCAGCAAGCTTTGCAAGCGCTCGAAAAGGGCTTGCTCGTAGTCGGTGAAATCTTCGGGAACTTCACCCCGGTCAAGCGCGGCGTTGATTGCCAGCAGCCGCTCGTTTTTGCTATCCACTAACGGCTCTATCAAAGTCGAGACACGAGGTAGGGCATTATCAGGAGCAGGGCCGCGCCCGGCAATGACGGTAACATCATAACCATGCGTCGCAAAAAGCCGGGCGTGCGCCGCCATTACCGACTCTACTCCACCCACGATAGGCGGGCAGGTGTAGTGCAGCATAGCTACTTTACCGACGATTGCCTGAGTCATGATTTATCCAAAAAAGCCGGTGCGTTTAACACCGGCCTTATCTTTCTTGTTACGCGATTACTGGCTGCCACCCATGCCCATCTTGGATTTGAGTTGCTTCAGTTCGTCGTCCATATCGTCTCCGGCATCGAGTTGGGCGAACTGGTCTTCGATACTGGATGTGCCGCCGGTATTAAGTTCCGCCATTGCAAGGGCTTTGGCTTCTTCCTCGCGCAAGCGCCGATCCATGCGCGAAAGTTCGCTACCATGATCCATCCCACTAATGCTGGCAATTTGTTTGCTGACCTTCTGGGCCGCTACTGCCGAGCGATGGCGGGCAATCATTACGTCGCGGTTGCGAACGGCATCGTCATACTTACGCATCAACAATTCAAGCTGGCTGCGTAACTTGCTGGTCATTTCGTGCTGGCTATCGTACTGCTGCTGATAGGTCGTCGAAATACCTTCAAAATCTTTCTTGCGGCGCAACGCTTCGCGGGCTAAATCGTCGCGACCAGCTTTAATCGCTTTCTCAGCCCTGTCACTCCATTCACGGGCGCTACGCTGTGCGCCAGCACGCTCGGCCTCCAGCTGCTTTTCCTGGGCAATCACACCAGCAACCTGACCTTTAGCTTCTTCAATAGCATTAGCCATGTCGCGAATGATTTGATCCAGCATTTTTTCGGGGTCTTCTGCTTTATCCAACGAAGCGTTGATATTGGAGCGCAGAATAGTCGAGATTCTATCCAGAATGCCCATGTGGGAAGTCCTCCTTCAGCTTATCAGCTTTTTAAAAATTTCGTTTTACTCTCTTGCTTTCATTAAGAGAAAAAAGCCTGCTCAATGCTTATTATAACCGATTAATTCTTTTCGGCAAGTCCATTGACGGAGTAATGCCTTGCGAGGGAAAGTTCCATTGGCGGAGCAATGTC
>JBBQXW010000483.1:0-4027 GCA_038209275.1 Chloroflexia bacterium | reverse complement strand
TTGATAAGCTCAAAAGGTTGAGCTTATCAAATCACTTCTCGAAAACTACAAAACTTCCCAAAGACTGTTAATTCAAATTTCAAAATTCAAAATTCAAAATTCAAAATTCAAAATTTTAAACGATTGGCGTTTCGTCGTCGGGTGCGCCAGGGTCGAAATCTTCGGCAGCATCGGCGAGACTTTGATAAGTACCACCTTGAACACGATTGCCCATATCACCATCAATGCCCTGATTGCCGCTCGTATCATAACCAACGCTAAAGCCCGGCTCGATGTGCATCCCCACATCATCGGCTAACCCGGTAGAGCCACCCAGTCCAGGGTCATCAGCAATACCCGAATAGCCACCCGGCCCGGTATCGGTGTAGTTGTCGGTGCTATCCATACGGTCAGAAGCACCCTGCCCGCTATTGCCAAAGCTGCGGTCTACGCTAAAACCAAGCGCTCGCCCGTCCAGACCCGCCGCGTCCATTCCTTCGCCGTAGCCCTGGTTTAGGGTATTGCCATCGCCGGTATCAGTATCCAGTTGGTCGGCGTTCAGGGCATCCTGAGTTTGTTTTGCCTCGTCGCTATAATCGAGTTTGCTTTCGTCGTCGGTAACATCCTGCTGACCGTAGCCTTTGCCCTTTTGAATCATCGGGTCAGGCTGGCCCTGATTTTTATCCTGCGTCATGGTTGTTCCTCTCTTTCCTGCTTTATACGTTAGCACTTTTCTCAAGTTTAATGCTGCAACTTGTATGCCACTGCTTTTAATCAGGTCAACACCCTTGAACACTGTGCCGGGTCAAACGGGCGTATGCGATTTGCCCCATACGCATCAAGCTAAGGAGTTAAGCCTGAAATTGGTAGGCCGGTGCAGTCCGCCTGGGGCTACCCACAGGGCAACCCTTACCACCGCGCTATTAGATCAGCCTCTTTCTTAGCTTAACCCTGAACTTGGGCGCAATTCATTGCGCCCCTACTGCGATAGGTTCTAAGCGGGGAGAGTTTTTGAGAGTTTAATTGAACACCTGACGGTGCAAGTTTTGCTTGGTCTGTTCACTGACCTGGGCGTAAATACGGGTAGTGGTGGGGCTGGCATGGCCCAGCAAATCCTGGGTAGCGGCCAAATCGCCCGTCGCTGAGAGCAAGCGGGTAGCGACCCAATGCCGAAATTTATGTGGGGTGATGTTGCTATCCACTTCGGCTTTCTCGACCAGAGCAATAATTAGCTTTTGTACGGCTCTGGAAGTAAGTGGTTTAACGCTATCGAGTTTAGCACCCCGGTCATGGCGGGCAAAGAGTGGTTGACTGGAATAATTCCGACCAGCACTAGAACGGCGAGCAGGACGAGACGAGGAGGCGGTTTCAGTTTTTAACTCAGTCGAAGCGGCAGCATTATTGAGGGCTTTAGTACGAGCAGCCAGATATTTCTCGACGGCTTCCCAGGCGGCGCTACTGAAGTAGAGCCAGCGCTCTTTGTTGCCTTTACCAACCGCTCTGGCGCGGTGATTGGTGCTGTCCAGGTCGCTCCTGCTCAGGGTGGTTAACTCGCTAACCCGCGCCCCGGTACACTTAAGCGCTTCGAGCAGGGCAATATCGCGTAGCCAGATTAGTTCTTGCTTAACCCGGTCTACCTCGCCGCGATGGGCATTAGCTTCATAAGCTGATTTAGCCTTATGAACTTCTTTAATTAGTGCTTCGACTACTTCATTAGACGGAACTTTATTGAGAATAGTGCGGCGCTCTTTGCCCTTAATTTCCTTAAAACGGATTTGCATCCGCTCGTATTCTTCGGTTGGCAACGTAAGCAAGCGTTCGATACCGCACCATTTGTAGAAGCGACTGAGTGCGGCGGCATAGGTCGCCAACGTCGCTTTAGAGGCTTTTTCCACTGCAACCGTCTGGTTGGCCTCATCTGAAGCCGAAGTGGCAGACGCAGGCGAACCGTCAGCGCGGTAACGCAGAAAGCTGACGGCCCAATCAGTGTGGATGGCAGTTATAGGCGTAGTTGAAGGAGAAATATCCAGTCGCTGAACCAGATGTTGGACAAAGCCATTGAGACCTACCTGATAGGTATCGCGAGTAGCCGGAGAATGTCCTCGGCCCACATCTTTGAGAAAGCGCTCGATTGCTTCACTTATGCTCGGTATTTCCTCCGCCATCTTACCCCTGCTTCCACTTTCCACTTCCTAAATATTCTACCAAAAAACAATTATAGTTAAAAACTAAAGCTGTCCGGCGCACCGCAAATAACCCAGCATTTTGTAAATTAGTTTGGCGGAATAAAAATCGGCCCGTTCCTGTCCTGCCATCGGACATAGTTCCATAATATCGAAGCCGACTACTTCCATTTTATCACAGACCTGCTTGTACATAGCGAAAAATTCGCGCCAGCGAATACCGCCCGGTTCTGGCGTACCAACGGCGGGCATTTCTGCCGGGTCGAAAGCGTCCAGGTCAACCGTGACGTAGACGTGCTTGCCCCACTTGAGTAATTCGGCGACATCAAAAGCTTTTTCGGCTCGTTCGTAATCAAACAAAATGCCAGTTTTGGGGTTGCCATTGACGAACTCGACTTCCTCTTTGCTACAACTCCGCACTCCGACCACGTAAACCGGCACTTCCATATCGGCAATTCGGCGCATTACACAGGCGTGGCTCAATTCGCCGTGATAAGTTATTCGCAAATCGCCATGAGCATCAAACGACAGCACCACCAAATCGGGGTAGCGCTCCTTTAAATCGCGGATAATCGGAATTGTCACCGAGTGTTCGCCGCCCAGTGTGACGGCAAATTTGCCCTGGTCGGTAACAGTTTTGAAAGCCTGTCCAATTTGTTCTAGCGCCTCGACCTGGGTCTGGCCCTCGAAATTCAGTTCTTCCAGCGTAAAAATACCCATGTCAATCGTCTCGAACTGCAATTCCTCATCATAAAGCTCGACCTGGGTGCTGGCTTCGATAATTGCTTTTGGGCCGTACTTCGTGCCTTGCAAGTAAGAAGTAGTATTTTCCAGTCCTGCCGGAATTATTACTACTTTCGAGTTCTCGTAAGCGGTGGCCTGTTCGCCTGCTTCCATAAATTGTACCGGGTTAGCCTTTATCTCAAACTGGCCTTGTGTTCGCGCCACTAAATCCTGTGTCACTGTTAAAAACTCCTTTATTCCTGACCCGGCGGGCTATAAAATACCGCAGGCCAGCCTCACTTCTAATTTTGCTACATGATAAACCGCCTGTGCAAACCTCGACACAGGCGGCTCTTTTGTGAAAATAATTATACCAGAAAGCCGGGTCTTTTACACCGCCAGAAGTTGACAGAAATTCAAACTTCACTATAATCAGTACAAAATTCCGTCAGAAGAAACGCCGTTCCGCAACATGGCACATGCTCAACTTATCTCACTTTCGTACTTTGCTTTATTATTGAAATTAAAGGCTTCATTAGTATCGGGCAGGGCGACCCGTGAACAGGGGAGGCACTGGTGCAGGAAACCACCTCGAATAATCCAAAACGTACTAAACCATTAGCCGGAATCCGCGTAATTGAAATGGGCCAGTTATTAGCCGGGCCATTTTGCGGACGATTGCTGGCTGAATTTGGGGCGGAAGTAATCAAAATTGAGCCGCCACAGAAGGGCGACCCCTTGCGAGTGTGGCGCGGCATAATGGAAGAAACCAAAACCTCGCTCTGGTGGTACGTACAATCGCGCAACAAAAAATCCGTGACACTAGAAATGAATCAGCCGGGCGCACCCGAAATCGTCAAGCGCTTACTGAGCGAAGCTGATGTGCTGCTGGAGAATTTCAAGCCTGGCACGATGGAAAAGTGGGGATTGGGCTGGGAGCAATTGCACGCCGAATACCCGCGCCTGATTATGACCCGCGTTTCGGGCTGGGGACAGACCGGGCCGTACAAAAATAACCCCGGCTATGGCTCAATCGGCGAATCTATGGGCGGAATGCGCTATATTACGGGCTATCCTGACCGCCCGCCGGTACGTATCGGCATCAGTATTGGCGATAGTTTAGCCGGAATGTATGCGGCAAT
>JBBQXW010000482.1:0-4087 GCA_038209275.1 Chloroflexia bacterium | reverse complement strand
TTATATTTTCGAGCAAGTGCTAGGCGGGCTTAGTTTCGCCCACCGCAAAGGAATTGTCCACCGTGATTTAAAACCCGGCAATATTTTGCTTTACGACGAGCGAAGAGCGGTACTCGCCGATTTTGGGCTGGCTAAAACCCTTGAAGAAGATGTTTCCCTGACTAAAAGCGGGCTGGCGGTGGGTTCGCCCGAATATATGGCTCCCGAACAATTTATGGGCCATAGTGATTACCGTAGCGATTTGTATGCAATGGGAGTTATTCTCTACCAGTTGCTCACCGGGCATCCGCTTTATTCTGGCACTACTTCCTGGGAAATCGCCTTGCGCCACATGAACGACCCGTTGCCGTTGCCGCATCCTTCCGTACCTGTGCCACTGGAACAATTTCTGACTAAAGTGCTGGACAAACGCCCAGAGCAACGTTTTGCCACCGCCGAAGAAATGGAACTGGCTTTTCACATAGCCCTAAATTCGCTTTCGACGGAAGAACTACAATATCGCCCGCCCCGCCCAAATGCGACTGTACGCCAGCCACATACGCCTGACCGCCCGGCAGAAGCGTTACCAACTACCCCTATGCCGGCAGCCTATGACCGGGCAGCTTATGATTATGACCGAACGCTGCCTCGCACTGCCGTAACGCCGCCATCCTATAATTTAGCACCGCCGCAGCCCCCGCCACCTCCCATGCCGCAGCCTTACCAGTCACAAGCACCATCGTCGGGTAGCAACTACAGGCAACCAACCTATAATAGTCCGCCGCCCGCGCCCGGTTCTATTTCTCAGCCATCCCAACCAGTCGGTACAGTCTCACAGGCAAGCAGTGGATTTACGCCCGACTCAATACCCGTACCGCAAATGGCGCAAGTAAGTAATACCAAAAAGAAATTGCCTGTGCCGTGGATAGCCGGAATTGGGGCGGTGCTGCTGCTGATTATCACCGCAATTATCGGGTTTGCGGTACTTGGTTCAAGCTCGAATAAAATTGCCATTGGTACGCCTGCCGCGCCGACAGTTCCTGCCGGGGTCGCCAGTCTGACCGTCCAGCTTAATGCCCAAAACGGGACTAAAGTTAGCGGCACGGGCGTTATTATTGATGGCGGCGGTACTAGCGTCCGCATTATCCTGACAATGAGCGGCCTCGAACCGGGCAATCATAACGCCCATGTACATGGCGGCAGTTGTCTGGCGCAAGGCCCGATAATGTACCCGCTAACCCCGCTAGAAGCTGGCCCGGATGGTAGAGCTACTTCTACCACCACCGTCCAGGCGGCCTTCGCCACTATTACAGGCGGCAACCTTTACCTCAACGTCCACAACCAGGCCAATACGCCCACTTATGTCGCCAGTTGCGGGGACATTGCGACGTGAGGGATTTACGATTTACGATTTACGTTTTACGATTTACGATTTACGATTTACGATTTACGATTTACGATTTACGATTTACGATTGTAGGTAGGCAGGGATAAACGCTTGTTACCCTGACGAAGGAAGAATCTCAGCTCTGCCCGAAGCAACGATTTACGATTTAGGAGCCAGATGAGATGCTTCATTCCTCAGCATGACAGGGTTAAATAGAGGAGTGCCTATTTGTAGAGAGGTAATTTGGTAGGGGCTAATTGCATTCGCCCTTCGGATGGAGTACTTATCCGAAAGGCGAATGCAATTAGCCCCTACCAAACCTCTGATTTTGGTACTGCCTAATATTCCTCCCTCCTCGTTCCTCCTTCCTTTTCCTATTTCAGGGATTCGGCTAATTTGATAGCTTCGTCTAAATTCAAGCTTGAGTCCAGATATAGAGTATAGCGAATATTTTCGGTTTCCCAGGATAGAAAGTTAGTGGTTCGCATAATACGATTTCCCCCAGCCTGTCGGCACCACGCACCCTCAACTTTTTCGACCCAAAGACCAGGCGCACTACCCACCATTATCTCGTGCGCTTTTGCGTTTCCAATTGGCATTGAACCACCCTTCAGTTGCAGCGAAGCAGGCCGCTGATTCAATCTGAGTGCTTGAAGGCCACACCCACCTCCATTATCCTTACTTTCGGCAATCCAGGTCGCCCACTTCTCTTTTTGATTGATGTGAAAGATTTGCAGGTCAATATAGCTACCAGGTACATAAGAGGGAGCTTTAAGGTTAAAGCCTAATTTCTCCTGACCTTGATCTTGCTTGATGTAACTCTCATCACCTGAAACACAGTACATATTTCCGTTAGCAGCTTTGGTACAATCGTTCGCAACTGCCGACGGATGGGACACTATTTTACCATCGGGGTTTAGTGGACTAGAGCCATTATATCCGAAATAGGTCATAAGATCATTGACCGTATCATCCGCCCAGGTACGGACTGGTGGTACAGTTAGTAGCACACTGCTCAATAAAACAACTACTAATACGCTACTGGTAAAAGCTATTCTTAGCCGACTGTGGGCTGGGAACAGCCAGTTGCTAATACGCCGGAGGAAACCCTGATCGGGTTGTGAAGTAAGCTGGCTCATAACCTGCGCCCGGACTTGTGATGGTATCGGCATCTCGCTGTAATAAGCCACATAATATTCCCGCAGACGCTGTTCCGTCTTCATGTCAAAATCTTCTTTCATGCTTTCTTCTCCTTATTCCAAAGTGCCTTCCAGGGCGTGTTCCTGGCGAAGCTGAGTACGTAAAGTACAAAGGGCGCGATGTAGCCTCGATTTAACTGTACCTAACGGTGTCTTCATGAGCGCCGCTATTTCTTCTAGTTCGAGTTCGGCAAAAAAGCGTAGCGCCAATACTTGCTGCTGCTCAATTTTGAGTTCTGCCAGCGCGGTTGTAACCTCAGCAAAGTCCGCCGCTTGCAGGACACGAGCTTCCAGGTCAGTTGTATCTTTTAATTCTTCTACAAAACTGGCATCCAAAGATATATGAGAGGCTTTAACCCGCCTGGCATTTTTCCGACAGCGATTAGCTACAATGGTCAATAGCCAGGGCCGAAAGGGACGCTCAGGCTGAAAACTAGTTAAATTACGCCAGACATCCAACCAGGCTTCCTGTAAAGCATCTTCTGCCAGAAACCGATCTGATATTAAAACTCGCGTGACGCGACCTGCCAGAGCAGTATAAAGCTCGATTAATTCGCCAAAAGCATTTTGATCACCCGCCTGAATACGCCGTATCAAGTCATTTTCCATCAAACCCTCCATCCTAATAAAGATTGAGAGAAGCACTTTTCAATAAGTAATATCCCATGACAGGTCAAATAGTTCCCACGATACAGTCCAGTATTTAATTTTCGCCACGCCCACTGCGTCGCAACTGTAACGACTAACTCTCCGTCATGCTGAGGAACGAAGCATCTCTGGTTGCCGAGGTAAGGTGCTGGGGGGTAGAGCCGAGACCCTTCCTGCGTCAGGGTGACAGGTGCGACAGCCGGCGTAGTTAATCGCAACTTAGGTTGAGTTGGTTCGTTTTATAGTTGAGCGTTGGACGTAGGCAATAAGTCGTCGCATCATCTCAGTGGTGGATACCAGATATTCACCAAAACTGGTTATTTTTCTTTGATTTGTTACCCGCGACCCCGACACTTGCCCCTTTCTGGACATTCCCACTTCATCCGATTATAATAACCCAAAGAACTTTTAGCTTAATTTAGACTAAAATCTCAAGTACTTAGCATTTGGAAAATTTTTTGCAAAAAATCTTCCAAATGCTAAGTGAAAAATGAAATTGCTCTTTTTGGAAAGTTTGCAAACTTTCCAAAAACAAAATAGATATAAACGGGAACACCGAAATAATGGCTTTAACGGAAGAAACCGCACCGCAAATAGAAGAAAAACCCGTAGCTAAACCGAAAAATAAGCCCCCACGCCCCCGCTTTGGGCGGATTTTGCTGGGCTTTTTGACGCTGCTTATTTTAGCGGGGCTGGGCGGGCTGGGGTTTTGGGCGGCTCAAAACGGGATAGAGGACGAAAAAGGCACGGCCCAAAAGATTGAGGCCACACCGGGCAGTAGTTTGGCTGGCTCAACCAGGGCGGCGGGGAGCGCACCGTTGCAGCAGGTCTATGATTTAGTGGCAGACCCGGCGGACTATCAGCTTTTGTACGC
>JBBQXW010000481.1:0-4091 GCA_038209275.1 Chloroflexia bacterium | reverse complement strand
AAAAAGCCGCCACGTGGCGGCTTTTTTAGTGCTTTTTCTAATCTGTTATTAGTGACCGCAAGCGCGGGCCTGACCTGCTCCGGCGCTCTCGGCAGTGTCGAAGCTCTGTCCGCAGGAGCAAGACGAAACTGCGTTCGGGTTATGAACGGTAAAGCCGCCACCCATCAGGCTGTTTACGTAATCAATTTCAGCCCCTTCCAGGTAGCGCTGGCTGAACTGGTCAACATATAACCGCACGCCTTCGCTTTCGGTGATTAAATCACCATCGCGAGTTTCGTTTTCAAGTACCATCTGATACTGGAAGCCGCTGCAACCACCACCGGCTACAAAAACGCGCAAACCCAGTTCCGGCTCGTTCTCTTCCGCCAGAATTTTCTTCAGGTGTACGGTTGCTTCATTACTTAAGGTGATCATTTTAATTTACCTCTCTATCTGAATTATGCTTCTCTCAAACTTGAAGCTCAAATCGAAGCTGAAATCTAAATACTTATGCGCTCTGGAATACATCATAGCGATTGACTCTGGCTTTGCCAGTAATCAATGCTACACACTTTGCTTCATTTTAGCTTTTTTATCATGGCAATTATATGGTACAGCTACCCCGGTGTCAAGAAGTTTGCCGCTTGTCTCACAATCCTTTCAGATAGCCGCTAATTTTCTGAATAATTTCGCTGCTGGTTAGTTCTATAATGCACGATTGAATTTACTTCTGGCGCTGGCAGAGCTAATGTTTGAGGTTTATCTTTTGTTGGTTTCAAATATTGCTCTACTATTTGGGTAATCACGCTAATGTCGAACGGCTTTAAGATAAAAGCATCGGCACTACACCCGCGCCCCAAATGCGCCATGTGAGCCACTGCACTCATTAAAATAATTGGGGTTGTTTGCGTGGCAGCTTGCTCCTTTAGCCGCGCACACAGCTCATTCCCCCTGACGTATGGCATCATGACATCGGTTATTACCAGATTGTAAGCACCTGTTTTAGCCAGCTCATAGCCTTGCCGCCCATCAAAGGCAATTGTAACCTCGTAGCCTTGTTCCTCAATAATGTCGGCTAATAGGGAAGCAATGCTTGGTTCATCATCCACCACCAGTACTTTTACCATAAAAATATCCTTGTTGCTTTTGCTTCTTCGCCCACTTTTTACAGTAAGCGATAACATAACTACGCTACTACTCAATAAAGTAACGAATAATAATTGCTTTTCGGCTTACTAGCGTTTGCTCTGGGATGAACTACTAAGAATTTGGTTCTACCAGCGCTCGCTCTGCGCCTAAATAGATAGTGATATTAAAATGCAGCTTCCCCCGGAATTTGACTGCCATTTAATAGTGTTTGCATTTTTTGTGCCATGACTGGTTAAAATTAAGCTTCACGCTAATAAATTTTTCTCAGGGTGTTTGCTCGTCATGCTGAGAACCTCTCTCAGAATTGGTAAGGGTTCGATTCATCGAACCCAATTGAGTTTGCCCTTTCAAGCCCCTACTGCATTATGAAACAGGTTTTAAGGCACGAAGAATTTGAGATTCTTCGTGCCTCAGAGTGACCAATGTCAACAAAAGGAAAGTTAGTTTTTAGAAAGAAGTTGTATAGAAACGAGATTTTGCGGCCCTAAAAGCAAAACTGGCAGCATTTGGCACTACTTTTCATAGCGCTGGCACTTGTTTGTTTCGTATGATAGCACTATCACGGACAAACAACTTCTGGATGAAGCGTTTCAATAGTTCATTGTTCAAAGAAAGGGAATTACTAATGAACACGATTTCTTTGCTTCGGGAGCAAATTCAACAGGCCCACGGCTTTTTGGATGTGACTATGGAAGATGTGACGAATGAACAGGCACACTGGGTGCCGCCTGGTACGGCTAACCCGTTAGGTGCAACCTATGTTCACGCCGTTGCCAGCGAAGATGTGCTGGTACAGATGCTACTTCAGGGCGGCACGCCGCTTTATGCTTCGACCTGGGCCGACCAAACCGGCATTAGCGAAATTCAGCCTTTGACTACACTGGAATGGGGTCGGCGGGTTCAGGTAGATTTGCCGAAACTGCGACGCTATGCTCAGGCTGTCCAGAGTGCTACCGATAGTTATATTGCGACCCTGACCGAAGACGACCTGACCCGTGTGGTTGACCTGTCCGCTTTTGGGATGGGCCAACAAACGGTAGGTTATCTGCTGAACCGCTTTCTATTGGGCCATGTAGACAATATGTGTGGTGAGATTTCCTGCCTCAAAGGTATTCAGGGCGGGAAGGGCTATCCTATTTAGGTTGGACAATAAAAAATCGGTGAGGATATTACCCTCACCGATTTTTATTGTCCAAAAGGTTCAAGCTGATTTAGTCGGCTGCGCCAACCGCAATCAGGCTATCTACTTGCTGGCGTTGCGCGTCGTATTGCTCGGCGACGGTTTCGTCGTTATCACTCATTTCTTGTGGGTTTAGCATGGAGAAATCAATCACGCCCATATCGCTAAAGGCTTTCTGAACACGTGGCCCCCACAGCCCAATGTCCTTGATGGTCGGCACAATTCGGCTGAAGAGCATTTTGCGGAACTCCAGCATTAGTGGCGAATTGTCCATGTAGGCCGCTACTTCCTGCAAATCGAAGCCCAGCGTCTCATAGACTTCTTCGCCCAGGAAGCGGTCACGCATCAAGTAACAGGCTTCAACTACAAACTCTTCGCGCTCGTCGCGTTCTTTGTCGCTCAGGTGCGGATAGTAATCGCGTAGCGAGAGCCGCCCAAAAGCGACGTGCCGGGCTTCATCCTGCATTACGTAAGCGTTCAGCGCCCGCGCCAGGGGGTCTTGGGCCATATCGCGAATAGTGTTGAAGGCAGCCAGGGCCAATCCTTCAATCAAGATTTGCATCCCCAGGTAAGTGAAATCCCAGCGCGAGTCCTGAATGACGTTATCGAGCAGCGACTTAAGGTGTGGATTAATCGGGTAAGCTAGTTCCAGTTTCTCGTGCAAATAGCGCGAGTAGGTTTCGACGTGACGGGCCTCGTCAATCACCTGGGTCGAGGCATAAAATTTGGCATCTATATCTGGCACGGTCTGAACAATCTTGGCGGTGCAAATCAGCGCGCCCTGTTCACCGTGCAAGAACTGCGAGAATTGCCACGCCTGGAAATGCCGCCGGGTTTCCGCCATCTCTCTATCGTTCATGCGGTTCCAGATGTCCGAGCCGTACAGCGACCCGTACTCATCCGGGAAACCGAGCGGATTATCGAAGTCTACCGCTTGCGACCAATCTAGCCGCGTATTGGTGTTCCATTGCTTGTTTTTGCCCTTCTCATACAAATTGAGCAATTTCTCGCGGCCTTCGTCGTATTCCCAGTTGAAAATCGTGGTAGCCGGACTATTAACCGACCATTGAGTTTCTTCTACAGGCATAACGTAGATTTTGGTACTCATCAGTATCGCTCCTTCGCGCTAACTAATTTATTAATAGAAGATAATTGGCAATCGGGCGGTTCAAAAAACGTTATGACTAATATACCAGCACTAATGCCCTAAAGCAAGTCCAAAACCTCTTTTTCTGAACGAACTTCATTCATTCTAATTATTTAGAGTTCAGGAAAAATTTTGCAAAATTTTTCCTGAACTCTAAATAAAATTTAGGGATTTGGAGCAGAATAAATCTGGCGATACATGGCGTAGCTGGTGTAGATAATTTTGATGTAGCCGCGGGTCTCGCGGAAATCTATGTTCTCAACGAAATTATCGAAACCGCGTTCGGGCGGGCTTTCCTCGACCCAGCGATAGACGTTGCCCGCCCCGGCGTTATACGCGCCCAGGGCGGCGTAGGGGTTGCCGCCAAAATCCTGCAAGCGCCGGGCCAGATAAAACGCTCCAAACTCGATGGCTAAAGCGGGCTGAAAGAGATTATCGGCATTGTAGCCGGGCTTATCCAGGTTAGTCGCAATTGCCCGGCCTGTTTCGGGCATTACCTGGGTCAGTCCTCGCGCCCCGACGCTGCTGACAGCATCACTTTTAAAGGCGCTCTCTTGCTTGATAAGGGCCAGGAACAGGAGCGGGTCAACCTCGTTTTTGCGGGTCTGTTCCAGCACCAGATTTTGATAATCGAGC
>JBBQXW010000480.1:0-4092 GCA_038209275.1 Chloroflexia bacterium | reverse complement strand
AAAAAGAGCGACATGATGCAGCAAGCTTTTGATACCTTGCTAACCCAGTATTACGAGCCACTCACCAGCGCCGATGTTTACGAGGTTGGTCTGATTGGAATGCGTGATGCACTCAAGGCTGCCGGGGTGAGTCAACCAGATGTGCCAATTCCGCCTTTTACGAACAATCTGCAACAGGATTGGCAAATTTTCTTGCAGGCATACACAATTACGCTGGGCAAATATAGCTCAAAACTAGCCGAGGATAAACTGGCCTACGCCGCCATTCAACATTCAACCGAATTACTTAATGATTGCAACACGCCCCAAACCGCCTTTTATCCGCCCGACCAGGCCGAAACTTTCCTCCGCAATCGGACTGGATTGAACCAGTATACCGGGCTGGGCATAAATGTGTTGCCTTTCGATAACACCAGTGGTCATTTTATCACCCGGCTGATTAGTGGCACGCCTGCCGAGCAGAGTGGCCTTAAAGTGGGCGATGCAATTGTAGCGGTAAACGGACAGGATGTTACTGCAATGGACTCGAATCAGTTGGTGCGAGTGCTACAGGGCAACAATGCACCCGCCGGAAGCAAGGTAAATCTGACGCTACGCCGGGTTGGAACTAACCGCCAGGAAACGGTGGAAGTGGCACGAGCTTCGATTAAAACGCCAGTCTATGAACAGAAAATTTTGCCCGACAACATTGGCTATATTCGGTTTAATATTTTCCCGACGACGGCAAATGATGCTACTTTAAAGCAATATACCGACGAGTTTGACCGAATTTTGAGCGACATGAATAGTAAAGGAGTTAAGGGCTTTGTGCTGGATGTACGAGCAACCCGCTTTGGCAATATCCGCATGATTCAAAGCCTGTTGAGCCGCTTTGTAAACGGGCAAGATTTACTATATCTGGCAAGTCGCAACCAGCAAGGGCAGCGCAGTGCTATTTCAATGACCAGCCTCACTAATATCAAGGCAACCGATAAGCCAATAGCGGTACTGGTAGACCAGGG
This sequence comes from Chloroflexia bacterium, assembly GCA_038209275.1. Lineage (GTDB taxonomy): Bacteria > Chloroflexota > Chloroflexia > Chloroheliales > Chloroheliaceae > L227-5C. Next base: position 3,091 of record JBBQXW010000480.1, on the reverse strand, counting down.
TACTAGCCACGAAGCCGAACTTTTTGCCCAGGCTATCCAGAATAAGAAAAAGGGTAGCGTCTTTGGTACGCCAACCGAAGGTTGCCCGATAGCCTCTATTCCAGTCGGGTTGAGCGATAATTCGGTCTTGAGTGTATCGGTATTTCGTGGCATTACCGATACTAAAGACCCAACTTCGTGGCTGGAAGATGTAGAGCCAGACGTAGTAGTAACACTCGATGCAAAAACTTTGGGCCAGGGGCAAGATGCCCAGCTTGATAAAGCAATAGCCTTTATCAAAAAATAGGCACCAAATAGTTTTGAGTTTTGAGTTTTGAGTTTTGAGTTATTTTGAAGGTGAAACATAATTGCCGGGGCAAAATGCAGATTTAGCAGGGGTTGGGTTTCCCAATCCTTTTGAGCTGAGTTAGCGTTCAAGGGCGAGGCAACCTCGCCCCTACCATTGGACATACCTTGTGAATTATGCCCCACCTTTAGTTATTTAGGGAGAGATAAACCGATGACCACCTCGATTACGAGTGTTTATGAAGAGCGCTGCCGATTGGCCCAGGGCGCAATGGCGGAACTGGATGTAGATTATCTTTTTATTGGGCCGGGCAGCGATTTGTATTACTTGATTGGCACGCCGGGTATGGAAAACGAGCGTATGATGCTAATGGTTATTCCCAAAAACGGGCAGCCCGCCATGATTGTTCCGGCGCTGGAAAAACTGGCGACCAGCAATTATGCCACTTATTTTGATTTGCTGGACTGGAAAGATAGCGACGGGCCGCAGGGACGCTTGGCGGAACTACTGGGCGCGGCGCAGGGTCGCGAAGTACGCGGGGCAGTCGGTTCGCATCTGTGGAGTATGTTTTTGCTGGATTTGCAAAAAGTTTTGCCGAAGGGCGAATGGACAACCGCCAACGATGTGCTGAAGAAGTTGCGAATTGCAAAATCGGCGGAGGAAGTGCGCTTGCTCAAGGAAGCCGCTGCGATTGCTGACAAAGCCTTTACCGATTTGGTTGAAATGCCTTTCGCCGGACGTAGCGAACGCGAAATGATGGGCGAGATTAACAATCTGCTTTTGAAGTATGGGCAGCAGCACATGTTGTTCTGCATTGTCGGCAGTGGGCCGAACGGAGCGCAGCCGCACCACCACACCGGAGACCGTATTATCGAGGAAGGCGACGCGGTAGTGCTGGATTTCGGTGGTCGCTATCATGGCTATTGCAGCGATATGACCCGCACCGTCGTTGTCGGCAAGCCGAAAGACCCCGATTTTGAGAAGGTTTACAATATTGTGAACGAGGCGCGGGCTGCTGGACATCGTCAGGCCAAACCGGGCGTAAGCTGCGAGTCAGTAGATGCAGCGGCACGTCAGGTGATTACCGAAGCGGGCTACGGCGAGTTCTTCGTCCATCGCACCGGACATGGCATCGGCATGGAGGTCCACGAAGAACCCTATATAGTCGGTGGCAACAGCCTCCCACTCGAACCGGGCATGGCCTTCAGCATCGAACCGGGTATTTATTTGCCGGGCCGTTTCGGAGTCCGCATCGAGGATATTGCCATCGTCACCGAAGACGGCGAGGAAAACATCAATCACAGCACCCACGATATTGTGACGGTGAAGTAGGGCTGAGGAACGAGGAACGAGGACTGAGGACTGAAAACAAAACATTAAAGTTCTGGTAGGGGCTAATTGCATTCGCTCTATGAACATCAAGCCAAGCTTAAAGTTTGTACGTCAGGGAAGACCGCCCTGGAATAAATTCCGGGCTACGTAGCTCAAGTGGATTAAAATCCACTGATTACCGAATGGCCCTGGCAGCGTATCCAGTGGTTTTCAAACCACTTGAGCTACGTAGCCCGGAATTTATTCCAGGGCGGGTCGCATCGCAGTACTAACTCAAAGTGTAGACACCTAACTTGATAGGTATGGAGTGAGTACAATTAGCCCTACCAAATTATTTCTTTACACCGACTAAGGATTAAGAATTGCAGGATTTTAAGCTTCGGTTTGAGTTAGAATTAAAAGCGTACCAAGACCCAGGTGCGGATTTTGAAACCTGGGGACGTATTTTAATTATTGTGGTACAAGGTAAAAAGCAAATAATCCTGCTCGATTGGGAATGGGATTTAACTTTGCTGGCTTCGTGGTTTTTTGAAAGTCAAGCTGCTTTACAACATCAAATCTTGTCTATTGAGGGAAATAGTCCGCTTCCGTCAGAAAGTCTTGCTCAGGTGTTAAACAGGCTTCGGGAACGCGAGTTTGTTGAAGAAGAAGAGGACGAAACGGATTTGTGGTACCATGAAATCTTCCGTTACTATGAGAAACATGGGTTAAGGTTCGCGCTTCGTGGTGCGGTCATTCCCGACATTATTATTGGACTAAATCACGGCGCAGAAGAAATTTCTTGCAGCAGCCAGGAAAAAGAATGGGCCTATCAATTCGATATGAATGATTTTTGTCAGGATTTAGCCGAGAAGTTAAAGCAATTACCATTGAAGTCAGGCCAGGCAGTATAGGCAAATTTTCTACATGCAGTTACAAAAGTAGTAGCGATTTCAATCGCTCTTCGGTTTGAACCCAACTGAAAAGCGATTGAAATCGCTACTACTAAAACCAAAATTCAAACTATCAAATTTTTAGTTGGTTATGTAAAGCTAAAGGTGCGATGAAAATACTGGTAGCAAGCAACAATAAAGGTAAGCTGGCGGAGTTTGCGCGGCTGGCGGACGTAAACGGGCTTGAATTTGTCACGGCCCGCGAGGTCGGGCTAAGTGATGATTTTGATGTTGAAGAGACCGGCACAACCTTTGAAGAGAATGCGGTACTAAAAGCCAACCAGTACGCCATCGCCGCCAATATGTACGCGATGGGCGATGATAGCGGCATCGAAGTTGAGGCGCTGGGCGGAGAACCAGGAATTTACACCAAACGCTTTGTCGGAGAAAACGCCACCGATGCCGAGCGAATTGCTTTTTTGCTGGAAAAAATGAAGGATATTCCCGCCGAAAAACGTGGGGCGCGCTTTGTGTCGGCCCTTGCGCTGGCTGCGCCGGACGGCACTATTCTCGAAATAAAAACAGGCTATTGCTACGGTCA
>JBBQXW010000479.1:0-4099 GCA_038209275.1 Chloroflexia bacterium | reverse complement strand
TACGCAAACATAACCAAATAGCAATTATTCTTCCGAACTGGCCCGAATTTGTGATTGCTTATTTTGCGGTGGCCCGGTTGGGCGCAGTGTTAGTGCCATTGAATGTGCGCTACCGCGAAAACGAAATCGAATACATGTTGCGGAACAGCGAAGCCCGTATTTTAATCACTTGCGCCAGTTTTGGCGGCTTCGATTTTGTGGGGCTGCTGGACAGATTGCGGCCTGGGTTAGAAAAATTGGAGCATGTGGTCGTAGTCGGGCAAGCGGCGGGCGCACCGGGCATTATTGCCTGGGAAACTTTAATGGGCGAAGCCGACCCGCACACGCTGCCGCCAGTAGAGATTAACCCCAAAGAGGATTTGTGTATACTACTCTATACCAGTGGCACAACTGGCTTACCCAAAGGAGCGATGCTCACCCACTTTAATGTGGTTTGGAATGCCGCAATTATGGCTGAAGCGCTGAAATGTAATGCCGATGATATTTTGCTGGGGGCAGTGCCACTTTTCCATGTTTTTGGCGTGACGGGCTGCGTGACCCTGTCGGCAGTGCTGGGGGCGACGCTAGTGCTGATGGATATTTTCAAGCCGGACGATGCGCTACGAATAATACAGCAAGAACGCATCACCGTTCATCACGGCGTACCGACCATGTTTATTCTGGAGCTAAATCACCCGAATTTTGGCAATTATGATTTGAGTTCGTTACGGACGGGTATAATTGCCGCCGCGCCTGCCCCCGCCGAAATTATCCGGCGTATCCGGCGCGATATGGGCTGCGAAATTGCCAGCGCCTATGGTCTGAGTGAAACTGCGCCCGACCTGACGATTACCCATTTTAGCGATTCAGACGAGGTACGAGCCGAAACCGTCGGACGGGCGGTGCCAGGGGTCGAAATCAAGATTGTGAACGACGATAACGACGAAGTACCAGTGGGCGAGGTGGGCGAGCTTATTTGCCGTTCGCCCGGCCTGATGAAGGGCTATTACAAAATGCCGGATGCGACTCGCGCCGCCCTTGATAACGATGGTTGGTTTAGCACCGGCGATTTAGCTACCATTAATGCGGCAGGGAATGTCCGAATTGTGGGCCGCAAAAAAGAAATGATTAATCGGGCCGGGTTCAAAATAGCCCCGCGTGAGGTCGAAGAACTTTACTACCATCACCCCAAAGTACAGGAAGTAGCCGTCATTGGCCTGCCCGACTCGGTATTGGGCGAAAAAACCTGCGCCTGTATCAAACTTAAAGAAGGGCAACAAGCTGAAGCGGAAGAAATGCGCGATTTCATCCGCGATAAAGTCGCCGATTTCAAGATACCAGATATGGTGCGCTTTATGGACGAGTTCCCAATGACCGCCAGTGGCAAAATCAAGAAAGTTACCATGAAAGCAGAAATGACAAAAACCGTTTCATAATTTACTTTCATAATATAGTATAATACATCGAGCATATTATCTGCCTTAAAAAGCATTTTGGGGAAAGATAGTACTTTTTATCTTTCACTCCTACTTGAAGCTATTCAAGCTGCTAAATCTACTAAGGTACTAATAAACTGATGAGGAAACGCCATGTACCAGAGCCAACAAGAACTTTTAAAACAGAGTATTGAATGGATGAAGCAACACGAAGCAGAATTAATTGCGCTTTATGCTAAAGCGGTGCGCTCTCATCCTAAAAACTTCTTCGCTCGGCTTGATGACGCAGCCCTGTTGCTATTTGCTACCACTAATATTAAAGGCATTATTGCCCGCCTGGAGAATATCCCGATTAATTCCGAGCGCACCGAGCAGAACCTTTTTGGTTTTTTCGAGCAGGGGCTTACCCTGGCTGATTTAAATCAGGTGCTGGATACGGCGATGGATGCCATTAACAAGCACGTTTTGAATGGCTTTAGAGATAAGCCGAAAGCTGGAACAGTGCTGGTTGAAAAAATTTCTTATATTAAGCAAGCCTATTCTACCATTACCAGCCTCACTATGATAAAATTCGAGAGCAAGAAGCAATAAGATTGTTCTGACTAAAATATCGAGGAAGTAATACATGTTAAAAGTATCTATTGTGGGCGTAACGGGCTATGGCGGTGCGGAATTGATTCGGCTGCTGAGTAAACGGAGCGACATAAAATTAATAGAACTGGTCGGGCGCAGCGCGGCAGGCCAACCACTAGGAACAGTCTTTCCGAGCCTTGCGCCGTTGGGCCTGACCATCAATGCCGGTGAAGATTTGGAAAGGCCAGAGGAAGCTGATTTTGTATTTCTGGCGCTGCCACACCATACCTCGGCAGAAAAAGCCGCCGCTATTTTGGAGCGTGCGCCCCAGACCAAAGTAATTGATCTTTCGGCTGATTTTCGGTTGCGCGATGTGCCAACTTACGAAGCCTGGTACGGGCAGCATCCCGCGCCTTATCTGATTCGCGAAGCAGTTTATGGTCTGCCCGAACTTTACCGCGACAAACTTAATACCAATGTCCGGCTGGTCGCCAACCCCGGTTGCTATCCGACCTGTTCGGCGCTGGCCCTTGCCCCGGCTTTGAAGGGCGAGGCGATTATTGAGCCAGACGTGATTATTAACGCACTGAGTGGGACAAGCGGGGCGGGGCGCGAAGTAAAGCAGCATTTGCATTTTAGCGAAATGAACGAAAGCGCCAGTGGTTATGGCCTTGCTCCCGCCGGACACCGCCACATGCCCGAAATTCAGCAGATACTGCAAGACCAATTCGGCGGCCCGGTGCAGGTGTTGTTCACCCCGCACTTAATTCCTTTGACACGCGGGATGTTAGCAACCTGTTATGCCCGCCTGACCCCGGCGTTTTTGGCAGAATACAGTGATGGCAAAGCGGCTAACGCGGCACTGCGGGAACGCTACCGCGAGTTTTATCGCAATGACCCGTTTGTAGTCATAACTGATACGCCGCCCACCACCAAACAGGTACAGAGCAGCAATTATTGCTTTATTTATCCCACCGCCGATTTACGCACCGGGCGCTTGGTGGCCTTATCAGTATTGGATAATTTGACCAAAGGGGCGGCAGGCGAAGCTGTCCAGAATATGAACATTTTAGCTGGATTGCCCGAAACCACCGGGCTTGAAATGATGGCGGTTTATCCTTAGAACCTGCTTCATAATGCCGTAGGGGTTCGATAAATCGAACCCAATTGGAATTGACCTTTCAAGCCCCTACCATTTATGAAATAGGTTCTTAAAAGATAGTTTAGATTGGGATGGAGAAAATTCGATGGCTGACCCTACTGCTAAAGCCCAACTGGGCCGTACTCAAGTAAAAGTGACCCGCTTCGGCCTGGGAACCGCCGCTTTGGGCTGGCTCTACGCCCCGGTTGCCGATAGCGCCGCCCATGCCACCGTTCGACGAGCTTACGAACTGGGCTGCGGCTTCTTCGATACCTCGCCCTACTATGGCACTGGCCTTGCCGAAACCCGCCTGGGCGCGGTTCTTTCTAATGTACCACGAGAAGATTTTGTGGTATCAACCAAAGTAGGCTATGCAGTTTACCCGGAAACACCTGTTCCGCCGGAAAATACCGCCGAAGTTCCGCCCCATCCCGGCCACGATTTCAGCTACGATGGGGCAATGCGTCTGGTAGAAGGCAGTTTGAAACGATTGGGGCTAGACCACATTGATATTTTGCTTATTCACGACCCGGACGACCATATAGAAGAAGCTTTAGCCGGAACTTACCGGGCCTTGCGGAAAATGCGCGACGAAGGCACGGTTGGGGCTATTGGCGCGGGCATGAATTCCAGCCAGCTTTTGGCCCGACTTGCCCGCGAAGCCGAGTTCGATTGTTTTTTGCTGGCAGGCAGATATACTCTTTTAGACCAGATAGCCATGACCGATTTGCTGCCGCTTGCCACCGAGCAGGGCATTGCTATTTATGTGGGCGGACCGTTCAATAGTGGCATTTTGGCTAATCCTTATGCGACCCAGCCCACCTTTAATTATGATACCGCCCCGAACGAACTGATTGCCAAAGCCCAAAAAATTGATGCAGTTTGTCGCCGCTACGATGTGCCGCTAAAAGCCGCCGCCATTCAATTCCCGCTCGGTCATCCAGCAATTGTCTCGGTGCTATCGGGAGCG
>JBBQXW010000478.1:0-4156 GCA_038209275.1 Chloroflexia bacterium | reverse complement strand
GCACTGGATTAGGTCTGGCAATAGTCAAAGCTGTAATTGAGCAACACGGCAGTACGATTAAGGTTGAAAGTGAGCTGGGGAAAGGCACTCGCTTTAGTCTAACTTTACCTTTGCAAAACTGAAAGGCGGCCCACAATGTTTCATTTTACACCTTACCTGCTACCATTTATTTTTTCCGCGCTGGCCTTTATGGTGCTGGGTCGCCTGGTATGGCCGTTACGCCGCAATACTGCCGCCTTTTTCATGCTACTGGTAATAATTTGTCTGGAAATTTGGATAATTGGTTTTATTTTTGAAATTGCGGCTGATACGCTCGAATTAAAGCTTATTCTGGCTAATCTCCAATTTATCGGAATTGATGCGCTACCTGTGGCGTGGTTAGGTCTAACCTTCTCCTACACTGGTCATATTCGGCGCTGGAAACCTGTTATATTTGGTATGCTGCTCGTTCCTTTGTTTAACCAATCTATAATCTGGACTGACCGACTGCACCACCTGTTCCGCCATGAACCCCGCCTGGATGTAACCGCTGCTTCGTTTCCCATTCTGGTCAACGATTATGGCTTCTATTACTACTTTATCCAGATGCCTTTTGTAACTTTAATTTTTGTAAGCACCAGTCTTTTTCTGGTACGCGCCCTGCGCTTTACTTCGGGCGCACCTCGCATCCAGATTATCTTCGTGCTGCTCAGTTCAATTTTGCCTTTTGTACTTAATGTTTTATACGTCCTCGATATATCTCCAATTCCTAATCTCAATCTCAGCACAGTCGCTTTTACTTTATCCGGCATAATGCTTTCGTGGAATCTGGTGCATTTTCGCTTTTTAGATTTGATGCCGGTAGCGCACAATGTTCTGATGGATACCCTCAAAGATGCCTGGATTGTACTCGATCAGGCCGGGCGTATTATTGATTTAAATCGAGCGGCCCAGGATATTACTGACGTACCGAAAGAAAAAGTGATTGGGAAGGTAGCCAAAGAAGTATTTTTGGGAAAATCAGAGTTAATTACCTGCCTGGAACTCGAACCCAAAAATGATGTGCAGCAAGATATTAGTTTTGAGCAAACGGGTTCGCTGCATTATTACGATGTACGCCTTACGCCCTTATCAAGTGAGCGGGGCAAGACCAGTGGAAAATTAGTGCTTTTGCGCGATATTACCCGTCGCAAAAAGGCCGAAGAAGAATTACAACGCGCCAAAGAACAGGCTGAGACGGCTAACCGCGCCAAAAGCGCTTTTTTGGCGGTAATGAGTCATGAAATCCGTACTCCTATGAACGGCATTATCGGCATGACCAGTCTGCTGATGGATACGGCCCTCGACCAGGAGCAGCGAGAATACGTTGACACAGTCCATAATAGTAGCGCCGCCTTGCTTAATATTATTAACGACATTCTGGATTTCTCGAAAATTGAAGCAGAACGGCTGGAATTAGAAAATCAGCCTTTCGAGTTGTCAGAAGCACTGGAAACCACCCTCGACCTCGTGAGTAGTAAGGCCGCCAGTAAAGGACTGGAACTGACCTGCTTAATTGAGGAAGGCACGCCGACAGCGCTTCGAGGCGATGTAACCCGCCTGCGCCAGGTTCTGCTCAATTTACTTTCAAATGCGGTTAAATTTACCGAAAAAGGCGAAGTATCGCTGTTACTTACGGCCCGATGTTTAGAAGAGAGTGCTACCACTTTAACTTCAAATGCTGAAAATGCTGAAAATGGAGCATTATCCCGATATGAATTGCATTTTGCCGTGTCCGATACTGGCATTGGCATTGCCCCGAAAGATATTTCACGTCTTTTCCAATCATTTACCCAACTGGACAGCACCACCAGCCGTAAATACGGTGGCACCGGGCTAGGTCTGACAATTAGTAAGCGCCTGTCCGAGCTTATGGGCGGCAAACTGTGGGTCGAGAGCCACGAAGGGGTTGGCTCAACTTTTCATTTTACGATTGAAGCTGCCCAGGCTGCAACGGTAGAGCGACCTTATTTAAGCTTAGAACAACCTCAGCTAAAAGGCAAGCGAGTTTTAATTGTAGATGACCATCCGTACAACCGCCGCGTGCTGGCCTTGCAAACCAAAGCCTGGGGTATGTTGCCAGTGGAATGTGCATCTGGCGCGGCGGCCCTGGATTTAATTACTACCCAACAAAGCTCCTTTGATTTGGCCTTGATAGACCGATATATGCCGCAAATGGATGGAGTTGCACTGGCTGAAGCGATTCACGCCCTGCCAGCTACGCAGGATTTACCTTTAATTATGCTAACTTCGCCCGGTCAGCGTCTGGCTAGTGATAACACTCATTTTGTGGCAGTAGTGAATAAGCCGTTCAAAGCCGCCCAACTTTACCATACTATCACCGCGCTTTTCCTACCAGCCGAGGAGCGGCTTCACCTTTCAACCGCCCTAAGCGAACCGCGGTTTCAACTTGATGCCAGCCTGGGACAGCGTTATCCTATGCAGATTTTGTTAGCAGAAGATAATCAGGTCAACCAAAAACTGGCTATAAAGCTGCTTGAGCGGTTCGGTTATTCGGCGGATGTAGTAGATAACGGGTTGGAAGTGCTAGCAGCGCTCGACCAGAAGCACTATGATTTAGTGTTGATGGATATACAGATGCCGGAGTTGGATGGGCTGGCAACTACTCGCCGGATAAGAAAACTTTGGCCCGGCAATAGTGGGCCGCGCATTACCGCCATAACCGCTAATGCGCTGCAAGGAGACCGCGAGATGTGTCTTGAGGCCGGAATGGATGATTACCTCGCCAAGCCAATTCAAGTATCAGATTTATGCGAGGCGTTAGAACGAGCCGGACAAGCCACCGTAAGGTCGTCAGTCAATGATTCAGCCTTTGCCTTTGCTACCGTTACTACATTGGGCCAGCCAGTTTCAGCCGGAGAGAGCAGTTTGCAGACAAAGCATGAGATATTGCCCTTTTCTACCACTTTAATTAGCCTTAGTAAACCGACTAAAATTTGGCCGGAAACAACTGGTAGGCAAGACTCCGAGCCGGATTTTATCTCAACTCTGCTAGAAGAATTGCAGCAGATATACGGGCCGGATGTAGCAGAATTACTAAGTGAAATCAGTCAGGTTTTCCAAAGTGAAACACCCCACTTAATAGCGCAATTGCACGCTGCGATAGCTGCTCAAGATACCGGGCAGGCTTCCGGGCAAATACGAAAGCTGGCCCATAGCCTAAAGGGTAGTGCCAGCAACTTGAGAGCGAAAAAGCTGGCCGATTTGAGCGCCGAACTGGAAAAATTGGGCGGCAACGGGCCGTTAGAAAAGCAGCTTTTGGTTCAAATCGAAAAAGAAGCTGAACGGGTTTGCCAGGTACTAGCCAATCTGAAAGTTTTGGCTGATAGCTAATCTATAAACATTAACGAATTCTTAAAATCCCCCCAAAATCATAAATCCAAAGCTCTATCTGCTACGTAAAGTTTGCAGCAAGGGTAACAACGTTCCATTTTCACTATTTTACTAGGTTTTTAATATAAATACTTACTATGTTTACTACTGGCAGAAAGCTTGCTAATACTTATTGTAATCAAGCCTATAAACTAATGGGTTTTCTTTTCTAGTTTTTAAGTTGAACATAGGAACTGGCATATTGTTCTTGCCATGATTCATTCGCAATAAATTAAAGGTTGCGGACGCTTATTTTGGTTGTGCCTTTTTTGTAGCTCGTTTGCTGCCGGGCAGCTTAATTTCACTCCGAGTTTTTTAGCTATACTCTTTTTTATGAAATTCGACGTTAGAATGTTGCGTGTGTTTTCAGGAGGTTTAATCTGGCCTAACCCGGTCAGCCTTCTAAAGACAGGATTGAGTGAGAAGAATATTCTAACACCAATTTAGTCTGCTATGAAGCAAATCAAGTAACGAAAGGACAGAACCTATGACCAAACGGAACCTCTTTTGGGTCGCGTTTGTTGGTATGCTGGCGATTATAGTGACCAGCTTTGCGCCCGCTTTCTTGCCAACCGCGCAAGAAGTAGAAGCATCCAGCCACCGTGAAGCGCCGCTTATCAGTCAAGACCCGACGGCAGATGCTACCGACCTGTACGCTTTTGTCAGCCCCGACCGACCCAACACGGTCACTTTTATCAGCAACTGGATTCCCTTCGAGAGTCCGGCGAGTGGCCCGAACTGGTAT
>JBBQXW010000477.1:0-4164 GCA_038209275.1 Chloroflexia bacterium | reverse complement strand
ATCACCAGCTTCATCGCTTTTCCTCTTTCTCTGTGGCTAGATTAGTTTTAAGCTTTTGGAAAATTTTTGCAAAAATTTTCCAAAAGCTTAAAACTAATCTAGCCACAGAGAAAGAGGAAAAGCGATGAAGCTGGTGATGTTTTCGGCGAATGGAGAGGCGCTAAGGGCGGGATTATTGGAAGATGGCGGCGTGTACGATTTGGGGGTGAGCGATATTCTCGATGGGCTGGATAAAGTCAAAGCCAGCCAGGGAAAGCCACAAGGCCAGTTTTATAAGCTGGAAGAAGTAAAATTAGGGCCACCCACGCCGCGCCCGCCTTCCTTCCGCGATTTCTTCACTTACGAATTGCACGTCAAGAATGCACGAGCCTTGCGTGGGGCAGATGTGCCAGCGCAATGGTACGAAATCCCGGTCTTTTATTTTTCCAACCCGCACGTTTTTTATGGGCCGGACGAACCGATACCCTACCCCAAAGGCTGTCAGCAACTGGATTGCGAATTTGAATGGGCGGCGGTAATCAGCAAGGACGGACGCAATATTTCGGCAGCCCAGGCCGATGAATATATTGCCGGATTTATGCTGCTCAACGATTGGAGCGCCCGCGATTTCCAGGCGCAGGAAATGGCGGTAGGGCTTGGCCCGGCCAAGGGCAAAGATTTCGCCACTTCGGTTGGGCCATATCTGGTTACGCCGGACGAATTAGCCAACCGCGCCGAGGCTGGACGCTACAATCTGGCGAGTGTCTGGCGCATCAACGGGCAGGAAAGATCGCGCAACAACGCCAATACCCAGCATTATACCTTCGCGCAATGTATCGAACAGGCTTCGGCGAATGCCTGGATACGGCGCGGTGATGTAATTGGCAGTGGCACACTTGGCAACGGTTGTCTTCTGGAAGAAGGCGCAAAGAAAGAGCGTTGGCTTCAAGTTGGCGATGTAGTAGAGTTTGAGCTTGAAAAGCTGGGTATCTTGCGTGGACTTGTCGGGCCTGATGAAGATTAATTGCTTTTTAAAATTTGCTATCTTAGTTTCAATATTATTCAAAGCAGCCTCTGTGGGAGCGAGCTTCCGCTCGCGATTGGTGGTAAAGGAAAATCGCGAGCAGAAGCTCGCTCCCACACCAAGTTTTAGGTTTATTTGAAGGTGTTGATTTTAGTCTATGAGGAGGTTTATTATAATGCGTGCAGAAGGAACATTTGAAGTTAAACTGAGTCCGCTCGTATCGAATGATACCGCCGAGAATGCCACGCTCGGCAGACTGGCACTTGATAAGCAATTTCAGGGAGACCTCGCTGCCACCAGCCAGGGCGAGATGCTAACGGCTGGCACTAGTGTCGAAGGCTCGGCTGGTTACGTTGCGCTAGAACGAGTTAGCGGAACGTTGCATGGTCGCAGGGGAACATTCATACTCCAACATAATGGTACTATGACACGCGGCGTGCCAGAGTTAATTATCACGGTTGTGCCGGACTCTGGTACTGAACAGCTCCTGGGTCTTGCTGGCAACGTGGCGATAAATATTGTGGACGGCAAACATTTTTATGCTTTGGAATATACACTGGCTGAAGGTTCTTAAAACTATACGCTTCAAATAACGGCTGTAGGAGGGCGCTATGCGCTCGATTTGAGGGCGGCAATTCAAAAATCGAGGGCGCAGCCCCCTCCTACACCGATTCTAGCCTTATTTGGACAGTATTTAAATTAAAATAGCTTCGTTTTTGCCAAAAATTCGTAAAGATTAACAGGTGGTTAGAGTATCCAAACTTCTAGTGTTGCCGTATCATATTACGGTAACACTAGCATCAGTGTTAATTAATCTACAAAACCTGGAACTGATTACTTCAAAACACTTCGGTTTTGGTTAATTAAATTGGTGAGGCTGATGTAGCACGAGCGAAACCTACAGTAGTATATCTGACAGCAAGTAATAACTTTATAAGCAGGTAAATCAAGGCTGCCTTCGATTTCAGATACAAGAAGTAGCCTGGCTTCGTGCTGGTTTGTGGTTGTGATTGTGAGTGGAAGAATGTTCAATTATGTGTGTACAAGGAGATTAAAGTGAAGAAACTGAGTCCTAAAGCCTGGGCCAGCCTCTCGCTGGTTCTGGTAGCATTAGTAGCAAGTGTATTTGTCTTTTTGAACGATGTAAGTGCCGAAAATTTGGGTCAGGCCAAAGGCGACGCGGCGGCGGGTAAAGAAGTTTTCGCCAAAACCTGTACTGGCTGTCACCTGAATAATGGCCTGGATGCGGGTCGCGCCCCAGTCCTGGCTGGGAAAACTTACACTCAGGAATTTGTAACCAACCAGATTCGCAATGGCGGCACTCGGATGCCCAAATTTGGCACCGATAAGGTTAGCGATGCCGACCTGCCCAACGTCGTAGCCTATGTCATCTCGATTGGTGGCTCTGCCCCTGCCGCCGCGCCGACTACTGCGGCAGCTGCCCCTGCCGTCGCCCCAACTACTGCTGCTGTACCCGCGACTGTTCCGAAAGCCGGTTTGGGCAATTCGGTTGAGGAAGGCTTCAACCCGCTTTGGGCTGTGCTGCCGTTAGCCCTGCTTGCCGCTTTCGCAACGCTTGGTCTGGTCGGCTACCGCCGCGCTCGCCGCTAATAATCAACGTTTAGAACTAGCTTTACATAATAAACGGAGTTTCGAGAAATCGAAACTCCGTTTATTATTTATGATAGCAAAGAATTTAGCCAGATTTGTGTGAAATTTCCTTAAGGGCTACTTCGCGCAAGCGCCGTTGCAGAAACGCTTGCTCAACGCTATTTTGGGTCAGACTTAGTGCTTGCAGGTAGGCAATGCGGGCGGCTTGCCATTGTTCGCCTCGCCGGAGCAAATCGGCGCGGGCCGCATGGAACAAATAATAATTCTTTAAGCCTCCGGCGGTATCCAGTTCATCCAGCACCACTAAACCCCGTGCCGGATTGCTTGCCATCGCAATTGCTACCGCCCAATTGAGTTTGACTACTGGTGTTTTATTTAACTTGATTAGTTCAGCGTAAAGCATTGCGATTTGAAGCCAATCGGTATCTTCGGGCCGGGCCGCTTCAGCGTGTAATGCGCTGATAGCTGCCTGTAACTGGTAAACACCGGGCCGTTGGATTGCCAACGCCCGTTCCAAAATGGCTATGCCTTCTTCAATTTGGGCTTTATCCCACATCGAGCGGTCTTGTTCTTCCAGCACAATCATTTCGCCCTGCGCGTCCACTCTGGCATTGCGGCGCGAATCGTGCAGCAGCATCAGCGCCAGCAGACCGAGTGCTTCCGGCTCTTCGCTCAGGGCTGGTTCTTGGGCCAGTAATGCCACCAGCGCCCGCCCCAACCTGATAGCCTCGGCACACAAATCCCGCCGAATTAAACTATTGCCCAGGCTGGCAGTATACCCGGCATTGAAAATCAGGTACAAGACCGCCAGCACTCCTTCCAGCCTTTCCGAAAGTTTTGGCGGCGGCGGTACGGCGTAAGGAATACCCGCTTCGCGAATTTTGCGCTTGGCCCGCACTAAGCGCTGGGCCATCGTCGTTTCCGGCACTAAAAAAGCATTGGCGATTTCCGGCGTGGTCAGTCCGCCCAGCGTGTGCAAAGTCAAAGCCACCCGCGCCTCAAAATTCAGGGCCGGGTGGCAGCAGGTAAAAATTAGTTTTAAGCGTTCATCTGAAAAGGTCTCGGCATCGGGCAATAGCTGATTACGTTGCTCATGCTCGACCAGTTCTTGCAAAATTACTTGCTTGCGGGCTAATGTATTGGCGCGTCGTAGCCGGTCAATCGCCTTGTGGCGGGCGGTAGTGACCAACCAGGCCGCCGGGTTAGCTGGTATCTGCTCCTGCGTCCAGCGTTCTAACGCCATAATAAAGGCTTCTTGCAAAGCGTCTTCGGCTAATTCAAAATCGCCCAGGCTACCTATTAATGTTGCCAGTACCCGCCCGGCTTCTTGCCGAAAAATATTTTCGATTGCCTGATTTACTTTTTCTCGATAGCTGATTGTACTCATACCGCCCTCATAAATGCAGGACTTTTGTTTTATCCCGTACAATAAAATATTTACTCTGGAAATTCTTGCAAGAATTTGCAGAGTAAATATTATATGCTAACAAGCTATTCCCACTCTACGACAGGTCGAATTTCGATAGAGCCAGTTAGAGCGCCCGGTATTT
>JBBQXW010000476.1:0-4181 GCA_038209275.1 Chloroflexia bacterium | reverse complement strand
GCCCGAACTGATAGAAAGGCAAGGCTAAGAGACTTGTGCCGGGGGCGGCATCGCTATAATAATGGCCCTGATAATAGGCTGCGTTGGGAAAATCTGCCGGATTACTCAGGAAAAAGCCGGAGGCGCTACGGGCAAAATGGTCAATTGCGGCGCTGCGTTCGGTGGCAAGTGCGCTGGTCAGGGCGAAACTACTGCGGGCGGCAGAGTCAGTTTGCGGCAAGGGGCGGGCCGTCACAAAATATAGCAGCGTCAGGCCGAGCGCAATTAGCAGCATCCACCGCCAACCGGGGTACTCATCGGGCAGAGCATAAATTTGAAGATTGGCGGTTGGTTGGATAGGCGGCAGGGTCAGCCTTTCCCTCGAAACTTCCGTCGGTTTGGGTTTGGTCTTCAAAACTCTAGCGTTCTTTATCAAAAATTAGTAAGTCTTCAACCTACTTCACTCTGTCAGCCTGGTTACAAGGGAAGAGCTGGGATGCTTCATTTCATTTAGCATGACAGAGGTGAGTAGTTACAAAAGGCAGTTTCTCATCGCGCTCATAATATCACAATCATCCGGCCTTTTCCAGTTCAGCCGAAATCAGCTGATGGAGCAGCATCCTACAATTCAGAGCGACCCTGTAGGACATTGCTCCGCCAATGGAAAATCAGCTGACGGAGCAGCATCCTACAGAATATTTCGATTTTGTGAGACATTGCTCCGCCAATGGATTTTCCCCTAACCATTGCGCTTATAGCCTCGCTCGGTTAAAATAGAGACCGACAAGCCCTAATAAAGTTTTACTATTGAAAGAATTGTTATGAACAAGCCTAGCGATATAAAAGTACGGGAGGCCGTACAAACCATCTTCGATATACAATCCGTCGGTTATGGCTCTTCCAATTTCGATACTCAGTTCAAAAGCCGCACCCTTCTGCATCACTGGTCACTCTCGCGAGTAGAGCGTCTTTCTTTCCGCTCGGAAGAATTGCCCAGCGTTATTTTTAAGGCGGTGCTGCCGCCTTTGCATACCGAACTGGATGTCTACCAGGATATTTTCCAGGACAATCGGCGCTGGTCGCCCACGCTTTACGGTGCAATGCGAGAAGGCGAAGAAGTCTGGATGTTTATGGAGGATGTGGGGTCGCGGACGTTCAAGAGCGAAGTAACCAACGAAAATTTGCAGCGCGTGACCGCTACCCTGGCAGGGATGCACGTTGCTTTCGGGCGCGAAGTTGCCAACGGTTCGCTGCACCATCGCAGTCATCTGGCGGTGCGCGATTATCCGGCCTATATCGCCGGGGCAAAACAGGCGCTGGTGCTGACTCGCGCCCTGGTCAACAAAAACCTTTATCCCTCGGTCAGTGTGCGCCATCTGGCCCAGCTTGAAGCAGTGGTGAACAATTATGACCGGGTGGCGATTGCGCTGGTTGGTGCGCCGCAAACCCTGGTACACGGCGATTTTAATCCGCAAAATATCATTTTCGATTCTACTCCCGGCAGCGACCGGGTCTTTGTGCTGGATTGGGCCAATGCCTATATCGGAGCAGGGCTGGTGGATTTGGTAGATTTAGCGACTTTTGCCAGCACCAATTTTGGGCCGGGCAGTATGCCACGCTTGCTCCAAAATTACCGGGCGGCTTACCGCGCTGCCAGTGGCGAACCGATGGCAAGCGAGCCACTGGAAGAGCTTTTTGTCTGCGGGCAAATCGAGAAAAAAATCGGCCTGATTCGCTGGTACGACCAGTGCGCCCTCAAATGGATTCCGACTGGCGTAGCGGCCTATAATCCAATGGTCGCTGGCCTCATCGAAGAAGTTTATGAGCTTTCAACTATTTTAGTCTAAACCAGGAATATTTAGATAAACCTGCCTGAAAGAGCTTCTAATTGCCTCCAATTTAACTTAAACCAGAAATTCTGGACATCTTAGTCTTGTTTGAATGGCATTGTTCTTAACCTCAAACCCATTTTTTATTTTGTAATAATTTGTAATACAGTCAGTAATGTTTGTATGTTTTAATGAGGATAAGAATAGAGTTAAAGGTTCAATATAATTCAAACATTTTACGCGCCACTCGCAAGGTTTTAAGCAGTTGGGCTGGAATGTTAAATTCGTCTTTTGCATTGCTATTCATAATATGGGTCAAATCGAGGGCGCAGCCCTCTCCTACAAAAACTCAAAACTCAAAACTCAAAACTCAAAACTACTTCAGCCCGTGCGTACCGAGGAAAAGCAGGGCTTCGGCAACTTCGCGGGGCTTGGTGAGCGGGCCTTCGTGTCCGGCGTTGACGGTCATGTGGCGGTGCGGGCCGAGCTTTCCGGCCATGCGCGGATGAAATTCACCGGGTGGCAGGCTCATATCTTCGTTGAAGCTGACGTAGCCGCGTGGTACGGTCAAATGAGTTTGCTTGAGGACGATTGGCTCAAAGAGCGGCGCGACTGGCTCAGGATTAAGGCGGGCTAGTACCTGCTCGGCCCGGCGTATATCGTCGCTCATCACGTTGAAGCGCCAGTAATCGGCTAACAAATGCATCGGCACGCGCTTATCGGCCCGGCTATCGGCTAATTGTTGAAAAACCTCGGCCATTTCCGGCGGCATCCGTCCGGCAATCGTTTCGCCATTATCTAGGATATACGCGCCAACAAAAACCAGCGCCGCGATTTCGTCCGGCATCGCCTCTGCCACCAACTGTAGCACCGGGCCAGCCGTTCCATGCCCGACCAGCACAACCTCCCGGCTTTTCTGGGCGCGCACAAAGTTCTCGACGGCGGCAGCATATTTCGTCAGGCTATACTCTGCGGCGCTATTTTCGGGCTGATAAAGCTTGCCGTGTCCTGGCAAATCCAAAGCCACCGCTCGACTACCGCGCTGCTCGATAAACTCAATTACGCTATCCCAGGCCCACGCCCCGTGCCAGGCATCGTGAACCAGCACAAAAGTTATATTTTCTAGTTCCACAATAATCCTTTGGGAGTGATGAGTGATGAGTGATGAGGAAATCCATTGGCGGAGCAATGTCTCACAAGTTCGGGCTAATTTGTAGGATGCTGCTCGGTCAGCTGATTTTCCATTGGCGGAGCAATGTCCTACAGAGCCGTCATGCATTGTAGGAGGTTGCTCTGTCAGCTGATTTTAATTTACTCATCACTCATCACTCATCACTCACTATAAAGCCATAAAGCCCGTTTCGTACATGCGACGGTACAAATTGCTCCAGAAATCGGCTTCGGGGGCGATTTGGTTGAAATCGGCGGCGAGTTCGTGCGGCATACGTGGTGTCAGAAGGATGGTTGTCATGTGGCGGTTGAAGCGACCTTCCAGTACCTCGATTAGACGGCGAACTTCGTGGTCGTGGCGCGGGGCGAGGCCGGAGATAATTACCATGTCGTTCACGAGCATAGCCCAAGAAGTATCGGTAGTAACGCGCTGGGCAATTTTAAGCTCTTTCTTCAGATGCTGGTCACTTTCGGCCTGAATACGGTTGCGCTTCTCGTCACTCAATTCTACCTCGCGCATATAGGCATTGAGCGAGAAATCGCGCCAGGGAACATGAAAATAGGAGATAAAGGGCCGATAAGCCGCCAGCCGTTCCAGCAGCAAATTGCTGATACGAGCGGCTCTGGTGCGGTCAGCGTTAAAGATAAACCAGCCGCGCCCCTGCTTCAGATTTAATTCCGCCGCGTCCATGTATTGGTTCAGGCGGGCGTATAAATCTCTGTCCTGGTTGTAACTATTGCCCGGTTGGACGTAGTCTAAATTTCGTTCTGCCATAAATTTACCTCAGCATCCGTTTCAAAATTTCGTAGCGGTTTGACTAATCGAACCCACCGGGCTTGACCCTTCAAACGCCCACCAATTCTGAAACTCGATTTTCAGCATCAATAAAGAACATGAACTTTGGAAGCATTATAACAAACTCTGGCAAGAGCAAAAAGGAGATACCGCCGATAGGGTGAGCGTCAATTTTTTGCACTATAGAAGGTTGCAGAAAAATTGAGCCAGAGTTTAGCGTAGGGGCGAATCGCATACGCCCGGTTGACCTGGCACTGCGTTCAAGGGCGTATGCGATTCGCCCCTACCTTGGCGGTTTTCGGCACTCCTTCGTCAATGAGGTGTCGGTCAATTTAATTTTGAATCAGGGTAAAGAAGACCCGGCCATAAATGACCGGGCTAAGAATAAAGCTATATATCTTTTTAGC
>JBBQXW010000475.1:0-4188 GCA_038209275.1 Chloroflexia bacterium | reverse complement strand
AAAGTTCACCGAAATTGAGTCCTTATCTTTAGGTTTGCGCTCATTTGAAATTTCTTGCAAGAAATTTCAAATGAGCGCAAATACGAGCTTCTACTTGACTATAAGCAAATTGCATTGAAATTGAGCCGGGTCTTTGCGTAGGGGCGAATCGCATACGCCCTTGACGATTTGGGTAAATGTTCAAGGGCGTATGCGATTCGCCCCTACACATGGGCCAATGTCTTTGCAACTTGCTATAGAAGCAAAAGCTCAAACTTGCTTTATCGTTGTCAACTTAGCATCAAAAAATATGCAAGTTCTATGCCTAATGAGATAAGTTTTCTTAATCATCACTCATTACTCATCACTCATCACTCCCAAAAGGTCGCCTGCACCCGAAATAATGTGGTCGGGAGTGACGGTAAGTTCTTCTATCGGTGCGCCAGTGCGATTAATCCAGAAGACCCGAAAGCCGAAATTTTTAGCTCCGGCTACGTCCCAGCCGTTCGAGGAAACAAAAGCAATTTGCTCTTTGGCAAGGCCCAACTTCTCCGGCGCTAAAGCATAAACCACCGGGTCGGGCTTGAAACGCCGCACCTCGTCTACGCTGATTATCTGGTCAAGCCGCTTATCCAGCCCACTATTTTGGACTACCGCCGCCAGCATCGCGGGCGAACCATTGGACAAAATTGCCAGCTTGCGCCCTTCCTGGGCCAGTTTATCGAGGGCCGGAATTACATCGGGGTAAACTTGCAGATGGTAGTAAGCTTGCAACATTTGGTCAAGCTGGGCTTCACTGGCAGCTAACCCCAAAAAGCGGCAAGTATAGCGCAGTCCATCCTCGGTCAAGTGCCAGAAATCTTCGTAACGCTGCATTAGCGTGCGTAGCCAGCTATATTCAAGCTGCTTGGTACGCCATAGCACCGTAATAGCCTCGCCCTTACCCGGAAAGATTGCCTCGCAGGTGCTATAGACCGAACGCACATCAAAGAGTGTTCCGTAAGCATCAAAAACAAATGCCTCAATTTTCACAAACAACTCCTCTCTCAAGTCCAATAGTAAATATATATTCAGTTTCAAATATTGAATTGAACAGACGATTGGCGTGTCCCCAATAGAACTATTTTAACATAAGGACACTACAACTCGTCTCACATCCTGAAAGGAGGGTGAACGTCAGCAAAACTCGGACGTAAACGTCCGGGTTGGCTTGACTAGTGCAAAACATTGACGCACACCCCTGAAATGAGGTTTTTAGGTTGCCTTGACACAACTAGCCTATGCCACCTATAATTGTATAATTAAACAGTTGTGCAATATTTGAGGGGATTGAGAAAAAATAAACCTGCTGGCAAACTATAAACCAGGAGCGGAGGTAAAGTAGTATGAGTATGAAGTTAATTGTGGCAATTGTGCAAAACGATGATGCCGACGATTTAATAGATGCTTTGACCGCTGCTCATTTTGGGGCAACTCGCCTCGCCAGTACTGGCGGCTTTTTGCGCCAGGGCAATACCACTATTATTGTCGGAGTGCCGGATGAAACGGTAGATACCGTCCTTCAAATTGTAGCGCAGCACAGCCAGAACCGACGGCAGAGTGTGAACCCTGGCCCTGTCACTCCGCCTGCTGCCAAAAATGGTAAACCTAGTGCTACTCCGCCTGCTGTTCCCGACCCGCTTGAGCAATTTATCGCCCAAACCGTAGCAAATAATCCTGGCGCAGGCATAGTCGAGGTACAGACTGGACGGGCTACCGTCTTCGTGCTAAATCTGGAGCGCTACGAGCGCGTCTAATTCTTTCCTCAATCCTCGTTCCTCGTTCCTCCGTACTCATTTCGGCGTAGGGTGTTCTTTTTCTTCCTGAGTAAATAGCCGGGTGAAGAAATTTTTAAGGAGTTTTGGGCTACGTGGGTTAATTGGCCTGGGTCTAGGAAGAATAGCACGGATAGCGTCGGCGGTTAGGGCCGTCATTTGTTCAGCTACAAGGCGATTGCCGTATTGTCCCGGTATCGGGTCGCCTACAATCATTATAATGTGCTTGCGTAACCAGAGTTCTTTAGTACCACTAAAAGCTACTGGCACAATCGGCACGCCAGATTGGGTAGCAAAGTAACCAATCCCTTTTTTCAAAGGCAAAATCTTGCCAGTCTCGATGGCGGAAACATCGCCTTCGGGAAAAATACCCAGCACGCCCCCACCCGCCAAAACCTGCTTGACCTGCCCAATAGTTTGGCGATAAGCGTTGCCCTGGTCGCGGTCTACTGGAATAACACCACCAACACGAGTAGTAATCGGTTTGCGCCAGGCTGGTTGCTCCACATCTTCGCGGGCCGCAATAAAATAAATACGTGGCTCCGCCGGAGCGCACGCCAACATCAAGAAAGGGTCAATCCAGCTTAAATGATTGCCCGCCAGAATATATCCCCCTTTGTCCGGCAACTTTTCCGCGCCGCGCACCTCAATCTTGAAAAGTATTTTGAGCAAGCCACCAATCACTATTCGCAAAATGATAAAACTCAGCGAAGCCTTACCGTAATCCTGAACTGTTTCATCTAAAACTTTTTCCTGGTCAATATTTTTAGGACGCATCTTAATTCTCAATAACTTACTACTGTTGGGAATATCTAAACCGTCGAGGTAGGGGCGAATCGCATACGCCTTTTTGACTAAACCTAGTGTTAAAGGGCGTATGCGATTCGCCCCTACGGAAATTTACCTGTGCCAATATAGGCATTCCCCTATTCTTTAACGCCTGGTATCTGTGAGAGCGAGCTACCACAAGAAGATTTGGCGCAGGTAATATAACATACTAGCGGACTCGGCGTAATTACAAAAGAAAAACCGCAGAGGGTGGTACGAGTAAAATTTCGTACCACCCTCTGCTAGTTACTGGCTCTAATAATACGACTAGGCCGGGATTTCCTCTTGTTGAGGCCGATCCCAATGCCGATGTGTCATGTCACTCATAAATTGCTGGCTTACTGCCTGAAGGTCGGCGGCTTTTTGCGAGGCCGCCACGCCCTGCCCGACGTTTCCCTTGTCCGGCGAATTAGGCAAGGCTTCAGCGCCAAGATTGGAAGCGGCCAGGAGTTTAACTCCTTCGGCTATCGCGCCAATAGCTTTGCCGTGCTTGTAAGCTTCGGCAACGAAGTGGCGCACCGGGCCTTGCTGCACCAAAGCACTCACGCTTTGCTCTCCGCCGGGAACAAAGATGGCATCGAACATCACCGAGCCGCTATTGGCAAAGGTTTTATCTACTGGCAGAGCCTGACCATCCGCGCCACTGACCGTACCAATATGAGCCGCGACAATTACTGGCAACGCTCCGGCCTGGGTGAGTAGGGTCTTTAGCGTTTGTACCTGGTCGGCAGCCACGCCATCCCCTACCAGAATCGCCACTTTCCGGCTTTTGATAGTGTCTTTGGGGCTTTCCTCCATGCTCAGACCCGATGTGCGCTCCAGGCCACCCGAAGCAGTAGGCTTAGATTTGGGAGAAGCACCATTGCTAATAACCGAAGGAACGCTGGCGGAAGAAGGTGCAGTTGGTTCGTTTTGCAGTTTTTCGCCCAACACTACTGCTACCTGGCTTGCCAGACTCTCGTTAATCTGGGCCAGATGCCCCAACATGCGCTGCCGAATAGCTCTGGTCTCGACTTTGCTTAACTCGAACTGCAAAGCCGACACAATATGCTTTTGTTCGGGCAACGACATACTGTTCCAGAATAAGCTGGCCTGCCCATAGTGGTCGCCAAAGCTTTCACTGCGCGCTCGAACTTTAGGGCTTTCCATTTGGGCCGGATAGCTCATAAAGCCGCCCTGCTCGGCGGGAACCTGGGTCGGGCGACCATCTTCTAACGAGTTCGGCTCATACGAAACCCGGCCCGTATTAATCGGGTGGCGCATAAAACCATCGCGCTGATTGTTCGATACTGGCGCAATCGGGCGATTAATCGGCAGGTGGGCAAAGTTAGGCCCACCCAGGCGCAAAAGCTGAGTATCCAGATAGGAGAAAAGCCGCCCTTGCATTAGTGGGTCGTTGGTGAAGTCAATTCCCGGCACAATATTAGCGGTATGAAAAGCCACCTGTTCGGTTTCGGCAAAGAAATTATCCGGGTTGCGGTCTAGTGTCAGCTTTCCAATGCGGCGCACTGGCAAAAGGTCTTCGGGCCATAGTTTAGTGGCATCCAGAATATCGAAATCGAACTTA
>JBBQXW010000474.1:0-4225 GCA_038209275.1 Chloroflexia bacterium | reverse complement strand
GTAGAGCAGCCGATTCGTAATCGGCAGGTCATCGGTTCGATTCCGATCGTCGGCTCTGTAAAAAAAGAGGGATGAGCTTTTTAGGCTCATTCCTCTTTTTTACTCCGGGCCTGTCTTAAAGTTTAGCTTTTGAAAATTTTTAAAAAATTTTCAAAAGCTAAACTTTAAATTAGTTTGTGCTGGCGGGCAAGGTTAATCGCCTGGACGCGGTTGGCAGCGTGCAGCTTCGAGAGAATGTTGGAAACGTGATTCCTGACCGTGCCTTCCGCCAGCGCCAAATCGTCGGCTACTTCACGGTTGCTCATTCCCTGGGCCAATCGTCCGATAATATCAATTTCGCGTTCGCTCAACGGCTCGAACTCGGCTGAATTATGCTTGTTGGAATGGTCAGCTTTGGCAAACTCAAATAAAAGCTTGCTGGCGACGGCAGGCTGAATAAACCTTTCTCCAGCATAAACCCGCTTAATCGTGTTGACCAGTTCCGGGGCGGGGCTATCCTTGAGCAAATAGCCCAGCGCGCCCGCCTTTACTCCCTCGAAAACATATTCCTCATAATCAAAAGTGGTCAAAATAATCACGCGGGTTGCCGGGTACTGCGCCGTAATAAGGCGAGTCGCATCCACTCCGTTCATTACCGGCATCTGCACATCCATCAACACCACGTCCGGCTTCAACTCGCCAACCTTCGCAATAGCCTCGCGACCGTTAGCGGCCTCGCCAACCACCGTAATACCTGGCTCTAGCCCTAAAATCGTCACCAAGCCCTGCCGCATCAAAGTCTGGTCTTCACAAATTAGCAAATTTATCATTTTTTTCTCCTGAGTGACGAGTGATGAGTGACGAGTGATGAGTAATACCAGGTCTCGAAACGTCGTGGTTATTCAAGAGAGTTGGGCGAATGCAATTAGCCCCATACGCATCAAGTTAAGGAAACACACCCGAAATTAGTGGCTTGTGTTGGCCCGCCCTGGAATAAATTCCGGGGCGGGCTTTCATCGCGTACCATCTTCAAGCTTAAACTCTTAGGTTGATGCGTATGGAGCGAATGCAATGAGCCACTACGACTCATGACAACCCCTTAAAACTTGGTATAAGAAAAGAACCTTTCTCAATCCTCGAAAATTTCCCCGTGTCTCCGTGGTGAATTTTAACTCAAAACTCAAAATTCACCCACCGGGCAACCCTACGGGCCGAAACTCAAAACTTCTATCTCACCAACCAACCTTTGACCGGGGAGAGGCGTTTATGGAGACGTTCTGGCGGGACTTCCTGGGGTGGCGGGAGCGGAATCGAGGCTAACACCAGCGTACCTTTGCCTTCGCGGTTCGGCTTGATTATCAAATGTCCGCCTAACGCTTCGAGCCGTTCGCGCATACCCCGCACGCCGTAATGCCCTTCTACTTCCAGCCGGGCCGTACCATCTCCCAGGTGTGGAATACCCACTCCATCATCACCTACCGATAGATAAACCAGATTATCCTTACAAAACATGTTCAACTCCACCCTTTTTGCGCGGGCGTGTTTTACTACATTCAAAATTGCTTCCCGGCCCACTCGCCATAGCGCATCCTGGATTGGCGCGGGCAGCTTTTCGGCTTCCGGCTCAAAATTACACTCAATCACAAAGCGGTTTTCGCGTGCCGTCAGTTCAGCCCAACTTCTGAGCGCCTGGGTAATCGGTTTATCGTCCGCTTCCAGCGCCGGACTCCGCAAATCCGCAAGCGAAGCCCGCAAATCCGCCATGCTCTGCCGCACCAGTTCTTTGGTGGCCTCAAGTTCCTGCGCCGAGCGCGCCGGGTCTACCATCTGCAAGCGCTGGGCCGCTTCGATTTTCACGGCCACCAACACCAGCGCGTGACCCAGCACATCGTGCATCTCACGGGCCATGCGGTCGCGTTCACGCAGTACTGCGACCTCTTTCTCTTTCAGTAAAGCTTCTTCCAAGCGCTGCTTGGTGGCTTTGAGTTCCTGTACCAGCACTTCGCTTTTCATCCGCGACCTTATCAATACTACTATCACCAGAATATTTGGTATTGCACAGGCAAACCCGATAAGCAAGGATACCAAACCATCATCGCCTATCCGACTGGTCTGTCCAAACAAGCCGTTTTGCATTAGCAAAGCAAGTGCCTCTAATGCTACCAGTGGAATACCTATCTGCCAGCCGATTATACCTAAACTATGACCAAACAGAGTAAAATACATACTGATAAAGCTGGGACTATACTGATTCATCCAGAATATTAGTCCAAATTCGATTAGCAGAAAGATAATACCGCGCCAGGGTGAGCCATCATTGCGCCGGACTCCTCCAGTTAGAGGTTTTTGCCACTTCCAGCCTTCAGCGGGAGTGTAATCTATTCTAGGAAAAAATAACAGGTTCAACCCATAAAGCCCTACTGGAACAAGAAAAAGATAATTGCCATTATCGCTATTGATAAAAGCTATAACACTAGAAATAAACAGACCGATCCAGGTTATTAGGTTGAAAAACACAAAAGTATGTTTTATTGCCGATGGTACATGCCGTTCTTGTTTATTTGATTTGTCGGAGTGGCTTTCCATCTTCTTCTTGCCTTAGCCTTAGCTTTTGAAAACTCTTTGTAAAAGCTGGGAAATAATTGGTAGCAGGACAGCCTGGCTTGCGATGACCTGTTATCAACCACAGTTAGTGAAAATCCTAAATTAGTATAGCAGCTGATGCAAATGGGGGCAAAATCTACTGTGGAAGCGAGCTGAAGCTCGCTCCCACAGCAAGTTGTCTGTAAAATTATTTTTCGCGGCTACGTCGCATCTCTTCTTCAATCATTCGGCGGCGGTCATATTCGGTATTACGCAGGCCAAAGGCATCGTAGGCTTGCCAGGCCAACCCGATGCCCCAACCCAGCATTACCCAGGCAGGCCACCAACCGCCGTTGGTCAAAAAGGCTAC
The DNA here is from genome assembly GCA_038209275.1 of Chloroflexia bacterium. Lineage (GTDB taxonomy): Bacteria > Chloroflexota > Chloroflexia > Chloroheliales > Chloroheliaceae > L227-5C. The sequence goes on along the minus strand of JBBQXW010000474.1, from coordinate 1,293 downwards.
CGCCCATAGAGAAATACTAACTATTACATAAGCCGCTAAAGTGCGATAAAAGCTGGTCTTGCGGCCTACTCGCTGCTCGGCAACCCGATACGCCTCCGAATTTTCCTGTGGTATCATCTTTAGCTACTCCTTCCAACTCAAAATTCAAAATTCAAAACTCGCCCCGCAGGGGTGGTCTTCGACCAAAACTCAAAACTCAACTTACTTCCACCTGAAGAAGCGGGTAGCGATTACCACAAACACGATCAGATAAAGCAGCGTTCCTACTAAGCTAACCTCGAACGGCAGATTAGTAAGGGCGGTTTTGCCCATCGGGAAACCGTTTAGCATTGGGGCGCGGATAAGGTCGCCCACCATTGCGCTGGGCAAATATTTGCCGAACGCCTGAATACCTTCCGGCAACTGCTGCAGCGGGATAAACAGGCCACTCAGGAATAGCAAAGGAAAGAAAACGACCTGTGTTACTATCTGCACCGTTTCGGTTTTACCTATCAGCGCCGCGATAGTTTGTCCAATTGCCATACACAAAATAGCACTCAAGATAATGAACGGAATCGCTTCGATTACACCCAGCGCGTCAAAGCTTGCACCCAGCACGACTATACTCATACCAATCAGGATAAACGCCTGTCCGACCATAATAATAGATTGCACCAGAATGCGGCTCAACAACATTTGCCAGACCGAGAGCGGCGTAGTCTGCACCCGCCGCAAAATGCCGCGTTCCCGCAAGATTGCCAGCGCTGCGGCATTGCCGATAATACCGTTGCTCATCAAGCTCATCGCTACCAAACCGGGAACCATAAAGCTGATAATTTTGACGGCGTTGGGATTATTTGGGTCGGTGGTCTGCCCGCCGTAAATTGTGCCGAAAAGCAGCATATATCCAATCGGGAAAAAGATTACCCAGAATAACGCCGCCCGGTTACGTAAATACATTACCAGATTGTAGCGGCTCAACATCCAAAACCGTTTCACCGCCGCACTTTTCGCTTCTCGCTCTGTCATCGGCAGAGCATTTATATTCGTAGTCATGTTAAATCCCCTTTTGGAGTTATCAGTTATCAGTTGTCAGTCCTCAGTTAAAAGACTGACGACTGACAACTGATAACTGATAGCTATCTAATCTTTCGGCCAGTGATAGAGATAAAAACGTCTTCCAGGTCGGGTTGCTTGACGCTCAGGTCGGTGAGCAATTGCTTTTCGGTGACGGCGAGTTGTTGCAAAGCCAGCATAGTTTCCTGGGTATTATGCGATGTCACCTGAAGTTTACCGCCTTCGTAGCGTACTTCG
>JBBQXW010000473.1:0-4265 GCA_038209275.1 Chloroflexia bacterium | reverse complement strand
TTACCCCTTTGAATACCACTATATCGGGGGCAAGATTAGTGAAACCATAATTATTACCGACTGGAGGAAAAATCGCCAGGTTGCCAGTGATAAAACAGTTTTGCGAAGCGTATTGTTGCTTAAGTACACCCTTCCCATAATCGTTTAAGTCAATTTGAGCCTGACTTTCGGGCATATCTTCCTCGAAATATAATTCTTCACTTTTTACTTGCGTTTCTATGCTCATTGTCCTGTTACCCTCTCCAAGCAGTAGTCGTCAAGTCTCAGTTAAACCAGAATTCTACAAAATAAAAAGTAACCGGATTTCGCCTTATATTTAAGGCGAAGCCTGATTTCACAATTGTACCATACTCTGCCAAAGGTTTTCTTCAATCGAGGGGGAAACAGAGGAAAAAAGGACGGCGACTCAACATAAAGGCCCGGCCTAGTTCGACTTCTTCGTGTTTATCTTCGCGCCGATAACCTACCGTTGCCAGCATCTTCTTCTCGGCAAAAAAGCGGGCGAAGTCGGCGGCTTTCCAGCCGCGTGTATTGGGCGGGGTTATTTGGTGGCGACGGCAGTAATTGCGAAAAGCCCGCCGGTATTTCACGGTGTGGGCCGGGTCGGGCAAATAATCGCCAAACTCGAAGCCGAGACTCGGCCAGACAAACCGCCCATCGTGCATGGCGAACAGGGTAATAGATTTTGCACCCAGCGTTCGGCCTAACGCCTTCACATTTTCAAAAATCGCCCGGCCCAGGCCCATTCCGCGCAGGTCGCGCTTCCAGATTTGAGCCTGTTCCAGTTCCAGATAAACTTCGTTCGGGTCGCCCTGCGGATGACGATAAAGCGAGACCATTAACTGTCCAATCGGCTCGTTGCCGATAAACAGGCAGCTATCAAATTCCAAACGCGAACCACCGCCCGGCCCTTCGGCCCGCAATTCGGCTTCTTCTTCTTCTAAAATCAAACGGGTTTTGATTCTACCAAGATGTACAGTTGAGGGGAGGGTATGGAGGTACTGCCAGCAGTATTCCTCAAATTCGCCTACTCCGGCGGCATCATCCAGCAATATAGCGCCAAGCGGTTTTTTAAGCGGATAAACGGGCGCTAAAATCGAAAGCGCATCTACACCTGTTTCAACTGACACCATTGCTAAACTGGCCTGAGTCCTTTCTTACGGGCAATTTCTGCCACTGCCATCACCTTAATCAATAAACTTTTTCCAAGCGGGCCTGATTAATCAAGCTCCAACCTACTTACTGACTTTACCCTTCATTGTAGCCGCCGAACATTACAACTACAATTACCGCAAGCCTTATTTTCTCTACTACTTTAGTCTATAGGCCCAATTGACGATTATATCATAAACCGGGCCAGCCGTGAAATTTCCTGGGGTGTAAAAAATACAGGAACACAGATAAACACGGAGAACCACAGATGAACACAGATTCTAATGAATTTTGACCGCAGAGGACGCAAAGGACGCAGAGGTTTTAAAATTAAGTTTTTATTTTAAAAACATCTGTGGTTATCTCAAATAGCGGCTGTAGGAGGGCGCTGTGCGCTCGATTTGAAGCTAACGTTAGGTCAAAAATCGAGGGCGCAGTCCCCTCCTACAGCGATTTTGCCCTTATTTGAACGGTATTGAATTTAAACCCTCTGCAACGGAATCAAATGTTGTACGTTATACTGTTATCAGGTTTTAGGCGTGGTACAGAAGGTTCGATTATTGGGACTAGTCCAGCGAAAGGAATTTTAAAATGTTAAATAGCTATTTTTCAACCGATGTTGGTAGGGGGCGCAAGGCGCTTGTCGGGAGTTTGCTGGCAATAGTTTTACTTAATCTAATATTAAATTTGCAGCTATCGCAGGCCAAAGCCGCCGACCCCGATGTTTATTTTCAGGAAACGAAGCAGACGCTTTCGGATAAACATGGCTTCTTAAGTTACTGGAATTCGCACGGCGGGTTGCCCCAATTCGGCTACCCGACCACCGCCGAAATTTTGGAAGTAAACCCGGCAGACCAAAAAACTTATATTGTGCAGTGGTTCGAGCGCAACCGCTTTGAGTGGCATCCCGAAAACAAAGGGACAGAATATGAAGTGTTGCTGGGCTTGCTCGGCAAACAACTGACGATTGGGCGGGAAAACGAAGGGGCGTTCCGGCGCTTCGAGAACGCCAATTATCCGAGCGGCGCTTATTTCCCCGAAACTGGGCATAATTTGCGTAACTCGTTCAAAACTTATTGGGAGCAGAACGGCGGGCTAGCGATTTACGGCTACCCGACCAGCGAAGAGTTCAACGAAGCCAGCACCGACGGCAATATTTACATTACCCAGTGGTTCGAGCGGGCGCGTTTCGAGTATCATCCTGAAAACAAAGGCACAAAGTACGAAGTCTTGCTGGGCTTGCTGGGCAATCAAATTGTCGGCGACCCGAATATGCCGGACGCGCCCGTCGCCAGCGTTTCCAACAAATTAATTGTGCCGGACAAGTTCAAAAATGCCCCGTTTAATGTGGAGCGAAGTATCAAGCTGCCGCCCGGCTTCAAAATCAGCGTCTTTGCGGCTGGCATGACCGACCCGCGCTTTATGGCGGTTGCGCCAAACGGCGATATTTTTATCAGCGAACGCTACCAGGGTAAAATCAGAGTGCTGGTAGACCGCCATAAGACTGGCACGACCCAGCAAATCGAAACTTTCGCCGAGGGCTTGCTCTATCCGCATGGCATCGCCTTCTACAACGGCTATGTTTACGTGGCTGAGGAAAACGAGGTGGTGCGCTATCCCTATGCGGCGGGTGATTTGCAGGCGCGTGGCCCGAAACAGATTATTGTGCCAGACTTACCAGTGGGTCAGGCGGGCGTGTTGAACGGGCATCAGACCCGCACCATCGTCTTTGGGCCAGATAACAAACTGTATGTGTCGGTTGGTTCTAGCTGCGATACCTGTATCGAGGACAATCCCAAGCGGGCTACGATTTTGCAATATAACCCCGACGGGAGCGGCGGGCGGGTTTATGCCAGTGGGCTACGCAACGCCGTTGGTATTAATTTTGACCCGCGCACTAATTTGCTGTGGGCAACCGTGATGGGCCGCAACGATTTAGGTGACAATTTCCCGCCCGATTTGCTCACGCCTATTCGCGACGGCGGCAACTATGGCTGGCCCTATTGCGCGGGCGTACCGCTCAAACCCGACCCGAATTTTGGCAAGGGCAAGGAAGCCTTCTGTGCCTCGGCGGATACTGGCTTACTGGCGCTGCCCGCCCATATCGCGCCGCTCGGCCTGGCTTTCTACAATAAGGGTCAGTTGCCCGAAATTTACCAGAATGGCCTGTTCATCGGCTATCACGGCAGCTTGCAGCGCGCCACCCATTATGGCTACAGCCTGAACTATGTTTCGTTGCGCCCCGGCAGATTACAAAAAGGCCCGACTGAATTTGCGACGGGCTGGCTCAATTCGTCCATTCCTAAAGCCGATGGCAAGCCCGATTCGTGGGGTCGCCCGGTGGATGTAGTAATCGGGCAGGATGGCGCAATTTATCTTTCCGACGATAGCGCGGGCGCGGTTTATCGAATAAGCTACACGGGCTAATTAAAGCAAGGCAGCGTTAAAAATCGAGTTCCCATTTTGGTACAGGCGGGTTTTATACAACCTCATACGTATCAAAGTAAGCCTTTAAGTCTGGAAATTGGTGCTTTGTGTTGACCCGCCCTGGAATTTATTCCAGGGCGGGCTTCCTTTGCGTACCATCTGCGAGTTTAAACCCTTAACTTGATACGTATGAAGCGTATGCGATTGACCCTACCTTACACCACCGCAATTACCTTCCGAACTTGTTACACAGCGCCAATAGTGCGTCGGTAGCATCTTTATAATCGAAAATCTAGGGCTTTTGACTAATAGAAACCTTCGACTTGCGCCGGATGTTTAGTGCGTTATAATGCCCTAGAATCAGCCTGTACTTAAGGTGCTTTCGACAAGGGAAATGGTCAAAGGTATCACAAAAATCAATTGTTCAGGCTTCTTCGAGGCTGACTGGACGAGGTTGTTTACCGTCAAAGTCTTTAAAACCATACTCCAGAGCCAGCGCTGCGCTTAAATAGACCTGACCCGATTTTTGGGCCAGATGGGGGTCAGTTGCCAGGGCAGCGACGGCCCGGCCCTGGAACTGTGGCGACTCGGAGTTAGTAAAATCAAAGAATTCAGCCGACTGCAAAACTTTCTCGGTTCGCACCAGACCTGGATAGAGCGAAACTACCGATACCCCATAAGTACGT
>JBBQXW010000472.1:0-4273 GCA_038209275.1 Chloroflexia bacterium | reverse complement strand
GATGTGCTGGTAATTAATACCAGTGGCACAATGAACGCCGCTCTGAACGTCAGCCGCGCCGATGGTACGCCGTTGGAACTGCATCTTTCGACTCATCTTCCGGCGGATTTGTGGATTATCGAATTGCGGCAGCCAAGCGGTACAACCACCAAACCGTTTTACACTGCTGAAGCGGGCGAAACGCTGAACTTGCCGAATGGAGCAACCGCTACTCTGCTTGCGCCTTATCTCAGCAACCGAAGTAATGCAAACGGTGGCCCGGTGCGGTTATGGGTAGCGACTTTGCAATTGCCCGCTCCGCTATTGGCTTACCTGGAAGAATACGGCCTCCCGATTCGCTACAGCTACGTCAAAGAGGGCTGGCCCGGCAGCTATTACCAGACGGTTTACGCCACCGAGCCGGGTAGCGCCGAAATGCCTTCCGCTGGGCGGGCCTTTAGCGCCGAATTGATTACCCGATTGGTCGCACGCGGCGTGCAAATTGTACCATTGATTTTGCACACCGGGGTCGCCAGTCTGGAAGACCACGAACCGCCCTATGAGGAGTTTTATCGGGTGCCGCTAGAAACGGCCCGCACCGTAAATATGGCGCGGGCGGCGGGAAAGCGAATTATTGCAGTAGGTACGACGGTAGTGCGGGCGCTGGAAACCGTTACCGATACGGAAGGCACGACTCACCCCGGCGAAGGCTGGACGCGCCTGATAATTACGCCAGAGCGGGGTATTCGTTCGGTCAACGGCTTGCTGACCGGGCTGCACGAGCCACGCGCTACCCATCTGGCAATGCTGGAAGCTTTAACTGGGCCACAGCATTTGCAGGTAACGTATGCCGAAGCCTTGCACGAACGCTATCTCTGGCATGAATTTGGAGATTTGCACTTGATTTTACCGTAAGAGAGAAAATTCACCACGGAGACACGGAGACACGGAGAATTTTTAGATTAAATAAAAAGGGTAGTTGAATGAGGCAAAGCTTTCACTCAGCTACCCTTCTTTTATTTTTTTGTCAATCAGGCTCAAATCGGCTAGAATACAATCTCAAAAGCAAATTTGGTGTAAGGAGATTAAGAATGTCGCCTGTCGTTACAACTTATGTTGAGATAACCCGTTATGAGGATTTTCGTCCAGCCTATATTGACGAAGCCGAACTACTGATTAAAGAAGTAGAATTGCCCTTGCCTTCTTTCTATCGCTTTTTGTATGACTCAGTGGGCCGGGATTATAGGTGGACTGACCGACTGAAATGGAGCGACGAGCAGTTGTATACTTATCTGGCTTCGCCTTCAGTTTCGATATGGGTAGCTTATTATAAAGGTACGCCCGCCGGGTACATCGAGTTGCAGCGCGAAGCGGAAGAACCAGGCACGGAAATAGTTTATTTTGGCCTTATTCCGGCGTTTCATGGGGGCGGTCTCGGCAAGCATTTGTTGAGCTTTGGGGTGCAACGAGCCTGGGACGAGCATCCGGCGCGGGTCTGGTTGCATACCTGTACCCTGGATGGGCCGCACGCCCTGTCCAACTACCTCAAGCGTGGTTTCAAGATTTACAAACAATTAGAAGACGTTGAATAAACCTACAAGAATAAAGAAAGGGCAAGCGAGTCGCTTGCCCTTTCTTTATTCTTGTACTAATTGATTAGTAGTGAACGACGACGGGAGTGCCAACCGGGGCCCAGCTATACATAAATTGGGCGGCGGGGGTTGGCAGATTGACGCAGCCATGACTCATGGGCCGTCCGAAATTATTGTGCCAGTAAGTGCCGTGAATGGCGTAGGCAGAATAGAAGTACATTACGTAAGGCACGCCGGGCAGGTAATAATAATCCGCTCCGCGTCCGCCTGTCATAGCCTGACTCTGATATTTGACGTAAATATTGAAAGTACCTGTAACAGTCGGGTAGCGCGAAATGCCAGTACTAACCAGCGAACTAAATACCGCTTTGTTATTATCGTAAGCGACCAGACGCTGCTGGCTCAGGTTGACATCAATCCACTTGCCGCTGCTGGATGGCGCGTTGACCGGGGGTGCGGCCGGGCTTGAAGCGGGCGGGTTATTGGTGGTAGGCGCACCACCCTGACCGCCTGCCGGAATATTTAACACTTGTCCGGGGAAAATTACCGTTGAAGTGCTGGCTATATTATTAGCCGCCATCAGTGCGTCAATCGTTGTGCCAAAGCGGTTAGCAATTGCGTAAAGGCTGTCGCCCGACTGAATGGTGTAGGTCTTGCCACTGCTGGCTGGTTTTGGGGCGGGAGCAATTGTTGCTACCGGGGCAGCCGTAGTTGGTTTTGGGGCGGGCGCGGCAGTAGCCGAGTCAGGAATACGCAAAGTCTGACCAGGATAAATATAACTCATCAAAGAAAGACCATTGACGGCAGCCAGTTCGCTGGGCGATACGCCAAAACGATTGGCGATGGCGTAGAAACTATCGCCGGGTTGGACGATATAGGCTTTCTCGTTGGTGGTTGGGGCGGGCGCAGCGTTATTAGAATTAACTTCGCTGGCAATCGGCACTTTCAGAGCCTGTCCCGCATAAATATTATTTGAGTTGGCAATTCCGTTGGCTTGAGCCAGGGCTGTTACTGTCACGCCATATTGCGCCGCGATAGCACTCAAATTATCGCCACGCTGGACGGTATAAAAGGTATCCGCCGCCTCTACTTTTTCAATTCCTACCACTAGCAGCATGGGAATGAGTAACAGAGAGGCCAGCATAAAACAAATAGCTTTTCGCATTGAACATGCTCCTTAGTTGAGCTTTAAACCCGCAGACATTTCATTGACATAATATTAGCTGATTTGATTATAGCACAAATTTCAGGCTTGACAATAACCTGAACCGCAATTTATCATCTTTCTAACAAATTCGTGCTTGATGATGGTATAATGGGTCAGCTTTAAAGAGTTTTCAGGCAGGCCGGAGTTTGATATTAAAACTGCCGGATTTGGATTAAATTAGAGAAGAAGAAAGAGGTTGCGCTCTCATGAGTATGCGGGTGCTGAAAGAGATTATTTTTGTCGCAATGGGCAACGAAATTTTCCGGCAGCGTTTGGTGTTTGAGCCGGATGATACGCTTAAGTATTACGACCTGACCCAGGATGAGCTTTATGCCTTGCGGATGGGCGATAAAGAAAAAATGATTGAGATGGGCCTCGAAGAGAATCTAGCCGAGTACGGGCGCTTGATGTTCTCGAAAAGGCGCTGAGACGAAGTTCCAAGTTTCAAGTTCCAGGTTTCAAGTTGTAAGAGCGTGTCTAACAATTCGATAGTCGGTCATTCTGAGGTACGAAGAATCTCGATTTGAACTCAAAAGACAGTTTGATGCAGCAAGACTGAGATGCTTCGTACCTCACGCCCCGTAAAGGGTCGTAACCATTGCTAGACATGCTCTAAGAGGGATGAGTTTAGTTGCTCATTTCTGCACACGGCGAAAAGGACAAACAGTGAGTAATAATTTTCATGCCAAATCTCACAAGGGTGAGAAGGGCGAGAAAAAATATTTGGTGACTCCCGTAATTCCCAAGAGTGAGGGAGAAATTTCGGCTGGCACGGGTTATGTTGCCGATTTGAAAGAAATTTTGCGGAAGCGCGACGTTTTTGGCTTCCGCAATTTTTTGCAGAAGACCCAGCGCGCTTTGCCCGATGAAATGCTGGCGGATATAATCAAGTTGGAAACGATGATGCACCAGCTAATTGTCTCGATGCCCGATTTGAGCGAGTGGCACGTCGAATCGCGGGCCTGGCTGAATAGTAATACGCTTTTGATTGATGGACAGAGCTTGATGGAAGCGGCCCGAATTTCGCCCGAAGAACGCTGGGAGGAATTTGAGGCCAACCAGCGCGACGAGACTAAGCCCGCCCGCCGGACTATTTTCTTGCGCACGCCCCGCACTGGCAAAACTTACGAGGATAACTAAGTTCTATCCTCGTAGGGGTTTGATTCATCAAACCCAACTTAAACCAGCATCCGAAGAGGGTTTGATGAATCAAACCCCTACCGAATTGTTAAAGAGAATTATTCGCGCCGAAGAGGTTTGATGAATCAAACCCCTACCGATTCTAAAGAGAGTGTAAAAGCATGTTTAACTGGTCGAAAGAACGAGCTAACCAGCCCGGCAAACCAAATGCTGATACAGCCGCGACGGAACAGCGTCAGTACCTCAAGGAGCTTGAAGCACAAGTACCTGAAATTCGGATGAAGCTTATGACTGAGCCGGAAGACGCGACGGTGCTTTGTCGCGAGACGCTGGCCCGGCTTTATGATTTGGATGC
>JBBQXW010000471.1:0-4274 GCA_038209275.1 Chloroflexia bacterium | reverse complement strand
AACATTACAAAGACTATTACGCTATATGCTGAAAGACTTTATTTCTTTAGCCGGGAGTTTGAATGAAAGTGTCTGAAGTTGAACCCCAACCGCCTTTGATTGTTCCAACTTTTCCTGGACCCAAGTAGCCCCGGTACTGATAGGGTTAACGGTTTGCAATTATGGTGGAGAGAAGCAGAATGGAGTGGTATAACGACAGTATCAATTTAGTCCCAGCGAAGTAGCTCCAGTACTGGCAAGGCACACGCTTTGGCAATCGGAGCGAGGTAAGGAGTAATGGAACAATCTGAGGATAGCCTGGAATGGGAAACAATTGGTTGGGCCTTTCCAGCTACTTTTTCGCTATCAATTAGCCCGGTTTGCCTATCCATTTTTTACCCAAAGCAAAAACTGGTAATCTTGGGCGGCCCCGCTTACGATAATGTCAGTATCACTAGGGGCATAAATACGCTGACCCAGACCAGACCCCAACTCACACCATGCCAAGCCCTTCCAAGACCCCAAACCTAGCCCACTGACGGTCACAGTCGGCCTCAACCAGCCGGAAACCAAAACCGCGCCCAGCCACCCTGCCGGAGCGCTGGCTTCGGTTTTGTTGAGATATATGCCTGGATGGTGACAGCGCTGGATACTCCCTCAAAGATTTCAAGGTTCTCAGGTGGTTTAAGCTGATTTCTCTTTAACTATGAGTTTCCTTTTGATGGTTGAGCTTAATTCGGCGGTCAGCTTTCATTTCTACGTATTCCTTGATGTCTTCAATATCTTTATTCTGACCAATCAAAATTGCGGGTAGCTGAACACAATTAGGGCTGCTACACTCCTCACTGTTTTGAGCCACACCAGCATAAAGGTCAGTCAAAAGGCCCGGCCTAACCTGCAAGCCTTTCGCAATAATAGTCAAGGTATTTAGTGAAGGTGTAATCTGGCCGCGCTCGATATTATTGAGATAGCCGTCGTTTACACCGAACTTATCCTCAAATTGAGCGCGATTAAGACCGATTTCCAGCCTACGCCGCTTAATAAATTGCCCAAGTCGTACACTCTTTTCGTCTTTAATCATGTTTAGATTCTATAGGAATTACACTTATTTGATGTAAACTTAATAAGTGTATAATCGCCTTGACAGTTGACTAATTAAGTGTAAAATGTACCTGAACAACTCCATCTCGGTGGATAAGCCCAATTATCTGACGCTTATCAACTCACTATCGGGATGCTATTAGAAATTGAGAAAAGCTAAAAAGGAGAGCTAATGTGACAAACAAGAACAAAGTGGTTACACCCGAAATGACCTCGACCAATTTCACACTGGAAGATTTCCCAGAGGCTGACCAGGATTGGGAGGATAAATTCCAGTTAAAGCCAATCAGCCAGAAGGAAAAAGAGCAACTACTGCCTCAAATTAATCTTGTGCGTGAAAAAATAGCAGAGTGTCTTACCGTAAGAACTCAACTGGGGGCGTATGACTTCGTACACCCCTACATCACCGAGACGCTGGTTAAGTTACAGCTCATATTCAATCAACTTAACGGGTTATATAACGAGACTGAGCAGCGTCCTGTCAAGTAAACCGGGTCAGCCTAATAGGGGGTAACGTCAAAGTACGGGTAATTTAACGCATCCTCAACTAAGCCCAAGTTTTATAGAAAAAAACCAGATTAGCCAATACAAGATTGTTAATTATCAGGGATTCAACCCAGTTTTGAAAAAATGGAATAGAACGGAATAGAATGAAACTATGAGTAAGCTGATTGAAGTCGGCTAAAGGGTTATTGTTACATTCTATCCAGCGGTTCCGATAATTGTCATAACTGGGCTGAATCCCCTATTATATGGGTCGCAATTGATAATCAGCGTGGTCTAATTGGGCTTTAGGTGAATTTATCGGCTGGGGGTTACTCGCTGCAAAGGAAATGAGGCTAAAGGTAATAAGGAACGCTTAATATTTGTTATCCGTTCCTTGTAAATGTAGCAAAGTGAAAATAGTTAGATTGATTGGAAAATGAAAGTTGATACTGACTTGCAACAGCCCTAGAAATTTAGTGTTCCCCTTTACACCCTCGCAAACATCACTTATAATCCAAACTAGCTTGAATTATTCTTCATTTATTCGCGCTTTGAGGGTTGCCCATGTCCGCCGAAGAATATCTCCACAAACAAACCGAGTTGCTAAAGCAGCAGTATCAAATCCTGAGTGATACCGATAATGAAATCAACCTCTCTACCAGCCCGCTTGGAAAAGCCAACGCCGAACGCGAGAAAGAGCTAATTCAGCGCAACATCAAACAAATCGAGTGGGAGCTATACGGCTTACCCAAAGCGGCGCGGGAAGGCGTGTTTCGGGCCAACTCTATTCGCCTTGACACTTTCCCAAACGAACTAATCGGGCGTGAAACCGAACTAAGCCAGCTAGACCAGCTACTCCACAAAGACCACTGCGCCGCCATCATCGGGGTCGGCGGTCAGGGCAAAACCGCTCTGGCCTATACCTATTTAGTTCAAAGTTCACCCACAGGGCAACCCGACGGGCCAAAATTCAAATCTCAAAGTTCCCATTCTTTAATTCAAAATTCACCCACAGGGCAACCCAACGGGCCGAAGTTCAAAGTTCAAAATTCCTTCGATGCGGCTGTTTGGTTGTACATGCGTGGCGATACCAGGGATTTGGACACGCTGGCTGGGTTGCTGGGGGTGGAGCGGGCGCGGTTGCCGGAAGATACGGCGGAACTGGTGCGACGGCATTTGCTGGGGCAACCAACGCTAGTGGTGCTGGATAATTTTGAGGATGCGATTAAGCCGGACGGGACGCTGCCGTTGGACGTAGCGGCGCTATTGCCCCGGCTGACCGACGGATTGAGCGGCCCTAGCCGGGTGATTATTACCAGCCGCGAAGTGCCGCCGAAATTTCCGGCCCGTCAGGTTTTGCGGTTGGGTGGACTAGCCGAGCAAGCCGGAGCGGAGTTTCTGCTCGAATTGGGCCTCGATAAAGAACCAATGGCCCAACGCCAACAGGCCAGCCGACAGGCCGGGGGCAATCCCTTCGCTTTGACCCTACTGGCCGGGCTTGTCACCGACTCGGCGACGGGCGACACCCTCGAAATACTATTGCGGCAGGGCGATTTGTGGGACAGGCAGATTGCCAACGAGGAACGCTTTTTGCCGCGCACCTGGGATACCCGCCTGAACGATGACCAGCGCCGCCTGCTGCAACTGCTGTCCGTCCTGCGCCCGCCCACCCGCTACCAGAGTTTGCGCGATTTGTTTCAGCCCGCCGACGAGCGCGATTTCCGCGAATTGCTCAAGCAACTCGCCGCCAAAGCCCTGCTCAATCTTGAGTACGACCCCGCCGACCCGAAAAAGCTGCGTGGCTACGACCTTCATCCCCTGCTGCGCCGCTTTATTCTGGTTCACAAACTGCCCGACCCCGAACGCGCCACGCTGCACCAGAGTGCCACCGCCTATTTCCAATCGCTCATCCCAACCACCCTGCCGCCCAAAGAAAACTACGGGCGCAAAATCCTTGAACACGCCTGGTGCGTACTGGAAGCCGTCCACCATCTCAATGAGCAGGGCGATTACGAGGCTGCAACGGATTTATTCTTCGATGAAGCTTTGCACGAGGATTTAGACCGACTGGGACAGCCCGTATTACTGATAGAAATCTTTTCCCAATGGGCTAAAGTAACGACATGGCGGTCTAGCAGTACAAGGGGGGTGGTATTAGGCAATCTGGGCCTTGCCTACTACTCTTTAGGGAGAGTGGAAGAAGCGATAGTCTACTACCAGCAAGCCCTTGCCATTTCAAGAGAGATTGGCGATAGACGCGGTGAGGGTAATCACCTGGCTAATCTGGGCGTTGCGTATGAGAAGCAGGAGCAAATGTCTCGCGCCCTGGCGTATTGGCGGCGGGCCGTCGAAATCTACCGCGAAATCAAAGCGCCTACCGCCGAAACAGTACAGGGCTGGATTGACGAATTGCATGAAAACGAAGGTGAAGAAGAATTTGCCCGCCGGTGGGCCGAAAGCGAACCGCTTTATCAAGAACTGAAATAATGAGACTAAAAAGGGGCTAATTGAGACTGGAAGGGCATTACTTTTGACAACAGCCATTGTCGTTAGTAATAACCGTTCTTATTTAGCCTCCAATTCAGACAATGTTGAGACTAAATATATAAGCCGCCAATGGATGTTTTTACTGGCGGCTTTGCTCATATAGGGCGAAGATGCCCCAAATTATTCTAGCAAAAATACCTTTCAATCCAGATTAAGTTTTC
>JBBQXW010000470.1:0-4277 GCA_038209275.1 Chloroflexia bacterium | reverse complement strand
TTTTTCTGACCGAACAGGGCTATCGCTACACCATCATTGATGCCCGTGATTTGTTGGGCGAAATTCAGGAAGGCCATTTCCGTGAAATTCCGTTGCACGAACTACCGGCACCAATGGCGGCCCTGCCCGCCGGAGAAACCGACAAGATAGTAGAGCAGGTTTATGCTGCCTTAAACGTAAACGGCGTTGTCGAAAATGAGGACGGGGCAGAAGAAGAAAAGGCCGAGTTTGAAGAGGTCGAACAATCGCTAGGACGAAGCCGAAACCGAAAAACAGCCACAGTAGCAGAGCCAGAATCCGAAAGCACTGACGCAAAGAAACGTGACCGAGGCCACTTGCGCGTGATAAAGTAATCAGAGAACAAAAAGCAATTCTCTCATCCAACCCTCTGTGGGAGCGAGCTTCTGCTCGCGATTTTCGCCAACACAAGGAAATCGCGAGCAGAAGCTCGCTCCCATAATTTATCAGTTTTAATTGAGTGGTAATGAAATCAAGAGCGGGCGAGGCGGCGAACCTGCCCGATTAACTCGGTGGTGGTGATACTTTTTTCGAGAAAGAGGTCGCACCCGGCTTTTCGAGCGCGTTCGCGGGCTTTGGGGTCGCCATGCATGGTCAGGATAATTACAATGCGGGCCAGATGGCGCTCCTTGATTTCCTGACAGGCATCTATCCCATCCATAGTACCTGGCATTTCGCAATCCATCAATACCAGGTCTGGCTTTAGCGCCTCGGTAATATATATGGCTTGTCGGGCATCTCCAGCCTCGCCCACTACCTCAAAATCATCTTCAAGGGTCAGCACAGTGCTAAGGCTTTCGCGCACTACTGTTCGGTCATCTACTACTATTATTCGCAGAGGCATCACAATTTCCATTGGCTCGATTAGCTGCATAGACCACCACCATACTGAATTTAAGCTAAGACGAAACTGCTATAAATCAAAACAAGTTTGCCGGATTTAACGTTGCAGTATAAATCGCTAAATTTTTAGCGAACTCCAATTCGGCAAAGCAAGAATTCATTGATACATAATAGTCATCTTTGAGATAGGTTGTTAGTGTTCTTTAGTCGTATTTCCTTATAGGTCTTTAGACCTAATTGTTATTATTTGCACAAAAATTGCTTGCATAGGTACACTGAATTATACTTTTCAGGTCTGGTTGAAAATTTTTTGCCAGACCGATTTTTGTTAGCAACTTTTGAGCCACTAACATCGTATGTTATTTGAACAAGCTTACAGATGAGGTGGCTAAAATAAAAGAGCCTGAAACATTTGAAAAGCCAGATGTGTCTGAATAAATAGCCGATTAATGCGGGCATAGTCGAAACAAATTTGAGAAAAACTCATTTGGGAATGAGCAATTGAGTAGGCCATAACATTATGGCAGGAAGAGGTTAAAGTAAAAATGTCTAACGCTTTGTTGATAATTGGAATAATAATTTTAGTGATAGTAGCTGGTTCGTTCTTGATGGGCGTAGTCGGTGGACTAATCGGCTGGCTGATAATCGGGCTGATTGCCGGTTTGCTGGCAAATGCTTTGATGAAGGGCGGTAGCCGCGATTTGTTCAGTAATCTGGGCCTGGGCCTGGTGGGTTCGGTATTGAGCGGCTTCGTACTTAATATTATTGGGCTGGGCCGTCTGGACAATAATATTATCGGCAACCTGGTGTTTGCAACGCTGGGCGCGATGCTCTTAATCGGGCTGGGCCGCATGTTTAACTTTAACAAACGCGGAATGCCCCGCATGTAAATAAGCCGAAAAATAAAAACCCCGACATTTTGCCGGGGTTTTTATTTTCCAAGAATTTCCTAAACATAAGGAAAAAGCGATTGCAGCCAGTGGCCCAATTGGGCAAATCGCTACTACCAAAACCAGAATCTGCGCTTATAATCTTACTAGCGAAACCTTGCACCCAAAACTAGAAACTAGAAACTAGAAACCGAAAAAGGGAGATTCTCGATGAGTGAGATACACGACCATCACCACGACGGTGTAATGCTTGACCCGCCCAAACTTCAAGAAGTAGCCGAGGGCATCTTTGCCTATCTTCAACCCGATTGGACCTGGATGATAAACAATACCGGCTTTTTGGTCGGGGCGGACGGGGTAACGGTAGTGGATACTTGCGGCACTGAACCGCGCACTCGCGCCTTTATCAACGCGGCCAAAACCATCAGTGATAAGCCCCTCCGCACCCTGATTAATACTCACCATCATGGCGACCACACCTACGGCAACTGGCTCTTGCCCGATGCCACTATTATTGCTCACGAAAAATGCCGGGAAGAAGTAATACAGACAGGAAAGAGCCTGCTACAGGTTTTTCCAACCGCCAACTTTGGCGAGATAAATATTCACCCGCCTTTCGTGACTTTTGAAGAGCGCATCAATGTGTATGTCGGCAATCTCAAGCTCGAAATATTTCATGTCGGCCCGGCCCACACTTCTAATGATATTGTGGTGTGGGTGCCGGAACGCAAAGTGCTTTTCACGGGCGATATTGTCTTCAAGAACTGCACTCCTTTCTTTATGCAAGGAGCAGTTGCGCCTTATTTCGGGGCGCTTGAGCGCTTGCGGGCGCTGGGCGCGGAAACGATTGTGCCGGGGCATGGCCCGGTCTGCGGCCCGGAAGCTTTCGACGAAGTAGAGGAATATTTGCACTTCATCCAGAATTTGGCCCAAAAAGGCTTTGAGGCCGGATTAGAACCTTTACAGGTCGCCCGCGAAACCGACCTGGGCAAATACGCCGGGCTGTCCGACTCGGAACGTCTTGTGGGCAATTTGCACCGGGCCTATTCCGAGTTGCGAGGCGAGGCTTATGCCGCCCCTCTGAATTTCGCGAAAATCTTGCCCGAAATGGTAGAATATAGCGGTCATCCTTTGCGCTGCTACGCTTGATAATAGAGGGAAATCCATTGGCGGAGCGATGTCTTACGTGATACGGTGAACTTGTAGGATGCTGCTCGGTCAGCTGATTTTCCATTGGCGGAGCAATGTCCTACGAATCCAGGAAAATCCATTGGCGGAGCAATGTCCTACAAATTGAATAATCTGCCACCGTCCTGCATTTGATAGTTAGAAACAGGAGAAAATTGTTAGTCCATGTTAAATTTTGATTTTGCTAAAGCGGTGAACGACAAGACCGTTATTACCACGATTGATGCACACGCCGCCGGAGAGCCGTTGCGGATTATCACGGGCGGTATGCCGGAACTGCCGGGCGCAACTATTCTGGAACGACGGCGCTATGCCCAGCAACATCTCGATTACATCCGGCAGGCGCTGATGTGGGAGCCACGCGGTCACTACAATATGTACGGAGCGATTGTGACTCCGCCAGTAACGCCGGAGGCCGACTTGGGCGTGCTTTTCCTCCACAACGAAGGCTACAGTACCATGTGTGGTCATGGCGTAATTGCGCTGGTGACAACGCTGCTGGAAACTGGCGCAATCGCGGCGAAGGGTCGGCAAACTTCGGTCAATCTGGATACTCCGGCGGGGTTAGTGCGGGCCACCGCTCATCTGGACGAAGGTGGACGGGTTGAGCATGTCTCTTTCCTGAACGTCGCTTCGTTTCTATACGCCCGCGAATTGGTAGTTGAAACGCCCGAATTTGGGTCAGTTACCGTGGATATAGCCTTTGGCGGAGCATTTTACGCCTTCTTGCCCGCTCGAAACGTTGGGCTAAAAGTCGAACCGGGACAGGTGCAGCAGTTGGTTGCCGCCGGAGAAGCGATTAAACGGGCCGTCAACGCCACTATGCCAATCAAGCATCCCTTTGAGGAAGATTTAGGGTTTCTCTATGGCACGATTCTAACTGGCCCAGCCGAAGACCCGGCCCACCATAGCCGCAATATTTGCGTCTTCGCCAATGCTGAGGTAGACCGTTCGCCCACTGGCACAGGCGTTTCGGCGCGGTTGGCCCTGCACCACGCCAAAGGCGAAATTACTGACGGACAATCAATTATTATCGAGAGCATTTTGGGGGGAAATAGCACCTTCACCGGGCGGGTGGTCGAGCGCACCGAAATCGGGCCACACTCTGCCATCGTCCCCGAAGTAAGCGGCACCGCCTTCATCACAGGCCAGCATCAGTTCGTCCTCAATCCCGACGATGGGCTGGGCCAGGGTTTTCTGGTTTGAGTGATGAGTGATGAGTAATAAAGTGATGAGTGGAAATCAGCTGACGGAGCAGCATCCTACAATTAACCCGATTCTGTGAGACATTGCTCCGCCAATGGATTTTACTCATCACTCATGACTCCTATGAAACTT
>JBBQXW010000469.1:0-4313 GCA_038209275.1 Chloroflexia bacterium | reverse complement strand
TATCGAGCAATTGACCTCAGCGCAAGACCATCTGGGGGCGCTGCACGACCATCAGGTTGCTATCGAGCGGATACAACAGCTTGAAAAGAAGCACCCAGATGACCAGGCACTAAAAGATTATGTTGCCGTGCGTGCTGCCAGCCGGGATAAATTATTCAACGAAGTCGAGACTCTCTGGAGTCAACTTAGCGGGGCGGATTTCCGCCAGAAACTTGCTTCGCTACTGGCTGATAAAAAACCAAAATAGTTTTAAAAAGATAAAGGTCGTAGCAATTTGCTACGACCTTGAGCTTGATCCTCTGTCATTATTCCAAGATAAGTGATGAGTAATGAGTAATGAGTTGAAATATGTTCTCTATAAATATTGAACCCGTATTTCTAACTCAAAACTCAAAATTCATAACTCAAAACTATTTACGGGTAAACCCCGCGTACCTGAGTGGCTTCGGCAACCCGGCCTATCGCTAACATATAGGCGGCGGTGCGCATATCCACTTTGTTCTGGTCGGCGATTTCGCGCACGGCGGCAAAGCTGTTCACCATCACCGTCCGCAACCGATTATTGATTTCTTCCTCGCTCCAGAAGAACGCCTGACGGTCTTGCACCCATTCAAAATAGCTGACCGTCACGCCGCCCGCATTTGCCAGGATGTCAGGCACAAGGAAAATACCGCGCTCTTTGAAAATGCGGTCAGCGTCCGGGGTAGTCGGGCCGTTGGCGGCTTCGATTACCATTTTCGCCTGAATTCTATCGGCGTTATGCGAGGTAAGCTGATTTTCCAGCGCCGCCGGAACCAGTATATCGCAAGGCAACGTCAGTAATTCGTCGTTGTTGACCGCCTCACCGCCGGGGAAGCCCAGGACGCTACGATTATGCGAAGTTTTGATATACTCAAACAATTTGGGCATATCCAGCCCCTTCGGGTTGTAGAGACCGCCGAAAACATCGCTGACCGCCACAATTTTGCAGCCTTGCTCGTGCATCAAGCGGGCTGAAATCGAACCGACGTTGCCAAAACCCTGCACTATTGCCCGTGCATCCGTTAGCGACATGCCCCGGTAGCGGGCCGCCTCGCCGACGACATAGCTAACGCCGCGCCCAGTGGCCTCGACCCGGCCCAACGAACCACCCGCCGAAATCGGCTTGCCTGTCACTACCGAGGTAATCTGGTAGCCTTTGTGCATCGAGTAAGTGTCCATAATCCAGGCCATCATCTGCGGATTCGTCGCCACATCCGGCGCAGGAATATCGGTCTCCGGCCCGATTAAAATCGAAATTTCAGTCGTAAAGCGCCGGGTCAGTCGTTCCAGTTCTCTTTGAGAGTACTGAGTAGCATCGCAGATAACGCCGCCCTTTGCTCCGCCATAGGGAATATTTACGACGGCGCACTTCCAGGTCATCCACATTGCCAGCGCCCGTACTTCATCCAACGAAACCTGGGGATGGTAGCGCAAGCCACCCTTTACCGGGCCGCGTGAGTTGTTGTGGTGTACCCGGTAGCCCGTAAAAACCTTTATTTTGCCACTATCGAGCCGTACCGGGAAATTTACCCGCAATTCGCGCTGCGGCACTGCCAAAATTTCGCGCATGCCTTCGTCCAACCCCAGTCGGTCAGCAGCTACAAAAAATTGTTCCTGAGCAACTTCATAGGGGTTTTTTTCCGCCGCCCGCACCAAAGCGGCTTTAGCAGCGTATTCCTTTTGCTTTTTATCAATAAGCTCTTCATCCGGCGACTTTGCCGATGCCTCCACATCGAGGCGATTTACTGAAAGAGTCATGAAAAATATTCCTCCGTTGATAAAGCCAGGCCCAGAACCAAAAGCAATTTCTAAAAGCCTGAACTTAATCTTATCAAATCTTATTTCAGCGGCGGTCTTTCGCTTACTTCAGTTTGCTTTTATGCAAGACCGCGATGTTGCTTATAAATTAAGTACAACTCTCCCATTGTAGCAGACTTGGACATTTTGCTCAAGTCTTTTATGGCAAATTGCCCAACTTTAATATTTTTGTAACAAATCAAAATGAAAATGTCAGAACTAATAAAAAGTGACAATAGTCAGGTTCTGGTCAGGGATTTTCTGGAAACCAGCATCGTTGGTAATGATGGGACAGTTGAGGTAACGGGCGGCGGCATAATGAAAAGCATCGGTGGGGTCAAGGCCCAATTCGCTGACACCTCGAATAGTTTGGCGATGGAACGCCAAAGCCGGGTCGGGCGGCTCAAAGCTCTTGAGGTGGGGCAATTTCAAAACATTTTCGCTCAAGCGGTCGGGCCAGAGCAACGAACGCGGCACTGAAGAGTTCGCTTCTTCATTTTCAGCTTCTGCCGGGGCGGGGCGCTTTAGCAACTGATAAATTGCTTCGTTGAAGGCGAGCGAGGAAAGTATAAGGGTCAATTCGCGTTCTGCTAACATTTGTTGCAAGCCACGTGCATTAGTATGCCAGATATGTTCCGGCGCACTCAGCGCCACCAGAAAATTAGCATCCAAATAAACCTGCTTGCCGCGCACCACGCCGCCGGGTTTCCAGTAGACAATTTTAGGTTTTTGGGCTGCCAAAGGGCAAATTTCCCTTCTAAATATTTGTAGACGCTAAATTTGCTGCACCTGGCATATTTTTCAAAATAAGCGCTTTGAGGTCTTTCATCTCTTTTTTCTGACTCCAGCGCAAATAAGCCAGAATAAAGGGTCTTAGCACCAGAAAACGGAGGGGCAATTTATATTGTTCGTAATGCACGATTTTGCAGCTTCGTTCGCTGGTAGCTTCCACAAAGAAACCACCCTGAATATCTAAAATCGAGGGAGGAACCTGGGCCTCTTTGCTGTGAAAGCCAGTAGCGTGCAACTGGTAGCTGAAAGTGCGCGACCAGGGAATAAAGCGGGCGAAGTGACCATGAACAGTATAAGTGCCAGTGCGCGGCGTGTCTTTTGTAACCTGCACTTTATCGGCCTTAACTTCGCAGTACTCAATATTACGAATATCCCAGATAAAGGGCAACGCTTCTTCCTGGCTGCACTCGATTTCCATTACCCGGACGGCAGATAATTCTTTGAGCATAATTTTTAACCTCCTGTCTGGATTTGATAAATTGATTATAACGTGAAATCATTAAAATTAGATGAGAGAAAGCTTAGAACTGGTTTTCTCTAAACTTTCCGAGCTATGTTATAATCCTAAAGGAAATGCCTACTTGTGAAAAGGCAATTTGGAAAGGACTAATTGCATTTGTCCTTGAACACTAAAGCAATATAACAATCAACTTCCGGCTGTAGTAGGGGCGAATCGCATACGCCCTTGAACGCTGGGCCGGGTCAAAAAGGGCGTATGCGATTCGCCCCTACGAAAAAATGGTTTACCTCGGTGTTAGAGCGTGTCAGTCCACAAATTTTTAATTCAGTTTATCGGTAGATTAGTTATTTTTAGCGGTCTATTGCTGGCAGCCTGCGGCCCTTTTGATGAGCCAACGCCCTCTGTCCCGGTTTCGCCAACTAGCGAAGAAAGCGGGAAAAAGACGATTATCGTGGGCGGGATTTTTGACTTGAGCGAGACGGAGGGGCGGGAATACGCGGCGGGCGTAATGGCCTATACCGCTCTGTTCAATTCCAAAGGGGGTGCGGGAGGCTACAAGCTGGATTTGAGGTCAGCCGATTTTGCCGGGAAAGCCCCGGTAGCTATCGAGCAATATCAACGGCTGGTAAAAGAGGGGGCAGTGGCTTTTGTGGGCTGGGATACGGCGGACACGCTGGCTCTCAGTCGCCAGATTAAGAATGACCGGGTGGTGCTGATGTCGGCTTCATACGCCGAAGATTTGGTGCAGGATGTAAAGCAGCAGCCTTATACTTTTATGCTTGCGCCAAGCTACAACGACCAGCTTAAAATTGCCTTGCTCTATGCCAAACAGAATCGGCCCGATCCGACTCGCACCGACCAGACCGGGGTGGGTTATCTTTACAGCGACGATAATTTCGGGCGCTTTCCATACCAGACCGGGCGCGATTATTCGTCCGCCCACAAAATTTCCTGGTATCACGAAGGAGTGTTGCAACCAAAAATAGAGCCAGCCAATTTAACTTTTGAGGCGAATCGGCTGAAATCGGCCCATCCTGAATATACTTTTGTCCAGGCCAAGCCAGAACTAACCGCCGCAATGTTGAAGGTTATGCGCGAAGCAGAAGTGCCGACCATCTTTTTAGGCTTGAACTACAGTGGCGCGGCTAATTTGCCCCAACTGGGCGGAAAAGCCGCCGATGGTTTTATGACGACGGCTGTAATGGCCTACCCGGACGAAACCGAGCCAGGGCTGGCCGAAATA
>JBBQXW010000468.1:0-4345 GCA_038209275.1 Chloroflexia bacterium | reverse complement strand
GAAACCGAGGGCTATGTCGGGCCGGACGACCCGGCCTGCCACGCCTACACCGGGCGCACCCGTCGCAACGAAACTATGTGGGGGTTGCCCGGTCACGCCTACGTCTATTTTACCTACGGCAATCACTGGATGCTGAACGTTGTTACTGAGCGCGACGATTATCCGGCGGCGGTACTGATTCGGGCTATCGAGCCAGTTTTCGGCCTGGAAGAAATGCGTGACCGCCGTAATTTGCATCTGCTCAAGGGTCATCCCAATGACCGCAATCTGACCAGCGGCCCTGGCAAGCTTTGTCAGGCACTCGGCATCACGGGCGCGCTCAACGGTACTTCACTTCAAAGCGATCAGCTTTTTATAGCCGAACCTTCACCCGAAATTGCCCTGCCGCCTTTTGATATGGTCGTTACCACTCGCATTGGCATTACTCGTGGCGTAGATTCGCCCTGGCGTTACTACGTCAAAGGCAACCGCTACGTCTCGCGCTACGCATCCGAATAACACCAGGTCTAAAAGAGTTCGCAAATCGAGAGCGTAGCCCCTGCGCGTTAATTTGAGGTGCTACCCATTTCACGAATAGCACCTTTACCAAAACCCCAAAACTCCCCAAAGTTGTAAGCTCCTCTCAATAATGTTAGACTAAACTATGTTCATTCTGACTTCCTGATTTTTACTGTTTTGAAATATGGCTGTTTTCAAGAAAAGCAAAACCGAAACACCCCATCGAGGCAGGGCTATTCTGCCTTCCTGTTAACCGTTTATACGAAATAGAGAGGAATTAAAAATGGCGGCAGACGCTGAACTGGCGATTGAGCTTTATCAATATCATACTTACGAAAAGCTGACGGCGGCCCTTAAAAAATTGGCGGAAGCCTATCCAAAGCTGGCACGGCTCGATTCGATTGGCAAGAGCTATGAGGGACGCGATTTGTGGGTTATGACCGTCACCAATTTCGAGACCGGGGCGGATATAGATAAACCGGCCTACTGGATTGACGGCAACATTCACGCCGCCGAAGTAACCGGGTCGGCGGTATCGCTTTACACTATTCATTATCTTTTGACTAACTATGGTCGCGATGCTGAAGCGGTCAGCGACCCAAATCTGGCGCTGGTCAATCGGCTGCTTGATACCCGCGCTTTCTATATTATGCCGCGCCATACGCCGGACGGGGCAGAGCGCGTGTTAACTTCGCCGCGCCGCCTTCGCAGCAGTACCCGCGCCTATCCAACCGATGAAGATAAAGATGGCCTCTACCCGGAAGATTTGGATGGCGACGGCGTAGTTCGGCAGATGCGGGTGGCTGACCCCAACGGCGAGTGGAAGATTTCGCCGCAAGACCCGCGCATGATGGTCAAACGCGCTTTGGATGAAGAAGGCGGTCAATATTACCGTATCTATACCGAGGGTTTGCTCCGCAATTACGATGGCTATACTATTAAAGTCGCTCCGCCCAAAGAAGGTCTGGATTTAAACCGCAATTATGGCTTCGATTGGGCCCCCGATAACGAACAGGCCGGGGCAGGGCCGTTCCCGCTTTCCGAGCCGGAAACCCAGGCCGTCAGCCATTTTTGGACGACCCATCGCAATATTAGCGGTTCGCAATCGTACCACACTTTTAGCGGCGTAATTTTGCGGCCCTATAGCGGCAAACCCGATGAGGCTTTCCCGACCCACGACCTCGAAGTTTACAAACTTTTGGGCGAACGCGGCACGGCCCTGACTGGCTACCCGATGGCAAGTATTTATCATGGCTTCCGCTACGACCCCAAGACCTATTTGCGTGGGGCGTTTCTGGATTGGGCTTACGACCATCTAGGCGTTTTTGGCCTGAGTACCGAACTGTGGGATGTTATCAAGCTGGCAGGAGTAGAGAATCGCGATTTTATTGATTTTCTGATGCGGAAGCGCAAGCCAGAGGAAGAATTAAAGGTTTACGAATGGCTCTGGGAACATATCCCCGGCTCGTTTAAAGAGTGGGAACATTTCGAGCATCCGCAGCTTGGCCCGGTGGAACTGGGTGGCTGGAATCATGTCTATAGCTGGCAAAATCCGCCACCCGATTCGCATTGGCTCAAGGACATCTGCCAGCAAAATGCCCTTTTCTCGTTTGCCTGCGCCGCTATTTCGCCTTTGCTCACCTTGCCAGTGCTGAAAGTTGAGCCAGTAAATCAGGCCGAGGCGGACGAACGACCACACGGTGCAGTTTATCGGGTACTTGCCATCGCCGAAAATAGCGGCTTCCTGCCTACCTATGGTAGCAAAAAAGCCCTGGAACGCCGTTTCCTCAAGCCTGTAACGCTAGAGTTAATTCTGGATGAAGGCATCGAACTACTTTCCGGCGAGGCTAAACTGGAACTGGGTCAGCTAGAAGGCCGTAGCAACAAGCTTGGCCTGAGCGTGGTTCAGCCCGGCTACAACAGCGACTACCGGGTCAAAGCCGAGTGGGTTATTCGGGCTAATCCCGGCGCAGTCGTTACAATCGAAGCCCATAGCGAACGCGGCGGGCGCGTCAGAAAGGAGCAAGCAATTTAGCCATGCAAGAGCTACCGGGCGTTCACGCTGCCACCAATATTCAGAAAAACCCGGATATTTACGAAATCGAGAACCGGGCGATTGACCCGAAAGGACGCATTGAGGCGGCAATGGCAACGCTTGCTCCCTGGAAAGCTAAAATCGTGCTTGACCTGGGCGCGGGAACGGGTTTTCATATTGCCCGTTTCCACGCCCAGGCCCGCCACGTTATTGCGGTTGAGCCGCATGACCCTTCACGGCTACGGGCCATCCAACGAGTAGCCGCGCAAGGGCTTGAGCGGGTCTCTATAATGACTGGCTCGGCGGAAAAGCTGCTTTTAGCCGATAACAGTGTAGATATTGTCCACGCCCGGTTCGCTTATTTCTTCGCCCCGAATTGCGAACCCGGTTTAGCGGAACTCGCCAGAGTTATTCGCCCCGGCGGAACTGCCTTTATTATTGACAACGATTTGGAGCATGGCACTTTCGCCGCCTGGCTGAAACGCCATCCTCTGTGGCAACATCAGACTAGCGAGACCGTCGAAAATTGGTGGGCCGCGCACGGTTTTACACTCACCCGCATCGCCAGCGAATGGTGCTTCGAGAGCCGCGCCGACCTGGAAGCAGTCGTCCGTATCGAATTCCCGCCCGAACTGGCCGAGCAATTGTTAACCGAACACGCCGGAACACGAGTGGAATATCACTACAGCCTCTATCATCGGCACTATTAATTGGCTCAATTTAAACGTTACTGCGATAAGGGTTAAGTACAATACCGTTCAAATAGCGGCTGTAGGAGAGGGCAGCACTCCATAAGCATCAACTTTAAGGCGCTGGTGAAATTGGCGGTTAAACAAGTTCGCCCCGGAATTTATTCCAGGGCGGGTCGCACCAAAGTACCAACCCGAAGGAAAAGAGCTTAAGTTGACGCGCATGGGGCGCTGCCCTCTCTTACAGTGATGTTGACCTTATTTGATAGCAATTAAATTTACGAAGGAGGCTCCTATGGAAGTTACCATTAAATCTGTCCCGGTTTATTACGAGGAATACGGCACGGGTATCCCAATATTGATGCTACACGGTACGCCGGTAGACCATCGCTGGATGATGGCTAATATGGAACCAGTTTTCCAGAACCGCCCAGGCTGGCGGCGGATTTATCCCGATTTGCCGGGCCATGGAAAAACCCCAGGCGCGGAATGGATAACAACCCAGGATGATATTCTTGAGGTAGTAAGCGAGTTCATCCAAACTGTTGCACCCAACCAGCGCTTTGTCGTCGCCGGGCTATCTTATGGCGGGTATCTGGCGCGGGGAATGGTCTACAAGCTAGGCTCGATGATTGATGGCGTATCCCTCTGGATACCCCAGGTTGAGACGAATAAAGCGAAGTTGCAAGCGCCCGCTCATCAAGTGGTAGTGGAAGATGCTCAATTTCTGGCCGCTTTGACTCCTCAAACCAGCTTTCTGCCGGATATGTGTGTTGTACAACGGGTTGAAACGATTGAGTGGTTCCGTACTTACGGACAACCCGCCTTTGCCCTGGCAGATTGGGCCTTTCTTAACAAGCTCGGCGACCTCTCCAGTTTTTCATTTTCACCAGACGAGTTACCTGCACCCTTTCCCGCACCTGCTCTAATCGTAACGGGCCGTCAGGACTCTATGGTTGGGTATAACAACGCCTGGCAAATTCTCGATAATTACCCGCGTGGTACGTTTGCCGTACTTGACCGGGCCGGACACTTTTTAGATATTGAACAAACGCCCCTCCTCCAAACTTTAACGGGTGAATGGTTGAGCCGGGTAGAAGAGTATATCGCCCAAACCTCTACT
>JBBQXW010000467.1:0-4352 GCA_038209275.1 Chloroflexia bacterium | reverse complement strand
GTTATCGAGGGTAAACGCCAATTGGGTCAATCGGTTAGCAAACGAATCTATAGTGCTACTACCGAACTGAATTCGGCGGCTACTCAACAAGCTGGAGGCAGCCAACAACAGGTCTCGACTTTGGTAGAGGTAACTGATTTTCTGCAAGAATTATCGCAGACCGCCCAGGGCGTAGCTAACCGAGCGGAAGCAATAAATTCGGCTACCATAAAAATATTGAGTTCAGCTACTCAGGTAAAGAAAACTACCGAACGGGCAGTACAAATCGGGCAAGAAGGTAGGCAAATAGTAAAGCAGACCATTGACAGCAATCAGCAAGTCCAGCTTCTTTATCAAGAGTTGATGCAAAGATTAAACCAGCTGCAACTTCGTTCCGAAGCGGGTAAAAGAGTATTAGTCCTGATGCAAACTATTAGTGCCGAAATTCATTTGCTGGCCCTAAATGCAGCAATTGAAGCTGCCGGAGCAGGAGAATTTGGAGACCGCTTTAAAATAGTGGCATCAGAGGTTAAGAGCCTGGCTAACCGTAGCGTAAAAGCCAGTCAGGAAGTTAGCACTATTCTAGGTGAGGTAAAAGACCAGATTTATGAGGCTGTCACAGTGGCAGAACAAGGCCATAACCATACTAACGCAGCAGTAAGTATTTCTGAGCAAAGTGGCAAATTGTTAGACCAGTTGGGCTTGACGATAGAACAAAGCGCCGCCGAGGTAGAAATTATTAAGCAAGCGATTGCTACAATGGAGCAACTGACCGGCGAAATAAATCAGGCTACCAACCAGCAACGTTCGGCTTCTTTACAGGCAGTAAAAAAGCTACAGGAGGTTGGGCTGGTAGCCCGCCAGACTGCAAGCGGCAGTCTGGAATTTACCAATACCGCCCGCGATTTGGAAAACCTTTCGCACGAATTAACCGAAGCATTAGCCGCTTAAACTAGATTCATAGAATCAAGGACGCGGCAAAATATCGGCATAGAGCGCCAGCCCGAACCAGGCCCAGTTTTGGGCGTAGTAGGTGCGGGCTTTGGTCGCATCGAAATGGGCCGGGTCGGGGTCGTCTTTGCCAGCGCTGCGGAGGGCGGGCAGTAGTTTCAGGCCGACAATCTGGTCAGCCACAGCCGGGTCAATCGTCAGGAAAAGGCCCAGACCGCCGCCGCCGTAGATACCTAAATCTTCACCACTATCTTTGGGCTGGCCCGCGTGGTCGTAAATTATCGCCAGTTTTTGTTTGGTTTTCCACTCATCGCGCAGCACGTCCAGCGTTTGTAAATAACTCATGGCCCGTTTTTCGCCGTTCCAACGATAATCTAGCGATAACCGCCAGAGGGTACGAAAAGCGTCGTAGCCGTAATTGCTATCGAAGTTTTTGTCCTGGTCGAGGGCCGAGATTAGCGCACCGCTTTGTTTATCAATCGCGCACCAGTTGGGCGGAAGTTTGCCGACAGTAGCATCAAGCTTGTTGGTAGTACAGCCCTGAATGACCTGATAAGAAGTATCTACCAGAGCCAGCCAGTTATGGCGTTTATCCGAATCGAATTGAGCGAAAAGCCGATACTGATACGGCGCAAAGTAGGATGGATTCAAAACAGGGCGCTCTAGCGTGGGCGACCAATCACCCGCCGTCAGGTAAGGTTGCCCGTTGATAGTAACGATGGTTTTGTTCCACAGGTCGGTCATAATTTGCTGGGCCAGCGTTTGGTAGCGCGGGTCGTTCCACTTGCGCCAGGCCAGCAGCAAGGCAAAAGCAATATCCTGGTCGGCATCGGTAGCAACCGCCGGGTCTAGCACTTTCCAGACGTTATCAGGCGTTTTTCCCCATAAATAAGCAAAAAGTTTATCGCCACGCGGCAATTGCAAATTGTTGATAGACCAGTTCAAGACGCTATCGAAAGTGGCGCGGTCATCTTGCCAGAAGGCCCGCAACAAGGCGTAAGATTGTCCTTCCGAGGTCGTGGCATCGGCGCGCTGCGGGTCTTTAACCCGCCCATCCTGCTGAACGTAGCGCTGTTTGTAGGTCTGCCAGAGTTGACCCAGGAGCGGGCGCACTTCGGCCTTCAAAGCGTTGCGGTCAAAAGTTACCACAATGGTTGGGGTAGGCAGGGCCGTTGCTGTTGGCAAGGTCGTCGGGGTTGGTGCGGCAACCGTTGCTGCCTGAGTAGAGCTAGAAGCCGATGCAGGAGTTGTGGAAGCTGAAGCAGAAGCCGAAAAAGAAGGCGGCACGGTGCGGCTATTTTCAGGAGCAGGCGCAGTAGTTTCGCCGCAAGCACTCAATAAGCCTGTTAACACAAACGTTAAGGCCCACAAAAGCCACTGTAAATTCGGTTTCCGGTTTTGGCCCATTATCCTCACCTATTTTTGCTACAATACTACTATAATCGTTTCTAGCTACTTCTACTAGCTACTCACCCCGTCACGCCCCTTTACGGGGTGTGAGGCACGAAGCATCTCTAGTTGCCGAAGTAAGGTGCTTCGGGTAGCACCAAGACCCTTCCTGCGTCAGGGTGACAATCGCACCGGGCTGAGTATCTACACATTATAACGTAATAAACGGGGTCAGGGTGCTGTTTTGGCAAATTTCTGATTAAACTTTAAAAAATCTAGGAACGAAGCCGAATTTCTTGCCTTGCACCTCGCTACCGCTTATAATTAGCCGGAAATTTTATGCTGAACTAGAAACGAAAAAGTATCAGGTAGAGGTTATACCTGCCACCCGGCAAATGAGAAGCTCCAGCGTTGAGCAATATATTGTAAATAGAAGTAGATTGGATAATCAGCCAAATGTCTAAAAATGATAGAGACAAAAATAATAAAAATCGCCGACAAAGGTTCGGTAGTGGCCCGGTTAATAAATTTCAGCTATACGACCAGACGACGGAACGAGATTTTAGCTTCAAAATAGCCCAGGCACGTAAACTTTTCAATGAGCGCAAGCACGCCGATGCTATTAAAATACTCGACCCCATGACCGAAAAATTTTCGGAACGAGGCGAGTTTTTAGATTTGCTCGGCGCGTGCTACGCCAGTGCCGGGTTTGATTATGAGGCCCGCGAAATTTTTGAGCGCGCCCTGAACGTACCGCCCAAACACAAGTACCGCGATGCTCTCAACAAGTATAACCTGGTGCGACTGTGCGCCATGACCGGCTCACCTTTTATTGCCTACCAGTACAGCCAACAGATTGATTGTGATGTGGTAGCCGAGGCGCTTAACCGCCCGTCCGAACGTATCCGCTGCCGCACGCTAATAACGGCAGTTAAGCAGGGCATGGTAATGGCGGCCAAAAAAGATAAAATGGCCTTCGACGATTTTGTGCATTTTTCGCTACTGCTCGATAAGGGCAAGCTGGAAATGAATATTTATGGGCCGGATGCTGATTTGGACGAGGCGATTAAGACTTTTGAGGAAGTTGCCCGGCTCAAGCTGGATTCGACCACACCTTACAACAATCTGGCGATTATCTATCTGTGGCAGGGCAAACTTGAGCAGGCGCTGGAAAAAATTTACTATATCCTGGAACATATTGACCCAAAAAATATTCACGGACTTAGCAATGCAGTTCGGCTACTATGTAGTCTGGGACGGCGAGAGGAGGCACGGGACTATCTCAAGCGTCTGATGGCTATCAAAATCAAGCCGTCCGACGAGCTGGTGAAAATAGCCGAAGCCCTGATTTATTTTAACGAACATCAGCTAATTTATGACCGTTTGCAACCGCTGATCACCAACGAGCGTCTGTTCAGTGTTTTGAAGATTGTGGATAAAGTTGCTTATGAGCAAACTTTGATATTCGAGATTGCCGCCGCCGCCAACGCCGGAAATTTGAAGCGAGCGCTAGAATTGGCCTGGACTTCGTATGGTCGGTTTGATACCCATCAGGTGCTGCTAGACCGTACCTACGAGGCGCTCAAGAATGAGGAGAGCGGGCCGCTACCGGGCGGGCGGTTTTTCTACTGGGAGCCAAAATTACTCTACCCGCAAGCAGCCCAGGCTTACGAGGAAATCGAGCCACAATTGCTGAAGCTGCCGCAATCCGGCAAAGAAAAAGAAGCCGAACGATACGAGACCAGCTTGCGGCCTTTCTTTGCAAAATTCGGGCAAGTCGCGCTGGATTACGTGGCGTATACTTACTGGATAAACCATGAACCAGCCGTATTAAAGGCACTGCTAACGCAAACGCTGGCCTGCGGCGCAGCCGGAACGGTTGAACTGGTCAAAACATTGGCCTTTGGGCGGGTCGGCGACGAAAAACAACGCCTTGCTGCACTAACGGCGCTGGTCGAGGCGGGTCTGGTGAGTCGCGAGGAAAGCATCACCTTCTGGCTCAATCGCCAGCCTCAGACTACTACGTTCGCCGA
>JBBQXW010000466.1:0-4383 GCA_038209275.1 Chloroflexia bacterium | reverse complement strand
ACCATTTTGCCCGTAGCGCCTCCGGCTTTTTCCTGAGTAATCCGGCAGATTTTCCCAACGCAGCCTATTATCAGGGCCATTATTATAGCGATGCCGCCCCCGGCACAAGTCTCTTAGCCTTGCCTTTCTATCAGTTCGGGCAAATTATTGGCGAATGGTGGTGGCCCGGCTCGAACGCCCCGGTGGAAGCATTCGGTTTATTAGCAATGGCGCTGGCGGGCGCGGGAACGGTGTTGCTGCTATACGCGGTAGCCCGGCGGCTTGGTGCGACTGAGATTTCGGCCCGCTATGGCGCGCTTACACTGGGGTTAGCATCGGCACTGTGGCGTGAAGCGGGCCGTTTTGGGCCGCCGATAATTAGTTTGCTCCTACTAACAGCGGCTCTACTGGTAGCTTTGCCGAAACTGCCCCGCCAGATATTAGTCGAAGGAAAAAAGTCAGAGCGGTTAAATCTGTGGCAGGGTGGTTGGCTGGGCTTATTGCTGGGCCTTGCCGTAACGGTAGATTACCCCAATCTGATTTGGACACCGCTTTTCTTGATTTACCTGATTTGGGCCGGACGGCTAAAATTTAACGCAGTGGCAGGTTTAGGGATTGGTTGGCTGGTCGGTATCGGCGGGTTGGTACTGTACAACGGGCTGATTTTTGGCGTTCCCTGGGCTTTCACCTACGGTCATTTGCTCAATGACGCAGAGGAGCGCAGCCTGACCGGGCAATTTTTGGGCGGCTTCAACCTCGATAATCTCCGACAGGCGTTCTTTGGCGACGGGCGGGCAGTGCTTGGGCCATTTCTGGTTTTGCTCGGAACGTGGGGATTGGCCGCTTTGTGGGGGCAGCGCGGCAAGCGTAAAGAAGCCGTTTTGCTGGTCAGCCTGATTGCGGTCAGCTTTATTTTGGGGTTATTGCGTCACCCAATCGGCGAGGGAATGGCGCGAGTAGATTTTATAGCGGGTGTAATGCCGCCACTGGCGCTGGGGGTAGCGGTCTGGCATCAGCGTTTTCAATTCTTGACCCGGCTTGAACAGACCTGGCTGGTATATCTGGCCTTGTGGGGCGTGATAGTTTACTATTTAATCGCCCCGCCCGGCCCTGGATTCAATAATTTGGGCGGATTGGTTTATATTTTGCCGTTCATCGGGGCGGGATTAGTGATTGGGCTAATCTGGTGGACAATGCGTGGCATTCGGCAACAGACCAAAGCGCGGGCGCTATCCGGCGGCATAATTGTTTTTGCCGTGGTCAGCCTTGCGGTTACTCAGCCCAATTTTTTCTGGCAAAATTTTCAGCCGAATGAGGCAAATAATTTGTTCGCTAACACACCTTTGCAGTGTCAGGGCCAAAAATTGCCGGGCTGGTATTTGTCCGAGCCGTGCCGCTCTAATCCGTCCGGGGTTGGGCTGGGCGCAAATGCTCGCTTGCAGCCCTATCTAATCGGGGTGCAGGGCGGCAATGTCTACAATTACAAGATGTCCGCCGATGCCGCTACTAATCTAAGCCTGACCTGGAGTTGGAGCGACGAGGGCCATAATCCGTTGCCGGGCGAATTTACCCGTAGCTGGAATGATACAAAGGCATTGAGTGACAAACGCGCTGCTCCGCCCGGCGCAGCCTATCTTCAGCTTACTATTCAAAACGGCAGCCAACCCGCCAGCTTAAGGCAAGCTGTTTTTTGGAACGATAATCCGCAGCTTGAGCCGATGAAGAATTACGCCACTAGCGCCCTTTCTTTCAGCTTCGATTGGGAGAGCGCGATGGGGGGGCTGATACATAGCAAGGGCGGGGCAAGTTTTGTTGGTGAAGGCGGTGAAACGGGCGGGGTTGCCATTAATGAGGGCAATCGCCAGCGCGCTATCGCCAACGCCGAGGAACGCGGCCAGATGATGCGCGATGGCGCAGACAATTTGCTCAAGTTTTTCCAGCAGTTTGATATTCGCGGCACTTTTTACGCCACTGGCTATAATTTGCTGGATGGCAACCCCAGCCGCATCTTTTTTGCCGGAAATCCGACCTATAAATGGGCCGATAGCCAGAATCGTTGGGATAACGACTACTGGAAGACCCATCCCTGGTACGGCGACGACCCTTACGGTACGTACAAGACCAATCCGGCCTGGTATTTTGGCGACCAGACTGACCGTTTGAAACAAGCCGGGCAAGATATTCAAAGCCACACTTTTGGTCATCTTTATGTACGCGGCACTTCGCCCGCCGAGTTTGCGGTTGATGTAGCCGAGTGGATTAAATATGCCCGTGCCAAAGGGATTGAGCCGCGCTCGTTCGCCTTCCCCTGGCAGTCCAGCAACAGCGTGAAGGAGCAGCACTATAAAGTATTAGCCGATAATGGCTTTCTTTCCGTCACCCGGCTTTACGATGTAGACCAGGCCAAGCAACCCGATGCCGAAGGCGTACTAAAATACGACAACGGCAAGCGCGACCCCAACAATCGCACGATTTACGAGGCAGAAGCCGGGCCACAGAATTTTTATTATTACCTGAATCGGGTGAAATACGAGCCACGTTTGCTGGTGCTGAACGATTATCAGCTTGTACCCGGCAACAAAAGCGAGGCGCAGGCCAAAACGCTGGTTGACCAGCTTTTGCTCCGGCGCGGCTACGGCTCAATCTGGACGCACCCCGAAGCGGTAGTTGATCCCGGCGACAAAAGCCAGTGGTTGCGCGTTATAGCTTATGCCGCCGCCAAACGCGAAAGCGGACTGTGGATTGATAGCGTCACCAATCTGGTTCAGCACCGCTTAGACATTCAAAAAATCGGCCTGGAAACCAGCTATAGCGACAACGGCAAGCGTGTCTACCTGACCCTGACCAACCACAACACCCATTCGGTAGATGGCCTGACCCTGACAATGCCCGCCCCCATCACCCGAATGACCCTGGCGAACGGGCAGTCTTACACCGAATATAAGGGCAATCAATTCGTTGCGCCAAAATTGGGAGTAGGGCAGTCGGTAACGCTGGTTATTTATTTGTAGCGACGCTAGAGAGAAGCTGGCGGGGTAGAGTGGGGGTAAATCGCCTGCGAGTACCCACAGGGCAACCCTACGGGCCGAATTCGCAGGCTAAAAAGCTCAAGCCGACTAAACTCGGCTGAAAATTCCTTTGGCCCAAAAAGAGTGCCGAAAATAGTCGGGGTAGGGGCGAATCGCATACGCCCTTGAACATTGCGTATGGTCAAAAGGGCGTATGCGATTCGCCCCTACCAAAACCATCTCTGCTAATAGAGGTACTTCCAGCCCAAAGTGTTATTGCAGTGAGCTTTAGCTTACTTGAGCAACTTAGCCTGTGCCTTGAGCCACAGGCGATTTTCACTGGCAAATTAGTGCTATGGTGTAGCCCGCCCTGGAATAAATTCCGGGCTACACAGCTCAAGTGGATTAAAATCCACTGATTACCGAATAGCTCCGGCCCTGTATCCAGTGGTTTTCAAACCACTTGAGCTGCGTAGCCCGGAATTTATTCCAGGGCGAACTTCACTGGCGTAACATCTACCAATTCAGCAATTTTGAACTTGAAACCTGGAACCTGAAACTTGAAACTTACGAACTTGACCCTTCTCAGTCTCATAGCTCTACTCGGCCCGGCCCTTCTTCTGGTCGGGGCGTATTCGTTGCGGAGTGAACAGGTTATTGCGGTAGGCGAACTGGGCGATGCACCGTTTGTGAGCGGTTTCAATCAGGATGAGGCGGGTGCGCCGCGCTATCGCTGGACGGGCAGTAACCGTTCCTTAAATGAAGCAGTTGGTATTATCAATTTCCCGGTCAGGCCGAATCCTTCTGGCCCAAACAGATTAGAAATTGAGCTTGGCGCAGCGTCGGGCAAAGCTTTTGAAGTAATCGTGCTTGCCAACGGCGTTGAAATTGGGCGGGCGGCGACGGTAGCCGGAAAAGTAAATAGATATTCCTTTGCCGTACCGCCCGAAGCCCTTGCCAGCGATAATTTCAGGCTGGAAATAAAATCGCCCGCCTTCACACCGGGAGGAGGCGATAGCCGTTCGCTGGGCGTGAAAGTACAGGAGGTGCGGCTGGTCAGTTCGCCCGCTTTGCGCTTGCCGCCGTTAGAAGTATGGCTATGGGCGGCGCTTTATACGCTGGCGGCGGGCGCGGCTCTGTTTTATTTCACCCGAAGGGCGCTGTTGTCGGCGGGAATAGGCGCGGCTTTGCTCCTACCCTGGTTGATACTGCCTTATCTTGCGCCGCGCAACTTAAATTTGTGGTACTTGCCTTATCTGCTACCTATCGCGGCAATTCTGGCCTTGCTGGTCGCGCTTTTTGTGTGGCGGGAGCAACTTACGGCGGCGCTATGGGATTTTCCGGCGCAGCTTGAAAAAGGCCAGCTTGCCCGCAATGTTTTGCTGGTTATTACGCT
>JBBQXW010000465.1:0-4413 GCA_038209275.1 Chloroflexia bacterium | reverse complement strand
GCCCTTTAGACCTAGCTGTGTGTTCAAGGGCGTATGCGATTCGCCCCTACGAAAACCATTGCCACTCCCTAGATTTAATAACTAACCATTCGCTGGTATTATTATAAATTCATCGGCGGTTAAAAAATTAAATCGGCAAATCTTTATCCTGCACGTAAGGCAGCTTCAGCTTTAGGGCGATTTCGGCTTTCATGAGTTCGCGGCCCAGGTAGGCGTAGTGGTCATCGAGCGCCGCCAGTTTTTCGCGGGTGATTTCCAGGCAAAGTTGGCGAGCGCTGTGTCCCTCGAAATAGAACGGGCTAAAGCCTTCGGTAGTCGCGTGTTGCACTGTAATCAATTTATCTTCGGGCCGGGTATCAATGATGAAATAGCCGCGTGGGTCGCCCTTCCACTCGATGCGTTTCTTTTCAAAAGAAGCCACCGTATCGAGGGCATATTTCCATTTATCGGCGTAAATATGGGCCGAGTGCGAAATAATGGTGAGCGGGCCAAGTTCCAGCCCTACGTCGTCGGCGATTTCCTTTTGAAGTCGGCGCAATGCATAG
Organism: Chloroflexia bacterium; assembly: GCA_038209275.1. GTDB lineage: Bacteria > Chloroflexota > Chloroflexia > Chloroheliales > Chloroheliaceae > L227-5C. The sequence continues at coordinate 3,868 of JBBQXW010000465.1, read as the reverse complement.
GTGTTCTGAGGCCAAGCTGTATACAAATCGTGGGAACGGAAACGGGCGGTCAGGTAAAGCTTGCCCTGCTGCACGCCTGCGCCTACTTCCAGCAAGCAGGGCGGGTTATCGCTGTGGCTATCTACAAAAGCGTCCCAGGTAATTGCTACCGCCCGGCGGGTGTGGTGGGCTTCACGTAACCGTTCTTTCAGGCTGGCAATCTGGTCTAAGCCCTCGCCCTTGTAGTTTCGCAAGCGTTCGCCGTAGGTGTAACTCACGCCCGGTATTTTGTCGGGCGAAAGTAGGCGCGGATAATAATCTTCCAATTCTTCGCGGCTGAAAGGCAACCAGGGCGCGAAATAAATATCGTCCGGGTTTTCGTCGGTAATGATTGCGACCAGATTAAAAAGTTCGCGCTGCGACTGACTGTAATCAGTTGGCTTGATTTGCCCAAAGCGCATAACCAGCCGCAACACTTCGAGCCATGTTTCGGCTACGGTTGGCCCTTCCACCCGAAAGCCGGTGGCTTCGCTGGGTAGAGGCTTCCCGCCCGGTGGCTTGCTTTCGGGGTAGAGTTGCGGCTCGGCGAAAGGCGGCAAGGCTTGAAGCGTCGGCAAAATTTCTTTGATACGGGCAGCAATGGCTTCGGGATTCTTTAATCCGACGTTTTCGGGGGCTGCCGCCGGACGTAAATCAATTAGCCGCACCTCGCGCCGCAAATGTTCAATTGCTTCAAGCGGGAAATTTTCATCGAGTTTGGCCTGTTCCCCGAACAGACTGTGATTCGGACCTAAACCATGCTCGAAAAAGTGGGCTAACGCCTCGCCCGATTTCGATTGGTCAGCTCCGCATAAAATTAAATAGCGAATCTGGGGAAATAAAAACGTGTTACGCATCAAAAAATTAATTCCGGCAAAGCTATATAAGTTGGCGCAAATAAAAAATTGCGCTTCATCGAGACGCTGGGCGATTAGGGCTTTCTGCGTCCAAAGCGTACATATCCCCACGTTCGAGGCTGGATTACCAATAATCAAATCTTTGCGGTTGATTAATTTATCTAAAGTACTGCTGGTCTGTTCAATTAATTCGGTCATGTCCCAACTCCCTGACTAAAAAGGCTTTTTTTGGCGACTGACCTATCCCTCTTTATAACAAATCCGATTTCGTAGGGGCCAGGTTTCCTGGCCCTTCGGGATTGTACTAGATTGAAGAAGGGCGAGGAAACCTGGCCCCTACCACAATTTTACCGAACCAGACTTAATATTACTTCCGCGTATATGGGCCAGTTATAACAGAAAAAGCGTAGAGCGTCAATGTTTTGCAAAAAGCTGACGCTCAACCGAGTTATAAAAATAAAAAAAGGCTTCTCACTCCGACTTTGGCGGAGGCGAGAAGCCTTTGGAAATTTTCTATAATATAGCCAGGCACAAGCTATGGCCTGTTTGAAGTAACTCGGATGAAACCCGGCTTACGACTTTGTAGGCCAGCAATCAAGCTACCTGGATATTTTAGAGTTAGGTACCTGAGTGTCCGGGTAGGACGGTACTACAGGTAACTAGTTAGGCAATTTGGGCCTGCTCGGCATACATTACGCTAACCGCCTGTGGGCCTTTGTCGGTATTCTCAATCTCGAACTCGACTTCTTGCCCTTCAGTAAGGGTCTTGAAACCATCCATCTGTATAGCGGAGAAGTGAACAAACACGTCCTCACCACCAGGGCGCTCAATAAACCCATAACCTTTAGCGTCGTTAAACCATTTTACCTTGCCAGTTGTTCTCACCGAACTCGTCCTCCCTTTCTTTGTTTCTTTCGTGCCAGGACTGGTTTTGTTGCTAGTAACTAAATATTTGTGGGATTTTAATTTCCCATTAGTAGAAAAGCTTACCACTCGCACTTCAGTCAATTTCAAGCTCGCAATCTAAGACGCACAAAAACCAAGCATTCGTAACACAATGCTTATTGCAGCAAATGTACTGCGTCCGATTGATTTTTAAGGTTTGCGATTGAGAATTTGAAAGCAGTTGACTTTTACTCATAGCTCGCTCGTCCAGAAAAAATATTAACACAACCTTAGAAGCTTGTCAAATTTTTAACATACTTTTCTTAACCCTTCCCTAATCTTATCTTAATGCGCTTTTCTGGTTGCTCACCCTGCCTACTTCAGGTACAATACGCCAGATGTCGGCTTTGTAATCGTAAATCGCGGGTACCCTCTGGGTGCGTAAATCGTAAATGACTAAATGCTACTAACACGGGACAAGAAGGCTACCCCCAAACCTTCTAGTAGGCGAATAGAAATTAAAAATCGGCAGCGACTAGAATTAGGTGCTGTGCTGCTTTTTGGTTTCCTGGCGTTGCTGTTGCTAACTCCTCATGTCTACGAATGGCTAAATCCGCCGACTGGCGACGAGCCTTTTTACCTGGTCACGACCATCAGCCTGCTTCGTGACCAGGATTTAGACGAAACCAACAATTATGCCCAGCGCGATTATCAAGATTTTGCACCAACCTGTCAGGACATGACAAAGCCGAAATGGGGTCATGTCGGGTCAAAGGCGATAGATAGCGTGCCGGGCCTGTACGCCTTTGGTTTACGTAGATGCCCGAATACTCCTGATGGTTTCGACGATTTGCCGCCCCATTCCTCCAAAAATACTATTCGCCTCGGCACTTACACCAAGCACGGACTGGGCCTTTCGGTGCTGATTGCTCCGGCTTACGCACTGGGCGGGCGCTTGCTGGTTATGATTTTTATGAATCTGCTGACGGCGCTGGTCGCTCTCAACTGCTGGCTGTTAGCTTACGAAATGACCGGGCGGAAACGAGTAGCCTGGTTTGCCTGGGCCGCGATGCTGTTTACTTCGCCTCTGTTGGCCTACGCCTTTTTGATTTTCCCGGCTATCCCTGCCGCCCTCATGGTTATTTACAGCTGGCGGCGCTTGCGGTTGGCGGCGCAGGCCCGGTTGACGGCGCAAGAACAGGGCAAGCCCACTGCCGAAGTGAACGGACTGGGGCGGGCCTTGTTGATTGGCTTGTGTTTGGGTTTTTTGCCCTGGCTACACTCGGTCTTTATTTCGATTTCGCTGCCGCTTTTCCTGTATTTCGTGCTGGGCGGACGGATGCACAACTGGCGCTCGGCCCTGCCCGGTTGGTCGCCCATAAAGGTAGCGGTGCTGCTCTTCCCGATAATAATTTTGGGCGGGCTATTCCTGTCTTACTACCTCTATCTCTACGGCACGCCCTTGCCGAACACCCAGGACCATGCCGGGTTCGCGCCGCTAAGTTTGGCCTGGCTCGGTATAGTCGGCTTTTTCTTCGACCAGAAGTACGGTTTGCTGATTTATGCCCCCTTTTATTTGCTGGCTTTCATCGGCCTGTATTTAATGTTTTTACGCACGCCTGACCACTGGCAAACGATACGGCGGCGCAGCGATTTGTGCTGGTTGGGCGTGGCGCTCTTGCCCAACTTCCTGATAATGTCCAGCTACAACCAGTGGTGGGGCGAATGGGGGCCACCGGCGCGCTATCTTGTGCCGCTCGTCCCTTTGCTGGCTGCACCTTTCGCGATTGTTTTGAGCGAGGCGCGCAATCGCTTTACTCGCGTTTTTCTGGGCGTTTCGTTGGCCTGGAGCGTGGTCATTTCAATCGGCTGGATGATTAATCCGCACTTGATGTTTCACTGGCAAGACAAAAATCCGGCTAAACTCCTGAGCTGGCTTCAGGAAAATGTAACGGGCGACCTGGGTATGGGCAACTGGTTTCCTACCTTTGTAAGTTATCTCGATATTAACAACGGCGAAGCCAATTACATTGCACCTATCGCCTGGATTTGCGGCACTTTAATCATGGCCGATTTGCTGGTTTTCTTCATCCGTCGCAAACCACGCG
>JBBQXW010000464.1:0-4422 GCA_038209275.1 Chloroflexia bacterium | reverse complement strand
ATTGTTGATGAATTCTCGTTCTAGCTTTGAACTTTGAACTTTGAACTACTCGTCTAGTTTTATTCTTGACAATCCGGCCCAGCGTGGGTCGGGGATAGATGCGTCGGCTTCTTCGGCTTCTGGAACATCTTCGTTGGCACGGTCAAGGTATTCGTAGAGGCCGGGGCAATCGTCGCCGCAAATCGGATTCCAGGGCAGACTGACCAGAATTTGCTGGCGGATAGCCTCGCCCATGTCAATCAGGTGGTTCGCATCAATTTTCAGGTCGGCTTGATCTTCGGGTGCTTCGGGTGCGACAGGTAGGCCAGTAACTACGTCAATGCTGGGATGAAAAACCTCTTCAACTTCGTAATTAACGTGCTGGCTAAAATCGTTGAGGCAACGCACACAATTGAGAATCACGTCGGCTTCTCCCGGCCCTTGCGCCAGCACATCGTGGCGCACTCTGGTCAGGCGGACATGGCCCTTGATGGCGGTGGCTTCGGTTCCGGCTACCTCGTCGCCGATTGGCTCGTTCAGGTGCAACTGGTCTTGCGCGTAATCGTAGTCACGGGTAGCGCCTTCGTGGTCGCGCAGTAGTTGGGCCACGTTAAAAATAAGCGGGCCACTTTTCACCACGTGATGCAAACGAGGGTAACGCTTGCGGACTCGTCCTTGCTCTTGTTCAGATTCAGACTCAAATTCAGCTTCGGGTTCAGGACGAGCGACTGGTGCAATGGGCGCACTATCCAACCGATTATTGCTAAAATTAAAGCGCGAACGCGCCGGGCGCGGAAGCGCCTCGTTATTTTTATTCTGTCCTGTCTCATTCATTGGAAGTTACTTCTTTTCTTTCATAGCTGGTTTACATCGCTGATTTACAAAGAATCAGGATTTTTACTTTGGTAATAGCGATTGATGGTTTTTAAGAATTAAATCCGTAAATAGGGCAATCTTTGTAGGAGTTGGTGCTGCCCTCGAAAATCTGGCTGGTGTACAAATCGAGGGCGCAGCCCCTCCTACAAAGATTTACGGCTTATTTTGTTAATGACCATCAATCACTTTCACTTTCGGATGGATTCCACGCCAGCCAAAGCGATTGCAGCTAATGGCCCGATTGGGCAAATCGCTACTACTCTTAAATAATAAATAAAGCAACAAGCTGAAATTCTAAAAATAATTGAAGCGATATGCTCCAAACCCCGGTTCTAATAATCGTAAATCGTAAATCGTAAATCGTAAATCACTCGTTGCGATTGTTGAAACGTGATGTACCGGGGCCAGGCCGCTTGGGGTCGGGGTTAAAAAAAGGGTCGTCATCCAGCTCGTTCGGTTCGTCATCGTCGTTAGGGCGGCTCGGCTTTGGCACCGGGGTAATATTGCGGCTTGCCAGGGACGAACCGCTATTAGTATTACTATTACTGCCAGAAGTAGCCCGGTTGGGTAGCTGAGTTGGCGCGGTTGGTGGCGTTGGTTTGCGCGGCCCACTCGAACTATTGCCTGTAGTAATAGTGGGCGGGTTAGCCTTGCGCTCTGGCGGTGGGGCACTAGAAGTAGAAGCCGGACGACGCTCGGTAGAGGGCGATGGCGCTGCACCATTAGGTTTCGCGGTTGGGCGCGGGCGGCTGGCGGCGGTAGTCAGGCGGGTTTCGGGCGGCGGGCCGGAAGGCGCATAATTGGGTCGGTTCTGGCGCTGGTAGCTATCCATCTGCTCTTGATATTGTTGAGCTTGTTGCTGAAAACTTTGCAGGCCGTTACGTACCATGTTGAGGTGTTTGCCCAGCAAATTCTCTAATTCCTGCAAAACCTGCATAGTATAGCTGTTCGCCCCTTCGCGCATTTCCTGGGTCTGCCCAATCGCTTCATCATATATGGTTTGAGCCTGAGTACGCAGGTCATAATCTACCTGTTCGGCTCGACTAATAATTTCGGCGCTTTGGACTTCTGCTTCCGCCATCAGTCCTTTTTGAGAAAGCATGGTATCGCGCTGCTGCTCGGCGTGTTCTAAAACCTGGCGCGCATCTTCCTCGGCATCGCCCAAAATCCGCTCACGGTCATGCAACGTCCGTTTGGCGGCTTTTACTTCCTCCGGCACAACGGCGCGCATCTGGTCTATGAGGTCGAGACATTCTTGCTCGTCCACCATCACTTTGTTAGAAAGGGGAACGCGCTTGCCCGCCGTTATTAACGCTTCAAGGCGATCAATTAAATAATCTATATCCATAACACTACTATTTTACCAGATGGCGCAAATTTTTTCGCCGGAAAATTGGTTTCAGCAGGGACGTAATTAGGACGTTTAGTGTGGGTTTGATGAATCAAACCCCTACCGAAATATTGCATCTAGTTTGGGTTTGATGAATCAAACCCGTACCGTAATATTGCGCTTAATTTGGGTTTGATGAAATCAAATCCCTACCGAAACCGGGTTTAGCGACCGAATTTTGTGATGCCATAAGCGGCATAAAGATTTTTGGCGACATGAGGCGGCACCATTTTGCTTACATCGCCGCCAAAACGAGCGATTTCTTTGACCATGCTGCTGCTCATAAAAGAATAGTTTTGGCTGGTCATAAGGCAAACCACTTCCAGTTCGGGAGCCAGAGTACGATAATTCTGGGTCAGTTGCAGTTCCCACTCAAAATCGCTGACGGTACGCAAGCCACGTACAATTGCCTTTGCCCCAATTTCAAGGGCGTAATAGGCCGTCAGATTAGTGTAACTTTCGATACGGACATTCGGTAGATGTTTTAAGGAAATTTGCAACATTTCCAGTCGTTCTTCGGTAGAAAAAAGACGGTTGCCTTTGGAACTGGCGTGGAAAGCCGCTACCACCAACTCATCGAAGAGATGGGCTGCCCGTTCCGCCACATCTACGTGGCCGTAGGTTACAGGGTCAAAGCTTGCCGGGTAAAGCGCCATTGTCACCTTGAAGCTCTCCTCTCTAATTATTCCTCTTGCTCATCCTCACTGGACATGACCGCATCCAACTCGGCTTCCTCGTCATTTTCAGGCTTAAACTCATCTTCGGGTTGTTCTTGTGAAAGAAGGCCAAAGCCATAATCAGCTAGTTCGCCAGCCAGATAAATCGAAAATGCTGAATCGCCATGCCGCCGAAAGCGCAGACGATTGAGCCGAACCGCGTTGGGCTGGGCTGTTTCCCCATAACTTTCAGCCAGTTCAACGCGCGGAGAATGTCCAATAATTACCAGACCCCCCGGCCTAGCCAGGCCACTACGAGCAACGTGAGCCAGCGTGTCGGGAATTTTTGGGTCGGCGTAAGGTGGGTCTAAGAATATTATATCATATTGCCATGCTTGCTGGGTAGCAACATTGTCAACTTCGCTGACAATGGGCAAAGTAACTTCGGGTTCGATTGGCACAGGCAAATAATCGGCGGGCTGGTCGCGGCGAATACCTCCCTTGCGGCGGTGCAGCCCACCAGCGGTTCTTTTTGCAGCCGAGGCACCGGGGGCGGAAGGGGGAGTATTGAGGAAAGCCGCCACATTGCGATTGTTGACCCGCGCCTTTTGCTGGAAGTGAGTATGCTCTAAATTTTCGGAAATGACGCGACAAACCCCGGCGCTAATCTCAACAAAATCGGCCCAATCCGCCCCCCGCGAAAGTGCTTCGATGCCGATAGAGCCAGAACCGCTATAAAGGTCGAGTACCTGCCCCCACTCGCGGTCTAGCTGGCTCAAAATATTGTTTAGCATCGAAAAAACTGCGCCTTTGACTTTATCGGCCATCGGGCGAGTAGACATGCCTTTGGGCGCTTTTAAAGTATGACCGCGTGCGCTACCGCTAATTACTCTCACTTAAAAATTCCTTTTCCTCTCTCAATCGCCTGGCCCAACTCATTTTTGAAGCAAATGCTTAAATTTAGATTGCCTGATAGCCTAGCAGAAGAAAGGAAGGAATGTCAAGATTTGCGGGCATACACAAACAAACCGCCCCAAAAATCTGGGGCGGTTTGTTTGTGTATGCGAGGGAGGTTAAAATTTACTGTGAACCATCTTTTTTGGCCCACTCAATCAGCTTCTGGCTGACATTCTGGCCCAGGGTAATTCCCACCACGACATCGCTGCGGAAGTGAATACCCGCCCACACCCGCGACTCAGCCGCCTGGTCAGAGAGCGCCTTCAAAGTAGCGGCATCGCGTGGGAAAACGTAGCCTAAAGTAGTGGCAACGGAGGTGGAACTACAGCCGTGTGCCGCCGGGTAGCTCGGATGGTTGGGCGTGTTGAACAAAGGCTTGAACTCCTTATCCAGCATAAAAGGTCGAATCGCCCAGTAAGTATATTTCGCATCCCAACAGGCTACTAAAGAGTCGTATAGAGCCACGCTCTCCAGGGTGTAAGCGCGTGCTGCCCGCACCGGGTTGGCATCGAGGCGGTACTCTAAAATCTTCTTGCCAGTTTGCTCGTTCCAATACTGGTAGTT
>JBBQXW010000463.1:0-4470 GCA_038209275.1 Chloroflexia bacterium | reverse complement strand
GGGCCACTGAGTGAAGTTGTGCGCGGCAAAACTGGCAAAAAGGAAGTGGCGATTACCCTTGATGCCGGGGCAGGAGCAGAACCTTTCCCAAAAATGCTAACTGCGCTGGATCAGGCGGGCGTAAAAATTACCTTCTTCCTGACGGGCAGTTGGGCGCAGCAAAACCCGGCCTATGTCCAGCAAATCGTCAATAGCGGTCACGAAATCGCCAACCACACCTGGAGTCATCCCGACCTGACCGGGGTGAGCGATGCCCAGATTAAAGACGAAATCGAACGCACCGACGCATTGCTCTCCCGCTTCACGGGCCATAGCACGCGCCCACTCTGGCGTGCGCCCTACGGTTCGCGCAACGCCCGCGTGATGAGCGTGGTGAACGGCCTGGGCTATCGCTCTATCTTCTGGACGCTTGACAGCCTAGACTCGGTGGGACAGCCCAAAAGCGCCCGCTTTCTGATTGACCGCATCACCGGGCAAACCAACGCCCAACTTGACGGCCAGATAATCCTCATGCACATTGGCAACGCCACTACCGCCGATGCTTTGCCCGCCATCCTCCAAAATTTGCAGGAACGCGGCTTCAAAGTCGTGCCTGTTTCGGAATTACTCAGTTAAAAATTATGCTTGAAATCTACAATGAGGCTTTAGGAAAATCCATTGGCGGAGCAATGTCGTACAAGACCAACATATATCTGTAAGACATTGCTCCGCTCCTGAATTCATCCCTGATATAGAGGTAAAGTGAGGTAAAAGGAAGTGCCTTTGCCCAGCCGACCAGGGCTTTCGGCCCAGATTTTGCCACTGTGTGCGCTGATTACCAGTTTGGCATAGTTGAGGCCCAGTCCGCCGCCACTGGCTAAATCTAGCTGGCGATACTGGCGCGCCCGCGAAAAGCGATCAAAAAGCTCTTTCAATTGCGCGGTGGCAATGCCTGAGCCGGTATCGCTAATCACAACTAATACTTCGGGTTCGCCATCTTTCCCCTGACTATGTTCGGCCCAAATCTCAATAGTGCCTTGTTCGGTAAAATTCAGCGCATTCTCAAGCAAGTGAATTAATACCTTCAACATTCGGTTCAGGTCAACCCGCAACAGCACTTGCTCGGCTGGTAATTTGACTTGCACTTCCAGATTTTTGGCGCGGAATTGGTCGTCCATTGCCTGCACTGTAATTTCGACCAACTGTTTCAACTGTAGCCGCTCCAAATCGAGATATAAATCACCGTGTTCGAGCTTGTTCAAATCCAGCAATGTTTCAATCATGGTTAACATACGAGCGCCGTTGCGCCGGGCGATAGTCAGCAATTGAGCCGACTGTGCATCTGGCCCCTGTGCATCGTGAAGCAAATCAATCGCGCCCATAATCGAAGCCATCGGCCCTTTTAAACCATATACCAGCATATCGGTAAAATCGTTGCGGGCTGTCTCGTTCTCTTTAAGCACCCGTGCATTAAAAACTAGCTGACTTACCAGGGTTGCCGCCGAATAAACTAATTGCTGCTCGTTTGCGCTCAAGATGCCATCTGTACCCCAGCCGCTTTCAGGATACACTCCCAGCACTCCCACTCGTTCGCCTCGCCACTTTAGTGGTACGGCTAAAAAGCCGTGTACCGGCACTAATGGCAGAGCGTTTAATTGTTCAAAACGCGCTTCCGTAGTAATATCGGCCTGAAAAAGATATTTATCCGCAGCAAATGCTTCGGTATAGACAACATTATCCGTTCCGGGCAAAGCACTGCCAGTACTACCTTCTTTAATACCGTGTTCGGTAGTAATTACCAGTTGACCTTGTTCAGGGTAATATTCAGCTATGAAAGCCGCCGAAGCATTAAAAAAAGTACAGATTTGCTCAATAACCTGGTCGGCTACTTTCACTTTACCGACCAGGTTATCGAAAACTTGTACTAACTGAGTAAGGGAAATGGCTCGCCTAAAATCGGCACTAAGGGAACTTGTAATAAGGGAATTCTCAAAATTGGAAGGTTGCGTAACTACTTCGAGCATACTCTCATCCACTGGTTGATCTAACATATTTAATTTCAGCGTCATTCTTTCTAATCTTGAACCTAAACTGGACTCCAACTACCACATATTTAATGGTTGCTCATTTGCTTATTTCATTGTAATAACTTTTTGGTCATTAGTAAATTAAATTCTCATTAAATTATATACCCGGTTCGTTAGGTCTACGTTAATATTTACTATCATGCTACCTCTTGAGCCAAATTAACCGAAAAATTACCGACGAAACCTGAAAAGTTAATTTTCACTTGACTCGTGGCATTTGAAAGGGTATAATTCTGGGTAAGGAATGAGCAAAGCCGGAACATTTATGGCACTGCTCAAACTGTCAGTCTGCTACCGCTTAAAAGAAATATAAAGGGAGTAGAGGTGCTACAATGAAGACCGCACCATTATCCGAGAAAAGTGAATCAGTCAAAGCTGTTTTAGTGGCTATAGTGCCGGAACAGTACCCTAACGTGTGACACAGGAACTTGATGAAAATCAACCTGTGTCGCTTTTTTTTAAGCGGGATTTCGCGGGAAGAGGTTTATCAAATTATTTAGACGACTTGCGTGGGTTCTCTCCTCGCTAGTCGAGCCGTCCATAACGGTAACTAAAAGCACCGAAGGAGGTTCTCTTATGAACAGCAGCTTAATCGGAAAGATCGAGAAAGCCAAACGCTACGAGCATGAGCCAGAGCGTATTCACTTCCAGCAGGCGCAAGTGGAGTTTAAGGGTACGCACGACAATTATGTCGTAACACTCTCCGACTCGACCTGGAAATGCACCTGCCACACCTTCGCCACGGGCTTTGAAACTTGCAGCCACATTATGGCCTTGCAGCGCATTTTGGACAAAATGCTCGATGAGGAAGCACGCAGCCAGCACTATGAACTCATTCGCCCTACCGAACCCCAACCCGAACCCGTTTTGAGCTAAAAATTCTAGTCATTCTTTCGGTTTTGAATTAACAACATCTGCTCCTGAAAAGCCGTTCTTAAAGAAGAAGAGCGGCTTTTCGGTTTAGTTTAACAAGTGACTTTTAAAGCGAATTAGCTCATAGCCAGACAATTATGTCCCACCTTCAATTGCCTTCCTCCAATACCTCTAACGTCTCCATCGCGCAACGTTCCCAAGAAAAGCGGGCGGCCTGAATAAAACCTTTGCGGCGTAAATCCTCGCGCAAGTCTGGTCTGGTTAATAGTCGGCGCAAATTCCATTCGAGGGCCGCGCCATCAAGCGGATGGTGCAACAAAGCGGCATTTCCGGCTACTTCGGGCAAACTGCCCGCATTGGAACAAACTACCGGGCAACCGCAAGCCATCGCCTCGATTACCCCCATCCCAAAACCCTCGTACAACGATGGCAATACAAAAGCTTCTGCTCCGCTAAGTAGCGACGGTAAATCTTCGTCCGCCAGATAGCCCGTAAATTTTATGCGCCCTTCTAAATTTAATTCTTTGACTCGCGCTACAATCGGGTCGCTCAACCAGCCCAATTGTCCACCCAAAATTAGTTGCAATTCGTGGCGCTGTGGGTAATCAAAAATATCATCTCCGACCAATCGGGCAAAAGCTTCAATCAGGCGTATCAGATTCTTGCGCGGCTGAATCGTGCCAATATACAATAGATACGGCCCTGGCTTAATTCCGTAGCGATTACGCACTTCCGCCAATTGTTCCTCGTCAGTTACAGGCCGCAATAAATCGTGGTCGTAGCCATGATAAACTACCTTTATCTTTTCGGGCGGTATATTATAATGCCGCACCAAATCACTTTTTGTCGCCTGACTGACAGCAATAATGTGGTGGGCATTCCGGGCGCTAAAGCGGGTTGAAACATCCAGGTAGCAGCGCTGGGCGATGGTATGCGCTTGCGGAAAATAGAGGTAGCCCAAATCGTGAATTGTCACCACCGAACGGGCCGGATGATACAGAGGCAGAACGTGCGCGGGAACAAAAAGCGCCTCTGGCGGGTGCTGCCGCATTTCGCGACTGAGCCGTAGATGCGTCCACAAGCGGGGAAAAGGCATACTTTTTAATTCGGTGTTGGGTGGCAAATCCAGCCCATGCAATACTAACGAGGTTGGGGGTTGGTTAAAATAAAGGCTAAAGCGATGCCGTCCGGCGGCTTCCCGCACCATTCCGCGCGTCACCTGATAGGCATAATTTTCCGTCCCGGTGCGCCGTCCTACTGCGAGGCGGCTGGCATCTATACCAATGTGCATCGCTTAAGTTTTGAGTTTTGAGTTTTGAGTTTTGAGTTAAAATACATTTGGATAATATAGATTCTTTCCTGATTTCCAAATTATAAGCACTCTCACCCGGCTCTGAAGGGCTGGGCTAAAAATAAATGCGCTGGAATTTCTCAGCCCGGCTCTTCAGGGCCGGGAACTTTTTACTTGGATGCAAAATGTTGACGCTCACCCACCTATAAATCACCTGTGTTCCGCATTTTAATTGCAATT
>JBBQXW010000462.1:0-4485 GCA_038209275.1 Chloroflexia bacterium | reverse complement strand
TTCAATAAAAAAGCAGGGATAGCTTTACGGGCTATCCCTGCTTTTTATTTGTGGTTGGTAAATTACGAGAGGTTTAATCGGCGCTTGCGCCCACTTCGATAACCGCGTCGGTCATCACTTTGCGGCGCTCGTCCCATAGTTCGGCAACTTTCTCATCGTGCGAGATTAAGTCGTCAGGATTGAGCATCTCGAAAGCAATTACGCCCATATCCATAAAAGCGGTACGCACACGCGGCCCCCACAGCCCGATGTCCTTCAGGGTTGGCACGATACGGCTGAACAGGGCGTTGCGAAAATCGTTGCGACCAGCTTCAAAATAGCTCATAATTTCGTTCATATCAAAGCCCAGATTCTTGTAAACTTCTTCCGGGAAAAGTCGGTCACGCATCAAATAGCAAGCTTCTACCACAAATTCTTCGCGCTCGTCGCGCTCCTTATCGCTCAGGTGCGGATAGTAATCACGCAAGGTCAGCCGCCCAAAAGCGACGTGACGGGCTTCATCCTGCATCACGTAAGCATTCAGCGCCTGGGCCAGTGGTTCTTGAGCGGTATCACGAATACCATTGAAAGCGGCCAGCGCCAGCCCTTCAATCAAAATCTGCATTCCCAGATAAGTAAAATCCCAGCGCGAGTCCTGAATGATATTTTCCAATAGTGCTTGTAAACTGCTGCTAATCGGGTAAACCATCTGCAACTTCTCGTGGACGTAGCGGGCGTAGGTTTCGACGTGGCGGGCTTCGTCAATCACCTGGGTAGCGGCATAAAATTTGGCATCTATGTCCGGCACAGTCTGAACAATCTTGGCGGTGCAAATTAGAGCGCCCTGTTCACCGTGCATAAACTGCGAGAAGCTACGCGATGCCAGGTGTAGCCGCAATTCAGCGATACCTTTTTTGCCCAGTCGATTCCAGAGCGGCGTACCAAAGAGCGGGTTCACCTCATCGGGGAAGCCCATGGGGTTCTCAAGGTCTACCGCTTGTGACCAATCGAGGCGGGTGTTGGTATTCCACTGCTTATTCTTGCCCTTCTCGTACAGATTGAGCATTTTTTCGCGGCCTTCGTCATATTCCCAGTTAAAAACGGTAATATCATGCCCAGCAACCGACCATTGGGTCTGTTCAATGGGGATAGTGTACATACGAGTACTCATTGATAGTGGCTCCTTTACCTCTAGCGCACAACCAGGTAACGCTATTCATCAATTAAATTAAACAATTTCAGTTTGAGTGCGTATAATATAGCAGCATACTTTTGTATGTGCAAATTAAATCCTGGAACTAACGCAGCATAAGGGTTATCAGGAAGTGCCTATTTTTGCAGAAATGAATTTTGGTAGGGGCGAATCGCATACGCCCGTGAACACTAGGCTGGGTCGAATGGGCGTATGCGATTCGCCCCTACCTCGGCCAATTTCGGCACTCCTGATTATTGTGCCTTTCCTAATAGGCCTCGTCTGTATCCAAAACAAAGGAAACCAGAGCCGTGTCTTCAGGTAATTGATGAGCAATGTAATTTTTTGCCGCTTCAATACTTTTCTGAACAGAATTAGCTGGTGCTAATTCCATGCCAAATTCCGGCCCGTAAGGGTTTTCAACGATATGTGATTGCCCTTCTTTTTCCAGATAGTACCAGAGTTCAAGGCCAACAATGCCTACACCAATAACTTCTAAATCGTTCGCGAAACGCAATGCATCTTGTGGACTAAATAAGAGCGAACTACCCTTCTTCAAGCCAATTTCATTATATTTATCTATAAGACTAGGGAGTTTAGTAGCCATAATTACATTCCCTTTATGGTATTGGGCCAACAATCTGCCCTCGATGTTCATCATACCAGTCCTGGTCGAATCTGTCACTCAATTGGATAATTTCTTCGGTGGTGTTATTATGAAGGATATAATAACCATCTTTTCTGTAATAAACTGTAGCATCTTCTAGTGAAGTACCACGATAGCGTAAATCTTTAGCTGGCAGAGTTAATGCTGGATTATCCAGAACATCTTGAATAATTAGATCAGGCCAACCTCTTTTAAGTTGCTGTCTCAATTTTACCGGGTCAGCAAGTTTCCAATTTACCATGGAAAGACCCGCTAAGACAAGTTTAATAGGTCTAATTGCATCTTATTTACTGACGCTTTTTCTGAGCGGCACGGGCGGCAGCTTTGGCGCGGCGAAGCTTTTCGCTTTCTGGCAAAAGCGAATCTGGGTTCTCAGCAAGTTGCTCAAGCAGGGCAGTGTTGGTGCTGGCTGAACCGGGCATGGCCGAAACGGGCGTAATAATGCGAGGGCCGGGTTCGTCACGTCCTTCGCGCCGGGCCGCTTCGAGTTCTTTTTTATCGGGTAGCTCAATTTCGACTGGTACGCGCCCGCGTGTCATTATCCAGCCACCCAGCGCGCCCATGAGCGCCATACCGACGCTACGGAAGGCGGCAACCCAGATAAATCGAACAAAAGCCTCGAAGGAAGGGCCATCCAGCAAATCGCCAATCAGACCCAAAAACGCCAGATTGACGGCGACGAAGATACCGCACAAAGTGGTGTAAAATACTGGCTTGCGGCCCACAAATTTGACCATATAGGCCGCGCCAAAAAGAACAAACAGGAAAGGCACGAGTTCAAAAATACGTCGGTCAAAATTGCGTTCGGTTAGCTGAAGCTGCGCCCAGCTAAGTACCATAATCATGGCGGTAATGCCGAGCGCCCAGGTCAGGCTCACTCGCAAAAACGGGTCATTCTTCATTTTATCCCAGGTAGTTTTCATCTAACTCGCTGCTTTCCAGTAATTCAGTAATCAATTTTAGCGCCGTGCCTGAATATTATACCTCAGCTAAAGCGAAGTCAAGGTAGATGCGGGACAGGTAGGTAAAGATTGGGCATCTTTTAGGTTAGCAAAAGCTGCTGACAGATGTTATAAAACTCGTGCGAGATTTGTTGCAATTTAATGTTGTTCGTAATGTTGGTGTGCAATAATATGAATGTAGACAAGAGCAAACACATAAAACTCTAGCCGGACTCAAAACACTTATATACTAATAATATAGCAGTAGCCAATTCTTCTAACGTCGCAGCCAGTTTGCCTTGCTCTACTATTAAACCAATGAACTAATTTCCTCTACATAAGTTAAATCTCCTTTCGTTGTTCGTTTCGCAACAGGGCCGGGTCGTTTCCCCCGGCCCTGTACTATTTTAAATAAATTTCATTTTTATTTCTTCCGCAAAAATTTAAGCCCAAAAATTGGCAAATTGGGTATTGACAAAAAAGGCTTCTTCGGTTATTGTTAGTGTCAAATATACACTTTAGCGCTTGTGCAGGGATTGGGCGTGAGTGTAAAGAAATTACTGTTATTAAACAAGGGGGTTTGTAATGACCAATAACAATGGACTGAAGAAAGCCAAAGAAAACGGCGAACACGAGCGGCTTGACCCACAGATTTTCGATTTGCCAGTCGAAAAGATGCGCGATGGCTATTATAGCGACAAGTATTTCAACCGCACAAAATATATTATGGAGCGCGATGACTATCATCCAAAAGTTGTAATGCAGGTTTTTCAGAAGAATGAAGCAGTGGTCGGCGGAATAGACGAAGCAATTGCTATTCTGAAACTATGCAGCGGCCATTATGACAAAGAAGGGCAATTTATCAACGGCTGGGAGCAACTGGAAGTGCGAGCGCTTTATGATGGCGAGGAAGTTGCCCCTTACGAAAACGTGTTGACGATTGAGGGAGACTACACGCTGTTCGCTCATCTCGAAACCGATTACCTGGGCGTGCTGGCCCGCCGCACCAGAGTAGCGACCAACACCAAGCGCGTAGTAGAAGCCGCCAGTCCCAAAGGGGTAATGTTCTTCCCGGCCCGTTTCGATCATCACCTGGTACAGACTGGCGATGGCTACGCCGCCTACAAAAGCGGCGCGCTGGGTGTTAGTACCGATGCACAGGCGGCGTGGTGGGGCGACGAGGGGTTAGGAACAGTCCCGCACGGTCTGATTGCTGCTTACAACGGCGATACCGTCGTAGCTACTCAGAAATTCGCCGAATATATAGACCCCAGCGTAAATGTCATCAGTCTGGTAGATTTCGAGAATGATTGTGTGCGGACGAGCCTGGAAGTAGCCCGTGCGCTTGGCCCGCGCCTGTGGGGAGTGCGGCTCGATACCTCAAATACGCTGGTGGATAAATCTATTCAGCCGATGATGGGCCAGTTTCATCCAACCGGAGTTATTCCCGAACTGGTCTGGAACGTGCGGCGGGCGCTGGACGCAGAAGGATTTAAGCAGGTCAAAATTATTGCGTCGGGCGGCTTTAACGTAGAGAAAATCAAGCGTTTCGAGGCGGCGCAAGTCCCGGTTGACCTCTACGCTGTCGGTAGCAGCCTCTTTGAAGGCAGCTTCGATTACACCGCCGATATTGTAATAGTCAATGAACGGGAATGTGGCAAAATAGGTCGCCGCTATCACCCTAACGAACGGCTGACGAAGGTATA
>JBBQXW010000461.1:0-4547 GCA_038209275.1 Chloroflexia bacterium | reverse complement strand
AGCAGGTCAGTCTCTTTACTGAAAACTGACGACTGACAACTGATAACTGCTAACTCAATCATAAAGTACCCAGGTGTCTTTGCTGCCGCCGCCTTGCGAGGAGTTGACGACCAGCGAACCACGTTTGAGGGCGACGCGGGTAAGGCCACCGGGTACGATAGTAATTTTTTCACCATAGAGTACATAGGGCCGCAAATCAATATGACAGCCGACCAGTTCGGTATCATTGATAAAGCTGGGATGGCGCGAGAGTGAGATAGTGGGCTGGGCGATGTAGTTGCGCGGGTCGGCTTTAATCAGTTTGGCAAAAGTCTCACGTTCGGCCTGGGTTGAGTAAGGGCCGACTAGCATACCATAGCCGCCCGATTCGTTAGCCGCCTTTACTACCAGCTTATCCAGATTTTCCAGAATGTATTTCAGGTCTTCCGGGAAGCTGGCGAGATAGGTTGGGACGTTTTGGATAATTGGGTCTTCGTTCAGGTAATATTTGATGATTTTCGGCACAAAGCTATAGATAACCTTGTCGTCGGCTACGCCCGTGCCAATCGCGTTTGCCAGCGCTACGTTGCCCATACGATAGGCATTGACCAATCCGGCTACGCCCAGCATTGAATCGGGCCGGAAAACCAGCGGGTCGAGGAAATCATCATCCACCCGGCGATAAATCACGTCTACTCGCTCTAGCCCTTTGGTAGTTCGCATATAAACCCGGTTGTCCTTGACCACCAAATCGCGGCCTTCGGTCAGTTGCACGCCCATTTGCCGGGTCAAGAAGCTATGCTCGAAATAGGCCGAGTTGTAAATGCCAGGGGTCAGGACGACAATGTTGGGGTCGTAGCTTTGGGCCGGGCTAATCTGTTGCAGCACCCGCAACAATTGTTGGGGATAATCTTCGATAGGGCGCACCCGGTAGCGCTCAAACAGCAACGGGAAAGCCCGTTTCATGGCCTGCCGGTTTTGCAGCATATAGGAAACGCCGCTCGGCGTACGAAGATTATCTTCCAGCACCATATATGTACCTTCCGCGTCGCGAATAATATCCGTCCCGGTGACGTGGATGTAGACACCGAGGGGCGGGTTCACCCCGGCAAACTCGCGCCGGAAGTGCTTGCTGCCCAGCACCAGTTCGGGCGGAATAATTTTATCTTTCAGGATTTGCTGATTGTGATAAAGGTCGTGCAGAAAGAGGTTCAGCGCGGTAATACGCTGGGTCAGGCCACGCTCAATCAAATCCCAGTCTTGAGCCGGAACGATGCGCGGAATTAAATCGAACGGGAAAATCCGCTCGATACCAGCTTCATCACTATAGACGGTAAAAGTAATACCCTGGTTGAGAAAGAAAACATCCAGGGTCTGGCGAAAAGCCCGCATATCATCCGGGCCTAATTCGTTAAAGCGTTCCAGCAGCATCTCATAATGTGGACGCGCAATATCTTGCCGGGCGAAAATTTCGTCAAAGAAGGGCGGTGTTTCACAGGCATAATCCGCGAAAAATTGCGTCATAAAAAAATTAATCCTTGTTCAAAAGACACGGCGCGTAAGTTTTGAATTGTAGAACTTCCAGGTACTCTTACAAGAGAGGTGGTACTGGTACTTTGCTGATGTTTACCCCTGCTTCAGGTAGTATTTTGCTGCTTTGCCTTATGATAAGACAAAGCAGCCTTTTTTGCAAATTTGTCGTTTACCCGGACATAAATGTTCCGGGCTAAAAAAGTCGGACATTTATTTTTAGCCCGGAACATTTATGTCCGGGTAGGTTTGCCCTATCTTTTGATTGGCTTATCAGGCCGCTTTTTTACGGCTTTGAGAGGTTGCGGATGATACCAGGTAGTCAGGCCACAACCTGTACAAACTAATGGTTGCAGCGCAGTCGCTGTAGTCAACCCTAACGAGTTTAAGGGTTTTACTGCCACGCCATCGGTTACTGTTGTGTCTGCCCAGACTCTTTCACCACCACAATCCGGGCAAGGCTTTTTATCTGGCGAAATATTTTCAATCACAAAACTCTATTCCTACGCTTTAATTTTCATCCTGCGTCCTGTATCCGTAGCTTGAAACGCTGTAACTTGCCCGTAGCGGTGCGGGGCAGACTTTCGACAAAGGTAATCCAGCGCGGATATTTGTAGACCGCGATTTTGTCCTTGACGAATTGCTTTAGCTCGGCTTCGAGTTCAGCGCCAGCCGTATAGCCGGATTTCAGGACGATGTAAGCATAGGGTTTGACCAGTTCGTCCGCGTCGGTATGCCCAACCACGCCCGCTTCAAGGACGCTCGGATGCTCTGCCAGCACGTTCTCAACTTCGACGGGCGAGACCCAGATGCCGCCCGCTTTTATCATATCGTCGGCGCGCCCGTGATACCAGTAGTAGCCGTCTTCATCCATGTGATATTTGTCGCCCGTGCGAATCCAGTCGCCGATGATGGTTTCTTTGGTTTTGTCGTGCTTGTTCCAGTAGTAGGCGCAGGTACTATCGCCCTGAATAATTAGATGGCCTTCTTCGTTTGGCCCAAGTTCGCGGCCTGTATCGTCCACGATTTTAGCCTGGTAGCCCGGCACAATCTGCCCGCTAGAACCGGGTTTTATCTGGCCCAACCGATTTGAAATAAAAATGTGCAATATTTCGGTTGAGCCAATCCCGTCCAGAATTTCCACCCCAAAGCGTTCTTTGAAGCGTTCCCAGACGGGTTTTGGCAAAGCTTCCCCGGCGGAAACTCCGGCCCGCACGCTACTCAAATCGTACTCTTTTTCGGCCTCTGGTACGGTCAGCAACGCGGCATAGGAAGTGGGTACGCTAAAGAACAAGGTTGGGCGAGTTTTGGTGATAGTTTCAAAGACTTTGCGCGGTTCGGGTCGCCCCGGAAACAGCACGGTAGAACCACCAACGGCAAACGGAAAATAAAGGCCATTGCCCAGCCCATAGGCGAAAAAGAGCTTCGCCACGCTAAAGCAACGGTCATCTTCGGTCATGTGCAAAATGCCTTTGGCGTAAAACTCGGCGCAGTAAACCATATTGCGATGCAGATGTACTGCGCCTTTGGGGAAGCCAGTCGTACCACTGGAATAGAGCCAGAAAGCGGCATCGTCTTTGCTGGTCGGCACAGGTTCGAGTTGGGGCGAAGCGGCAGCGCAAATTTCATGGAACAAGCGGTAGCCTTTGGATTTATAAGCGGCTTGGGTAGCATTATCGCCCGGCTGGGCGCAAACCACGATGACTTCTTTGAGGAAGTGACATTCAGCCCGCACTGGCTCTAGTAAAGGCAGCAATTGCTCCGAAACAACGGCAAAGGCGGCGCGACTGTCGTTTAGCAGGTAGCTATAATCCGGCGGTTTTAGTAGCGTGTTGGTTGGAATCGGAATTGCGCCAATTTTCATTGCGCCAAAGAAAGCAGCGACATATTCGGGGCAATCGAGCAAGAGCAGCAAAGCACGCTGCTCCCACTGCAAACCCAAATCGCGCAAAGCGTTGCCCGCCCGATTGACCATCTCGGCTACCTGTCCATAGCTAAATTCCTGGCCTTCGTAGACGACGGCGGTTTTTTCGCCTCGCCCTTCGTCTATATTACGATCTACAAAATAAGTGGCGGCATTAAAAATTGTCGGTATATCTACTCTTGCGACATGCTCCCCGCTCTGTGACATGGGTTTTCTCCTCAAAGAAGTTCAAAGTTCAAGCTTCAAAGTTTGGAATAAGGAATATAGCATGAATATAGAACGGGGAAGGTAAGGCTGTCAAATAGAAATGGTTTGTGGAATAGAGGGACTGTACTTCTTGAGCAAATCATTAAATCGCATATCTTCTAATTCTTCATCAGTCGGTAGAGGCCCGTCTGGTTTAGCAATACCCCGCAATTTTTCGGCGGGAGTTCCTTTACGGGATGGAGTCAGTTCGATTTCTTCTTTGATAGCTTGAGCCAAAATTTGTAATAAGGAAAGCTGCCCATCTAATGGGCGGTGTCGCAGCTCCGAAACTAAATCTTCATACTTAAGCATTTTACCTCTCCTTGAGAAAACCTTTTTACTCGTGCGATTTTTGGATTAAGGATTACAAATCGGGCCGGAGCGGGCGATTTTGATAGGCTGTGTAAGCTGGGCCACCGATTAACTTGAGCAAATCCTGGGCGGCGGGGAGAGGTTGCAGCCAGAGCCAGGCCGGTTTGAGCCAGAACCCGGTTAGAGCTTGCGAATAATAGCGGCCCTCAGCGTCAAGTAGCTGGCGTTGATATTGGCCCTGGTTATTTAGCTGGTAAAACTCGGCTTGCGGCTGGTCAGGGTCAATCAGCCAGTATTCCAACACACCTCCGGCGGCATATTCCTGAAACTTGTCGTGACGGTCACGCCATTCGCTTTCGGGTGAAACCACCTCGATGAATGTGAAAATTCTTGTTACTTTTAGCCTGCCTGACACACCTGGTTCATCAACGCGGTTAAATCCTGGTTGATGTTTTGCACCTCCTTAAGATTGGCTTTGGCTAGATATATTGGGAAGAAAGGTGACATATCAATCAGGGATTGGTGCAAGACGTAGCAACCCACGTAGGTCTGTACC
>JBBQXW010000460.1:0-4604 GCA_038209275.1 Chloroflexia bacterium | reverse complement strand
AATTCCTAAAGTGAGCGCTCACTTTGCCAGTGACTGGCGCTGCCATAAGTTTACCGCCGCCCAACCCCTCGATTTAACCCTTTTGGCCCATCTCGAACAGGTGGCGAGCAGTACCGCGCTGATTGAAGATGAAGATGAAGATGAAGATGAAGATGAAGATGAAGATGAAGATGAAGATGAAGATGAAGATGAAGATGAAGATGAAGATGAAGATGAAGAGCTAAATGAGCTTAGTGGGCAGGGCCACGAGCGTAACTTGCGCGAGATGATTGGCTTTGATTTCTACGAGTATGGCGAAGCGGTTATGCTTAACCATATAATGTACCCATAAAACTGGCGCTGCGCCAAGTTTGGTGCTAAAGTTTTGTAGCACCGCTTCTCACCTAGCTTCAAACCACAGATCTAGCTCAAATTCGGTACACTCTTAGCTAAAGCCCGCCCTGATAAATAGTTTAGCACCAAAGTTGGGGGAGAACCATAAAGCTAGACAAGGGGGTAAGGTGGTAAAATCACTGTAGCAAAAGGAGAAAAACAGCGATGAGTGTAAAACGCAAAGTTCATAGTGCCGAGTTTAAGGCCAAAGTAGCCCTGGAAACTCTCAAGGGCAAAAAGACTATCAACGAGCTGGCCGCCGAATATGGCATCCATCCGAACCTGGTCACCAACTGGAAAAAGCAACTTCAAGAACAAGCCGCCAGCATTTTCCAAATCGCTTCACGGCGGGAGAGTGACCAAAAAGAGGCCGAGGAGCTTCAGGCGACGCTTCACCAGCAAATCCTACCGTTTACGGGGCGTTGAAATCGAACGAATTGATCAAGTCTGGTGCTGCGATATTACCTATTTGCCAATGGCGAAAGGGTTTGTTTACCTGATTGCAATAATGGATTGGCTGGTACCCTCTGGGTGTCGCTATATCCTGGTCTAATCGAAAGACTATGAATTCTACCTCTGATGCCGGAAAAATATAGGAAGAATCAAAATGATTGAACAGGTAGATTATAGCTGGCTACCGCTAGTAGCTGAAAATTATGCAGTAACCATAAAAGGCGAACCAGTCTTGCTGAATGAGCGGGAAGGGCAGCGCGTTTTTCGGGTAGATACGGTTGAAGGAGAGAGCCTGACTGTGCGGCTATGTACCCCGGAGCGTCCTTACGAGCGGGTGCTGGCGGATACGAAAGCATTGCTTTTCCTGAAGCGGGTCAACTTTCCTGCGCCGGTTTTGCGGCTGACCCGCACGGGCAACCCGGTTTTTTTGTGGCAGCCGGAAAGCTGGGCCTACGCCCACGAATTTATTGATGGCGAACCTCCCGAAATGGATTTGGAGACGCTTCAGGAACTGGCTACGCTGCTGGGTCGCTTGCATACTCTGGCGAATAGCCGCGAAGAATATCCGTCCCAGGTGAACTGGTTGCACGAATTGCCGGGGGCTATTCGGCGGGCCGAAAGCGCCACTACTAACCCCGAATGGGGAGCAATGGCAACCGAAATAGCGACCAGTTTAAAAGAATTGCCCGATTTAAGCCACTTGCCAGAGGGTTTGATTCATACGGATGTACACGAGGGCAATTTGTTACGCACCGCCGACGGGCGGCTTTATATGCTGGATTGGGAAGATGCCGGGCTGGGCGAAATGATTTTTGATTTAGCATTGGTGCTGGGCTGGAATTGTGTCTGGCCTGCCGCCAAAGATTTGGATGAGCGGGTTATTCGCTACGATTTTGACGAAGAATGGACTTGCACTTTTCTGGAAACCTACCAGCGTATCCGCCCTCTGACCGAAGCAGAGGCACGCTATTTGGGCGCAGCGATTCGCTTTGTGATGGGCTGGTTTGCCGCCCGCGATATTGAGCGCGAAATCGCCGAGCCGGGCGTAAGTGACGGCTTGGCTTTTACCAACTGGGCCATTATGCACAGCATCACACCTTTTTGGGAAGGGAAATTGAGTTACTGGGCCTTCGGAACGGGCGCACAGGTTTCTTAATGGGGTGTTTTTGATTCTTCTTTGGGATTAGAAATTTCGGGAGAAGCAACTTCGGGTGGGCGGCGACGCATACTGTAGAACAGCACCGGGATGAGCAGTAAGCCCAGCGCAACCAGCGCAATAAATTTGGAGCGCGGTTCTTGCGGAATAATAATGCCAACCATACCGAAAAGCAGCGTAACAATGTAGAAAAAGCCGACAATCTGGCGCTGACTGTAGCCCAAATCGAGCAGCCGATGATGAATATGGGTGCGGTCAGCTTTTGTCAGATTGCCGCCCCGGTAGAGGCGCATAAACATCACCCAGGCATAATCCAGCACCGGGAAGCCGATTAGCAATAGCCCCGCAGCCAGTTTCGCCCCATCAATAATTGAAATTACTGCCAGAATATAGCCCAAAAACATCGCGCCGCAGTCGCCCATGATAATTTTGGCGGGATGCCAGTTGAACGGCAAGAAGCCCAAAATCGAAGCCGCCAGCGCCAGCGCCAGCAAACTGCTAGTTAACTGAAAAGGATTATCGCGCTGACCCAGCACGTTTTCGGCAAACAGCACCAGCGCGCTGATGCAAACTACGCCCCCCGCCAGCCCATCCAGGCCATCGGTGGCATTGACCACGTTCATTATACTGCCAATCCAGAAAACCGTCAGCACTATTGCAATTGGGCCAGCCAGTATAATTTTGTCGCCATTCAAAGGATTTCTAATTTCGCTGATAAGGGTCGCGGCGGGCGAAGAATTAAAGAAGTGCGGCAAGATAACTATTAAAGCAGCAGTGGCCTGAATGATAAGTTTCGGTAGGGGCGACAGGCCGCGTATATCGTCATAGAACATTAGTCCTGCTACCAGCGTACCACCCAACAAAGTCAGGATAATCCGCCACATATCTTCCGGCTTCCAGAAGAGCGGGTCGAACAAATTAATCAGCAGCGCCGCCCCGACTGCTACCGTAAAACCCGCGAACATCGCCAGGCCGCCGATGCGCGGAATCGGCGATTTGTGAACCCGGCGCGGCGCGGGCATATCGTACCATTTCTGGCGCTGCGCCAGTTTGATGAATTGTGGAGTCAGAATAAACGAAATAACAAAGGCAAGCAAAGCGACTGGTATCAGAATGAACAGGAATTTAGGCTCTCTCAAATTTGCCTCAATTACATCGTGCCGAATTGCCGGTCACCCGCATCACCCAGACCCGGCACAATATAGCCGATGTCATTCAAATGGGTATCGAGGCCAGCAATATAAATCGGCACGTCGGGGTGATGGCTTTGCAAATTCTGGACACCTTCCGGCGCGGCAATCAGCCCCATGTATTTAATCTTTTGGGTTCCCCACTCTTTGAGAATATCTATCGCGGCAACTGCCGAGCCACCCGTCGCCAGCATTGGGTCGAGTACCAGACAAACATCGGTGGCGGAATGACCGGGCAATTTGTTATAGTATGTCACTGGTTGGAGCGTATCGTGGTCGCGGTATAAGCCGATATGCCAGACCTGCGCCGTCGGCAAAATAGACAACATCGCCGCCACCATACCCAAACCGCTCCGCAAAATCGGCACTAAGCCAATATTTTGCACCAGCGCACGGCAATTCATTTCCGCCAGAGGTGTTTGAATTTTAATTTCGCGGGTGGTCAGGTCGGAAGTAGCTTCGTAGGCCAATAACGTTGTGATTTCGTGAACCACTTCACGAAAACGCTTCGGCTCGGTGGTCTTATCGCGCAAAATGCTCAATTTATGCTGGATTAGCGGATGGTTCGAGATATAAACAGCTGCTAAATTATCCTGGCTCGTACTCATCTGGCGAGTTACCTCCTACTTTACTCGGCAATTCAGAATTTTTCCATTTTTTTGTAACTACACAGTTTAAGAAAAATTCACCACGGAGACACGGAGTTAAATTTAATTTTAAAATTTCCTCTGCGGTGAGTAGTTACTTTTTTAGCTTTTGAGAATTTTTTGCAAAAAATTCTCAAAAGCTAAAGGATTAATCAATTCCAGGTACGGGGAAGCGTTCGACAATCGCTGCGACGCGCCGCCGGGCCTGTTGGTAAACCGCTTCGTTGCCCAAATCGCGCAAGGTCAAGCCGATAATGCGGGCGATTTCTTCCATTTCAGCTTCGCCAAAGCCACGGGTAGTCGTGGCGGGTGTACCGACCCGGATACCACTGGTTACGGCAGGTTTGGCGGTGTCGTAAGGCACGCCGTTTTTATTGACGGTTATAGAAACTTCGTCCAGCGCTTCCTGGGCCGCCTTGCCAGTAACTCCAACCGGGCGCAAGTCCACCAGCATCAGGTGGTTATCGGTGCCGCCGCTAACGATACGCAAACCTTCTTGCTGCAAACTCGCCGCCAGCTTTTGCGCGTTGGTAATAACTTGCTGCTGGTATTCTTTGAAAGACGGTTCGAGCGCTTCTTTGAAGGCCACTGCTTTTGCCGCGATTACGTGCATCAACGGACCACCCTGGATACCGGGGAAAATATTCTTGTCGAACAGTTTGCCAAGTTCGGGGTCACTGGTCAAAATCAGGCCACCACGCGGGCCGCGCAAGGTTTTGTGGGTGGTGGTCGTAACGGCGTGGGCGTGCTGCACCGGGTTGGGGTGCAGACCCGCCGCGACCAGCC
>JBBQXW010000459.1:0-4632 GCA_038209275.1 Chloroflexia bacterium | reverse complement strand
GGGCGCACCATGCACCGCCGGAATATTGCCGTGCAATTGCTGGTGGGTCTCGCTAACCAACCCGACCAGGGGATGCTCCACCGAAATTTGACCACTGGCAAACTGTCCGCCAAACCACTCGACCTGCACCGGGTGTTCGCGTAACCAGCTATCCTGGCGGCACGCTTCGGCAACCACCACTTCGAGTTCCTGACGGGCCGCTTCGGGTGCTTCGCCCAATGCCACGCCCAATCGTCCTTCGGCGACTAACTGGTCGGGGACGCTGCTGGGCCAGTTTCCGGCCTGAAGCGTGCCAAGACTGAGCGGGTAGGGCAAATCAAAGCGGCTCATCAAGGGGTTGCCGGGCCGATTGCGCCGCGCTTCCAACATTCGCAAAGCTTCCCAGATTTCCCAAAATTTCTCGATAACACTCACGCCTTCGCGCCGCATACTGGCGTGGGCCGATAGCCCGGTCAGGCGCAGCCGGAAGGTCAGCGCGCCCGCGCAGGCCGGAATAATCTGCAATTCGGTTGGTTCGGTGATAATCGCGGCATCGCCCCGGTAGCCACGTTGCAAAGTGGCAAACGTTCCCAGCCCGCCGTCTTCCTCGCCCACCACGCTTTCCACCAGCACCTTGCCTTTGAGCCGGATTCCGGCAGCCTGAATTGCCTTGACCGCGTACAGATTGCAGACCAATCCGGCCTTCATATCGCACGCGCCGCGCCCGAATAGCCGCCCGTTCTCGACCCGCCCGCTATAGGGTGCGCCGTCCTGCCACTGGCTCAAATCGCCCGGCGGCACGACATCTATATGCCCGTTCAGTACCAGCGTCGGCCCGTCCTCGCCGCCCCAGCTACCGACCAGTCCCCAGGCTTCGCTGCGGGGCGCTTCCAGGCCAGGAAAGAGCGGCTCGGCGGTAGTAGTCGGCAAATCTATCGGCCACAAATCGGTCTTAAAGCCGCTTTCTTCTAGCCGCGCCGCGAACCACTGTTGCGCCCGGCTTTCCTCCGCCGAACCCGTCACGCTCGGTATCATTATTAATTCACGCAAGCAATTGACCATTCCCTCGGTGTCTAAGGACGGAGGACGGCACCCCGTCGGGTGGGCTGATGCAGCCAGGAATGAGGACTGAGGATTTACGAATTGTTGGGTCATTGGTAGTTTCCTTTCAAAAAAAGTTAATTAAGGATATACTTGAGTATTACCATGATAGACCGTTGGGTAGTCCCGAGAATAAACAGAATAAAAAGTCAAACCTTCTTTATCTTGTTTCACATCAATAGCCAATTCATCATCGAGAGTTTGTGTAACTACTATATCATATGCTTCACCGGGGGAATAGATAACATCATCCCTTCAGGTTCTAAGAAAAAATCCATCTCTACTTTTAAAGAGTTATAAAGCCTTAATCTTATGGTGTGTTTTTCTTTTTCAATAATATGTTCCATTTTGTCGTCCTTTAGTCACCTGCCCATTCAAACAAGGTCTCAAAGAGTGCCTTGATTTCCTCGTTTGGTATGTCAAGGGTCGCATCGCCGACGGTTAGTTCAAAGGCATGATAGCTGGGCAAAGACGAAGGGCGGAGCGAATAGAAAAGCCAGCGACTCTTTTCCTGGGCTATCCGCACGGCTGCCGCTTCTAACTTTTCCCGGTTTCCCTTGAGATAGACGTGCATCATGTTGGTTTGGGGCGTTGCCAGAAGCAGTTCTATTTGGGGAAATTGGCTCAGTACCGCTGCCACTTCCTGAGCTTTGTGGTAGTAACTTTCGATTCGCCCTAGCCGTTCGGTCATTCCTTGCCGGGCGGATAGCACATAAGGGTAACTTCGGAATAATCTTCCGCCCTGGCGATGCTGCCAGACCCGCGCCTCAGCAATAATATCGGACGGGCCAGCCAGAATTGACCCGGTAATGCCGCCCAATATTTTGTAAAAAGAAACATAAACCGTATCGAATAAGGCGGCGATTTCGGCGTATTCGCGCTGATAATAAGGCTTACATTCCCATAATCTTGCGCCATCCAGGTGAAGGGCTATATCTCGTTCTCTGGCCCAATCCACCATTTTCTCCAAAGCTTCCCATTCGGGTAACTGTCCGCCGATTTCGCGTTGCGGCAATTCAATCAGCAATGCCGCCAGCGGTTCGCGCACTCGCTTGAGGTCGCTCAATCGCATAAGCTGGCTGGGCGAACCGACCAATACGCCGTGCAAATTATGCAGCATCTGATAAGCTTTTTCTTCGTGAATTTCCAGATGGCAGGTAGGATGAAAGGCCACGTTCCGAATGTTGCGTCGGTCAGACCAGATACGCAGGGCAATACTCTGGCACATTGTGCCGCTCGGCATAAAGACGGCGGCTTCTTTGCCCAGCAATTCGGCTACTTCCCGCTCAAAACTTTCGATTATTTCACCCTGACCATAAACATCCGTCAGCAGCGCCGGGTCGGTAAGCGCCGCCAGTTCTGCCAATGCCTGCTGCGGTTTTGTCGGCTGGCGGTAATGCCCGGTCAGTAATCGCTCACATTTATAACTTAGCTCGATAGCTTCTTTTTCGCTCAGTTTAGAGCTTGAATTAGTAGTTTCCTTCATTATTGTTTCACCTACCAACATTTAGCAAAATAGCTGTCGGTACAAAAAGAACCGCCTCTATTATAGCGCAAAAGCCACCTCAGCACCTTCGTTTGATAACGAATTGTTAAATCGGGCGTGTCAAGCTAATCTTTTAACTCTGACTTGGTATGCTCGTGAAGCCTGTTTTGGAATAATAAACTCTTAGCTTGATACGTATGCGGCTAATGCTATGAGCCAATACTAAACTGACTGGAATATTAACTCCTGAACTCGCTTAACGCTGGGTTGTAATAATTGGTGGTGATAGGCTGGTTGGTTCTGTCGAGGCGATTTTGGAGGCGCAAGCGGTCATTAGCCAGCAAGCCGAAGGTGATATAAGCGGGACGACCAGCCAGACCTGGGTGCAATTCCAGGCGGGAGCGCTCGAAATATTGCACTGGGTGGAGCTGTCCGTCGTCCGGGTTCAGTTCCTCGAAAATCGCCGTTTTGGGCAAGCCGACAATCGCAAGACCGCCCTGCTGTTTCCAGGCATCCAGGAACAGGCCGCTCACGGCGTGTCCAGTTTGCGGAAACCATTGCGTATCGCCGGGGATAAACACGGGCGGTTTTTCCGGCAAAACTTCGCCCGCAATCGGGCTGCCGCGTTCGTCCAGCCAGCCTCGTTCATAAAGCAACTGGTTGCCCAGCAAGCCAAAAAGCACTTCGTTGGACGTTCCGGCGTATTCGGGATGGTATTCCATCCGCACTCGCTCGAAATACTGCACCAGATAAAACCGCCCGTCCGCCGGATTTTTCTCATAAAACTGCCCGGTGCGGGGGTAGCCAAAAAGCGATAGCGACCCGCGTTTCCAGGCCGTCAGGAAAACGCCCCGCACGGTATGGCCCGTTTCCGGGAAAGCTTGCACCGTAGCGCGCTCTGGCGGCAAGCCCGCCGAAAGCGTCGGCAAGGGCCGCTTGTTGTAAAACTTGAAAGCATTGTAATAGGGTTGTTTGGGGACAAATTGCACATCGGGCGTAAGTGGGCCGTTATAAAAAGCGTCGGGGATAGTCCGCATCAGGCCGTAGCGTTCTTCCGTCCAGTCGTGTAGCATGTGAATATTGAGAATGGTCAAATAGGGGCGGGCCGCGACAAAATCGAAGGCATCCACCAGATTGTTAGCCGGAACATCCGGCCCGGTTTCGCTGGTTGACCAGCCCAGTTCGGTCAGCCAGATTGGTTTGTCGCCATCGCCCTTCCCGACCATTATCATGCGGAGTTGGTCAACTCGTGCTTTATTCAGGCTCAGTTCGCGCCCAAATTTATCTTTATGACGATCATGGTTATAGGGGTGGTAAGCCAGCGCGTCAAACGGACGATTGTTCGCACCCCAAATGTCGTCGCTATACTGGTAAAGCCAATCCAGATAATATGGCCCGGTCAGGCTGGAAGCCGCCACCATCACGGTTGCATCGGCTTTTTTAGCCCCGTCATAAAAGAGGCGCAACCAGGGGGCGTAATCTTCGATGTCGCGCTTGCCCATGTGCGGCCAGATTTCCGGCTCGTTCCAGAATTCCCAGTAGCGTACCGCCGGATAGCGCCGCACTACTGCTTCGGCGACGGCACTAAGGCGTTCTCGCGTCGCCGCATCGGTTTTGAGAGCGCACTGAAGGTCGGCTTTCTCACACTCTAGCGGGTTGCTGCTGGCCCAGACTGGAATAGTCACAAAATCGGCAATAACTTCAAAGCCTTCTTCGGCTAATCGGTTCAGCAAACGGTCATTCAGCGTCCAGTCGTAGCGTCCCGGCGCGGGTTCAAGCGTTTTCCATTCAACCGGCAGCCGCACGCTGGTAATGCCCAAATCTTTGTAGTAGCCGATAAAGCGCTCTAAATACAGATCGAGCCACCAGGGATGAGCGGCAATTCCGAATTTTTGGTGGGTCGGCGCAGTTGGCAAATTTACCGCTCGTGACACAAAAGGTGGGCCGGGCGGGTTTTCGTAAAGTGGTGGGTCGGGGTCTACAAAGGCTTGGGCTGCCGTTGGTGAGAGTATCAAATTGCAGCAGGTGAGCAGGCAAAGCCACAGTAAGGCCAGCCGTCCCTGCCA
>JBBQXW010000458.1:0-4633 GCA_038209275.1 Chloroflexia bacterium | reverse complement strand
TTGGCCCTGACGCAAAAACTGACGCGCACCTAATGATAAACCGATAACTGACGACTGACAACTGACAACTGATAACTATCTGTGTTCATCTGTGCTAATCTGCGTTAATCTGTGTTCCGTCCCTAATTCAAAACTCAAAATTCAAAACTCAAAACTCCTACCGTCCCAGGTAAGAGTGTTTTACTTCTTCGTTCTGACGCAGGTTTACGCCGGTATCGTGCAGCACTACTTTGCCAGTTTCGAGGACGTAGCCGTAGGAAGCGATGTTGAGGGCTAGATAAGCGTTTTGCTCGACCAATAGCACCGTAACGCCAGTCTGGTTAATCTCTTTGATAATGTTAAAAATTTCCTTGACCAGCAAAGGAGCGAGGCCCAGCGATGGCTCATCCAGCAGCAACAATTTGGGACGACTCATCAGGGCGCGACCAATCGCCAGCATTTGCTGTTCGCCGCCCGAAAGCGTCCCGGCTAACTGATTGGAGCGTTGTTTCAGGCGCGGGAAGTGTTCAAAGACCTGCTCCATGTCGCCCTTGACGTTTTGCTTATCGCGCCGAGTGTACGAACCAAGCCGCAAATTCTCGATTACGGTACATTCCGGGAAAACCTGCCGTCCTTCGGGTGATTGCGAAATACCCAGTTTTACAATCTGGTCGGGTGGTGCTTTCTCGATCCGCTTGCCATTGTATTCCAGTATGCCGCGTGCCGCCGGAACTACGCCCGATATGGTGCGGAGCAAAGTAGTTTTGCCCGCGCCGTTTGCGCCCAGCAGAGCCACAATCGCGCCATCGGGTACTTCCAGACTTACCCCTTTGAGGGCGGCAATTCGACCATAGTAAGTATGTACATCATTCATTCGCAACATTGACTTTATTCCTCGATTTCTTTCTCGCCCAGGTAAGCTTCGATTACCGCCGGGTTGTTCTGGATTTCGACGGGTAAGCCTTCAGCAATCTTTTTACCAAAATCAAGTACATACAGACGTTGACAAATATCCATCACCAGCGACATATCGTGTTCTACCAGCAAGATTGAAATGCCAAACTCATCCCGAATTTGCTTGATTAACGCGGCTAACTTGTGCGTTTCGTTCGGGTTCGACCCGGCGGCTGGTTCATCGAGCAGTAACAGCTTGGGCCGGGAGACCAGCGCCCGCGCCAGCTCAATCATTTTCTGCACGCCGAAAGGCAAGAACTGGACAAGTGAATTAGCCACTCGCTCCAGCCCCAAAAAGCGCAAACTCTCCAGCGCCCGTTCTGTGGCTTCGCGTTCGGCCTTCCATTTCTGCGGTAGCGCCAGCATCCCGGTAAAGAAATCTTCTTTTATGACGTGGTGCTGGCCTATCAGCAAATTATCCAGCACGGTCAAATTCTTGAAAAGCTCAACGTTTTGGAAAGTGCGGGCAATGCCCCAGTTAATCACCTGATAAGACGGTTCTTTGGTCAGTTCGCGGCCCTCAAAGGTAATCCGCCCTTCGTTTGGATTATAAAAGCGGCTGATACAATTGAACACAGTGGTCTTGCCCGCGCCGTTTGGCCCAATCAGGCCGACAATCTCGCCTTTATTAACTCCCATGCTGAAATCGCTCACCGCCTTGAGGCCACCGAAGCTAATCCCCAGCTTATCTATCTGCAACAAAAACTCGCTCACGCTTATTTCTCCCCCTTGAGGAAATTTTGAATTTTGAATTTTGAGTTAAATCAATTTCAATAATAACCGCCAAGACGCAAAGAACGCCAAGAATTTTTAAAATCTCCGTATTTCTCCGTGTCTCCGTGTCTCCGTGGTTAATTTCTTTTAACTCAAAATTCAAAATTCAAAACTAACTCTTAACTCCTGGTTTTTCGGTTGTGCTGGCTGCGTCGGTTGGTAGGGTGGCGTTGGCGTTTGGGCCGAGCGCACCGTCGGCGCTGGCGGTAGCTACCGCAATAGCAGCGGCGGCTGAACCGCCACTCAACCTCATTCTGAGCCGCTGAATTGCCCCCGCCACACCGAACGGCATAAAGTAGATACAAAGGATAATCAATATGCCGTAGAATATACTCTCGAAGTTCTCAATCGAACTGCCGAAAGTACCTTTAATTGTGTCATTTAGGGCTGAAATAGCGGGCGGCAAGATGGTTATGACGGCAGCACCCAGCACCGCGCCCCAGACCGAGCCAAGCCCGCCCAAAATAATCGCGGTCAGGAACAGTACCGATTCCAGCGGGCTAAAGGCAACGCTATTGGCATCAAGCTGACCTACCTGGAAAGAGTAGAGGCCACCCGCAATTCCGGCAAAGCAGGCGCTTACTAAGAAGGCCAATAGTTTATAACGGCCCAGCGAAACGCCCATGGCTTGCGCCGCCGTCTCGCTATCACGGATGGCGTAGAAAGCGCGTCCGGCCCGGCTTTTGGCAATATTCAAGGCCAGCACTAGCATTATCACAAAGACAATCAGGAACATAAAATAGCGCCCAATATCTTCTTCAGCCTGAAAGCCCGGTAAATTTTGTTTGGGTATTTTGTAAACGCCAATTTTGGAGGCCAGGTCGTTTGGGTCGCTGAACAAATTTGCCAGGTCTTTGCTGCGGGCCAATAGTTGCGGTACGGCGACGCTAAAGCCAACAGTGGCAATTGCCAGATATGGCCCACTCAGGCGCAAGGCTGGCAAGCCCAGAATAAGTCCGGCTAACCCCGCGCCTACGCCACCCATTAGCAAGGCCAGCGGAAAAGGCCAGCCCGCTCTGGCTACAAAGTAGCTACAAAAGTAGGCACCAATCGCAAAGAGCGCCGAGTGTCCAATCGAGATTTGTCCGGCAGCCCCGGTCAGCAGGTTCAGGCCCAGGCAGACAATGCTCAAAATCAGCCAGAGGTTTAGCTGCGAGTAGGTGTAGTTATTCGCGCCGAAGAAGGGCAGAATAGTAATAAGCCAGGGTAGTGCCGCCAATCCTGCCACAATTACAATCCAGCGCGTATAGTTCCAGCGAAGCTGCTCTTGCAATTTTGTCCAATTCATCGCTTTACTCCTATACCTTTTTACGGACGGTTTTTCCCAGCAAACCGTTTGGTCGGATAGCCAGCACCACTACAATTATCAAAAAGGCGATGGTAGCCCGCAAACCGTCCGGCAAATAAAAACCTGCCAGATTATCAATTATGCCGATGAGCAGCCCACCCAATAATGCCCCCGGTAGGCTGGTGATACCGCCTAACACCGCCGCCGCAAACGCCTTAACGCCTACGTCCACCATCATGCCCGGCTCAAGTTGAAGTTTGGGAGCAGCCAGAATACCCGCCAGCGCCGCCAGCATCAGGGCCAGACCCCAGGCAAAGCCGTTCAACCGTCCGACGTTAATCCCCATCAGGCGGGCGGCAAAGGAGTTTTGAGCAATCGCACGTAAGGCGGTGCCAACCATGGTATAGCGGAAAAAGAGAAAAAGAATGACCGACATCAGGAAGCCAACCCCCAAAAAGGTTAGTTCTTCGCGAGTGACTGCCACATCACCCAGTTTTATGGGCGGGCCAATCACGGCCTCGGCACGGGGATAGGAGCGAGGTTCAGCTTTCCAGAGCCAACTGGCGACACCGTAGCACAGCGTACCCAGCCCAATTGTCACCATCACTTGACTGAGTACCGATGCTTTGGCAAGTGGCCTGAGCAAAAAGCGCTCTATCGTCAGGCCGAATAGGGCCGCAAATAACAAAGCCGCCAGCACTGCCAGTGGAAAAATGTCCCAGCCGAGTTTATTGGGTAAATCTACGTTGGGTTTGGTTACATCTTTGCCCAGCAACAACCCCATCATGGCAAGGGCGATATAAGTCGAAAACATCGCCATTTCGCCATGACCAAAATTTACCACGTCCGACGATTTGTAAATCAGGACGAGGCCCAACGCGACCATAGCGTAAATGCTGCCGAAGCTAAAGCCGTTAATGATAGTGCGCCAAAAGGTCGTCCAATCAAAACCGCCGCTGGCCTGACCTGGTACTGCATACAACGTAGTCGGAACGTACTCCATCCACGTGAGCAAAGCTTTCATAGCTTTGTAACCCTTTCCGCTTAGTACCTATGCTTGATAGCGAGATAATTTACTGCACCCTTGTTGGGTGTGGTAAATTAAACCTCTACCAGCATAAGTTTCTAGTTTGGTGTTCACTTTTTCAATTTAGAATTCAGATTAGGTTCGGTTTGTTCTGAGCCTGTTCTCAGAAAAGCGCTGCTTTATGTTTTACCTATCTATGGTGCAGGTAAACAGTATTCGCGATTGGCGTTAAAATATAGCGGCATTATATAATGATTACAGGATTTGTTCAACTTGTTTCATCCGATTGCTTTACTAATGCGTTTTCTTTAGCTTGTGGGAATTTTGACAAAATTCCCACAAGCTAAAGAAAAACCGAAAACCCGGCTATTTTGAAAATTGTTGCAAAAATTTTCAAATAACCCGATTTTCCCCACAGGGGTGAAGAAAAGAGAAAGCTAATGCAGCTAATTGAAACTATGGTCGGCAGGCTTGGTTCGCGCTTTACTTTGCATTTTTTGCCGCGTGAAAAAGTGGTGCGGCTCTCGCCACTCGGCAAATATTATGATTTGCCCTGGCATCTGACCCTCGGTTTTCGGGTCGGCGACGAACTGCGGGTGTTGCCCTTTGCC
>JBBQXW010000457.1:0-4649 GCA_038209275.1 Chloroflexia bacterium | reverse complement strand
TTTTCCACTATCTGCTATTTCGGCAGGAAGCTTTTTGTGTACTGGATAGAACTCAAAAAGTTCTCCGTCAAACGTGGCATGGCCGCCACAACGGGAACATTTAATATCTACTACAGATAGTCCTCCTCGCCCAATTGGTGCAGCCCACATAGTTCTAATTCCTTTTTTCAAAACGTAGTGAATCAACCGCGAATACCGCTTTTATATAGTACTCAATTTACGTTCCCACTGGTTGAGGCGGGCGTTGGGCTGGGCGGAGGTGGGGCGGTTTCCTTGTTTTTGAGGAACTGGATGGCACGGTCAAGCTGCGGGTCGCGCCCGGCGTTGATAGATTTTTGGTCGTTCTGGACTTCGATGTTGGGACGAATACCTTTGGTATCGGAGAGATTGGTTTTGTTGGGCGTGAGCCATTGCTCGAAGGTCACGCGGACGCTGGCTTTGCTAGGCAAATCGAGAACGTACTGAGCCACGCCTTTGCCATAACTTTTCTCGCCGATGATGGGGGCGCGCTGGCGGTCTTGCAAAGCTCCGGCGGTAATTTCGCTGGCGCTGGCTGTGCCGCCATTCATGAGAATGACGAGCTGTTTATTATAGAGCTTGAGGCCGTCCTTTTCGTTAATGACGTTTTGAGGGTCTTGCAAAAGGTTCTGGTAGGGAACATTGCGATAATAGGCCACGCCGCCCTCTACAAAGCGACCAATCAACTTTTGGGCCACATCAACCAGACCGCCGCCGTTGCCCCGCAAATCAAGAACGTAAGAAGTAGGGTTGCTCTTTTCGAGTTCCGCCACTTTGTCGTCGAACTGACGCAAAGTTTCCGGGCCAAAAGTAGTGACGTTGATAAGGCCAATATCGTTGTTTTCGCCGACCAACCGGGTAATAACGGGTGGCACAACCACATCGGCGCGGGTGATGGTCAGGTCGAAGGTGCGATTATTTTCTTTGGGGCGCTGGATTGCCAGTTTTACGCTGCTACCGATTTCGCCGCGCAGTTGTTTGCTGATGCTATCGAGGTCTTTGTTATCGTCGCCGCTGAAAGTGACGGGTTTGTCGTCAATTTTCAGGATGATGTCGCCTGGTTGTAATCCGGCTTTTTCGGCGGCGTTGCCGGGAACAAGTTGATTAATCAGAAATTGCCCGTCGCGAATGGCGGAATAAAAGCCCAAACCACCGCCCAACCGCCGGGCTACCAGCGAATCCTGGTCGCTACGAGCCTGTTCAGGCTGTCGAAAGAGCGAGAAAGGGTCGTTCAGAACGTGAACGGCATTTTCGGCGGCGGCATAAATCATTTTCTTATGGTCAATTTTGTCACGCCCGTAAAAGTAGCGGTCAATATTGGCGAAAGTGGCTTCCAAATCGAGCCATTGCAAATGCGCGTCGGCGGGAATACCACTGGCAGTCAGAATTGGACGCTGAATATCTTTAATAATACCGTCGCTGAAGGCGTGAGTAGTCATATAGATGGTGAAAAGGATGCCCAGAAAAAAAGCGGCAATAAAAAGCCCCACGCTCCCAAGAATATAGGGAAGGCCAAGACCAGGGCGTTTTTGGTTGGAACGAAAGTTTAATCTACCATTTCTATTTCTATCATTGTGGTTTGGTGCTGATGTTACCTCAAGGTCATTTTCGGGTAAATTATTAAAATTAGAATTAGTATCCTGCATTAAGTTTCTCTTTTCGTGACTTTTATAAAATAATTGCCTGGACCACTTAGCCCTTTGCTTTGTATTATAGCCCATAATGTCGAGTCGAGTTTTCAAATTTTCTTAGCTTTTGGTAAATTTTTGCAAAAATTTACCAAAAGCTAAGAAAATTTGAAAACCAAGAAGTGCGAAAGAACGATGCTGGTTGCGGCAGATGAGAGTAAAGTGCTAAAATTAGGGGATAGCTGTAAAGTGCGAAATGAAAACTTGAAGTAAAAGTTAGTTATAATGGAGAAATGGCTATGAGTCAACAGGCGACGGTGGATGTTGAACCAAACCAGGGCGAACGAAAAATACGAGTGCTGATTGCTAAACCGGGGCTGGATGGACACGACCGGGGGGCGAAAGTAGTGACACGCGGCTTGCGCGATGCCGGGATGGAAGTAATTTATACCGGGCTGCACCAAACGCCAGAGATGATTGTCGAGGCGGCTTTGCAAGAAGACGTGGATGTCATCGGGCTAAGTATTTTGAGCGGCGCACACACGGTGTTGTTTCCTCGCATTGTTAATTTACTAAAACAAAACGGTATGGACGATGTGCTGGTCTTCGCCGGGGGAATTATTCCGCCGGAAGATGTACAAAAAACCCTGGACATGGGCATCAAAGCGGTATTTGGCCCTGGCACCACTATTGAGGATACAGCCCGGTTTATTCGCGAGAATGTCCGACCAACGACGGGCCTGACCGCAGGCGAAGGGCGGTAGCACAAGATGACGGCGGCTGATACGAATACAGGTTCAGGAGTGCAGGAGTGGGCGCGGCGGGCGCTGGGCGGCGAACGGCGGGCGCTGGCGCGGCTGATTACCATTATCGAGAACCGACTGCCGGAAGCGGCGGCGGTAATGCGCGAAATTACGCCACACATCGGCAAAGCCCATATTATCGGCATTACCGGCGCGCCGGGGAGCGGCAAGAGTACGCTGACGAATGGCCTTATCAAGGAATTTCGCAGCCGAGGTCGCAGCGTGGGAGTGGTAGCGGTAGACCCGACCAGTACGCTGACGGGCGGCGCGGTGCTGGGAGACCGTATTCGGATGCTCGAAAATTACCAGGATTCGGAAGTATTTATCCGCAGCATGGCAACACGCGGACAACTCGGCGGGTTGGCGGCTATGACTAACGATGTAGTGCGGGTGATGGATGCCTGCGGTAAAGACATTGTTATTGTAGAGACGGTTGGGGTCGGGCAGGACGAGGTAGACGTAGCGAAGGCGGCACACACAACGCTACTGGTCGAAGTGCCAGGAATGGGCGACGATATACAGGCAATTAAAGCGGGCGTGCTGGAAATCGCCGATGTGCTGGTGATTAACAAGGCTGACCGGGATGGCGTGGAGCGGCTGAATTTGTATTTACAGTCCATGCTCAGTCTTGCCCCTAAAAAAGCCTGGAGCGTGCCGATTTTAAAAACAATCGCGGCCCAGGGCGACGGAGTAGAGAAACTGGCAACCGAACTAGAACGCCATCTGACCTATTTGAAAGAGAGTGGCGAATACGAGAAGCGAGAGCGCGCCCGGCTACGAGATGAATTATTGGCGCGGGTGCGCGAAGAAGTTAGCCGCCGGATATTGCGGCAGGAGCAGAGCGAAGGTGGCCTTCAAACTATGCTCGATAGGCTGGAAGAACATTCGATAGATTTGTACGATGCGGCGGATTTGTTGCTAAAACAAGTAATGGATTAATGAATAATCCAACGGAAAATAAAATGAACGCCGCAAAATTCAGAAACAAAAACCGACCATTCATGGTCGGTTTCTCTTTAGCTCGATGCAAAAAACTGAGGCACACCCAATTCAGAAGTAAAACTGGGTCTCGCGTCGGTAAACTGGCAATTATATATACTTTACTAATCCGTAATGCCTCTGTCACACTGGCTTATTGAAGTAATGCTATACTTATTCCAAGAGCATTAAGTCGGGTAAGCGCGGTTTTAATTCTCAAAACTATTTACTAACGTTACAGAAGTTCATTAAAGAAGGTGTGAAAAATGAGCGACCCAGTTTTGTCGTATCTTACGTTGTGCCAGGAAGAACTGGTGGGATATTATACCGAGGTGGTGAAATCGAGTCCTAATCTCTTTCCACTGTATAGCCAGGTAGAGCCAAAAATGTTATATGCCCGGCTAAAAGCGGCTTTGGAGGCGCATATTCGGGGGGTTGAGCAGGGCGATTTCGAGGAAGTTAAATCGGAGATTCACCGTATTTTTAGCAAGCGGCTTCGGAGTGGCTTTGACCCGAACGAGCTAATACGCATGACCAATCTGATTACAAGCCTGGTGGTACAGGCAATAGACCATGCGCCCAATGCCGAAGAAGCCCTGCAAAAGTTCTACCGACAGCGCAGCGACGCTATCGCGCAAGTAGCGAAAATGTACACGGCTATCCTCAATCTCTCTATTCCCAAAGAGGAACGCAACGAGATTGACCCGGCCCTGCTTGAGCTGGTCAAATAGCGCGCCGAAGAGAGTTTCACCACGGAGAAACACGGAGAAACACGGAGAAATTCAGGAATAAGAGTTTTAAGGAGGCTGAACCTTGCTAAGTAAGGTTCAGCCTTTTTTGGTGAGGTTTGGGGTTAAGTAAGTTTGATGAAGCGGAAAAGGCCTGTGCTATAATAAAGGAAATCTGCGGTTCGGTTCGTTGGTAAAGTGCCTGGTGTTTAAGTTCAAATTCAGGGCTAGTTGAGTAGGGCGATAACGAAGGAGTTATGGTGCGGGTCTATAATTTCGGCAGTTGGTGGAAAAAGAAAAGCAGAGTGTGGACGGCGCTGCTATTAGTGGCCTTGCTTGGGTTAGGGGCCTGCGGGGGCGAGAGTGCGCCATCTTCGGCTACGGTTTCTGGAACGCCGACGCAATCGGGTAAGCCTACCCCAAAGGCGGTTACACCAGTCGCAAGGGTTACAACTGCACCCGTGACTTTTGCGTCAGGCGGAGGAAGTGGAAGT
>JBBQXW010000456.1:0-4650 GCA_038209275.1 Chloroflexia bacterium | reverse complement strand
CTCTTGTTTCAGGCTGCCCAACAAATCGGTATCTTCATCCATTTAATAATATCCTTTTCTCAAAACAATTTTTAGCTTCTAAAATTTTTTGCAAAAAATTTTAGAAGCTAAATTAAGGGGTTTATTGACTAATTCTACCAGCATTTTAACCTAATCGCTAATAGCACAGCACCTGTGGGTGAACGTCAGTTTTTTGCAATGACCCGGACGTGAACGTCCGGGCTAAAAAAATTCGGGTCATTTATTTTTAGCCCGGACGTTCACGTCCGGGTTGATTTGACCTGACGCAAAAAATTGACGCTCACCTAGCATTTGTTACTTTTGGGGGGGGAAATGATTTTGCCTCTTTGCAGCAGCCTGGATAACTGCTATACTTTGGTACAAGTTAACTACAAGTGACAGTAAAAAAAGAAACCAGATGTGATGAATCGTTAGTAATATCCGAAGGCCAGGTTGATGCAGAACGACACCCTTCCGACGCTTGAACCCGATAATTTAATCGCTGGACGCTACCGACGCAAGCAATTTTTGGGGCGGGGCAGCTTTGGCGAAGTTTTTTATGCTGAAGATATAAAGTTTGAACGGGACAACACGCTCAGGCTATGGGACGTGGCCTGAACTAAAAGGGTTCTTATATGACAGATAAAACTTTCTCAACGATTGATACTAATGAGCCTCCTTTGGCGGGACGCTATCGGTTATCGAGACTGCTGGGCGAGGGCGTTTTTGGTAAAGTTTTTTATGCCGAAGACCTGAAATTTGAGCCGCCACGTGCAGTGGCAGTGAAGTTGTTACATTCGCACCATGCGATTACGCCCGAAGCCCAAAAAGACTTTGAGCATGAAGCCAGTACGCTGGCCCAACTTAACCATCCGAATATTTTGCGGGTACTCGATTTTGGTGTCAGCGAGGAAACCGCTTATATTGTTACGGCACTTGCTCCGGGTGGGTCGTTGGCCCAAAAGCTCGGCTTTCCTTATTACAGTGGAAAGCGGCTGTCATTTGATGAAGTGGCGCATTATCTGGAACAAATTACGGCGGCGCTCGATGTAGCCCACGCTAAAGGGCTGGTGCATCGCGACATCAAGCCGCAAAACATTTTGCTCGACGAAGCTGACCGACCCCTGATAGCCGATTTTGGGCTGGCGCTGCTGGTCGGAACTGAACCTACCGATGAATTAATAGAACGCGGCTTTGAATCTAAAATACTGGATGCTACGCTAATCCCAACTCCCAAGCCACCACTGCCGCAATTTGAAGCTAAAACGAAGCCAGAACCTCCTACACCGACATTTGAAAATTCGCAGAATTCGCCAGCACAAATTGAGCGCACAACTGAGATACCAGCGCCCCCTTCGCCACCTGGCGCTATGCGACCAATTCAAGAAGCTGCAACCGGGGCGGCAATTAACGCTAAAATCGCTGGCACGCCCTTGTACATGGCTCCCGAAATGTGGCAAGGCTACGTGGCAC
Organism: Chloroflexia bacterium; assembly: GCA_038209275.1. Lineage (GTDB taxonomy): Bacteria > Chloroflexota > Chloroflexia > Chloroheliales > Chloroheliaceae > L227-5C. Next base: position 3,177 of record JBBQXW010000456.1, on the reverse strand, counting down.
GGGCCAGCGATATTTATGCGCTGGGCGTGATGCTCTACCAGATGCTAACTGGCTATCCGCCCTACCAGGGCAACCAGTTTCAGCTAATGGGCCAGCACCTCAACGGCCCGATACCGCCTTTATCGCGTTATGCGCCCGATTTGAAGTATCCATTTATGCTAGACGTGGTAATTTCGGCGGCGATGGCTAAAAATCCGGCGGAGCGACCAAACCCGCCGAGCGAACTTTACCGTCGTTTCAAAGAGGCGCTTACCCAAAGCCTACCACTGCCATACGCACCGGCCCCGGTCTATTCTAAAAAGGTCACGGTAGTTACGTTTAGTCCCAACGGGAAAACGATGGCTTCTGGCTATAGCGATGGCACAATTCGGCTCTGGGATGTGGTGAGCGGTCAAGAAACCTGTACCCTGCGCGGTCATTTTGACCTTATCTACTTTTTGTCCTATTCGCCCGACGGAAAGACGCTGGTGTCCAGCGCCGATGACAAAATGACCAAACTATGGGATGTCCAGGAAGGCCGAGAAATCAGTACCCTTAGCGAAAAACCCAGTACTTATAACGGCCCGGACAGAACTATTATTACTTAAGCGAGACCTGTTGCCGGGCCGCTTTTAGCACATTATCGAACAGGGCAATCGTGGTGGTCGGGCCAGTGCCGCCGGGGGTAGGCGTAACGGCGCGGGCGACCCGGCGCACGCTCTCGAAATCCATATCGCCTACCATTTTGCCATCTACGTAATTAACCCCGAAGTCCATGGCGACTATGCCGGGGTGCAAAATATCGCCGCTAACCAGATTTGGTACTCCGGCGGCAGTAAAAATAAAATCCGATTCGTGGGCCAACCGCCGCAACACTTCCGGCGGGGTAGGCCGATGGATTACCAGCAGTGTTGCGCCCGCCGTCAGCAACAGCGAACCAAGCGGACGGCCCACCGTCGTACCCCAACCGATTTGCAGACAGGTTTTGCCTACCACCGAAAAGCCATAATGTTCCAGTAGCCGCAAACCACCCAGCGGCGTTGCGGGGACAAAGCCATCCATTTTAGACATTAATCGCCCGATAGAAAGCGGGTGATAGCCGTCTACATCTTTGCGCGGGTCGAGCGGGTCGGTCACATGTTCCAGCGAAAGGTGCGGCGGCAAAGGCCATTGCGGAATAATGCCATGAATTTGCGAATCTTCGTTCAGCCGCCGGATTTCCTCGTCCAGTTGGGCCGGAGAAATATTTGTCGGCAAGATTACCTGCCGACCATAAAAGCCCAAGTCTCCGGCGTTCTTGACCAAGACCCGCGTATACTCAATCGAGGCCGGGTCATCGCCTACCAGAACTACCGCCAGACCGGGCTGCACTTCCCGCGTCGCCACAAATTCGGCTACTTCGGCCTTCAGCCGGGCGCGCCCCTCTTTGGCAAAACTGCGCCCTTCCATAATCAGCGCCCCTTCTTGCGAAGCACTTCCTTCATTGTCTGTCATAATTTCTATTTTCTGGTTTTCAAATGCTTGGGATTTCTTGCAAAAAATCTCAAGCATTTGAAAAATTGGGGTTTTCAGCTTTTGAAAATTTTTGCAAAAATTTTCAAAAGCTAAAAAGACTTTTTTCCTGAGTTTTTGATTTTTTTTTTGTAAAAAATCAAAAACTCAGAGAGTGTTAAACATAGTTGCCGAATAGTTGATTAATGAGTTTGAAGATGATAGTGAAAAGCAGATTGAGCAAGTCGGCAACATACAAAAATGGCCCCCAGCGCCAGACGGCATCACCAAACATCATTATCAGCACGACACCCAAACACAACGTCGTGCCGTAAGGGATGAAATCGCGGCGTTTGCGGCGGCGCACAATTAGATAGACCAGCGCAACAAAGCCGCCTAGCACCGAACCCATAAACAGAGCGGAGGCGGCACGGGGAAAGCCCAGTATCAAGCCAATCGTAATTGCCAGCAGCACATCGCCATAGCCCAGCGCCCGAATCCGATAAATCGCCAGAGCCAGCCAGTAAATCAGGTAAAAAACTACTCCACCAAAAGCCGCTCCCAACAGGCTGCTACCCAAGCCGTCTGGCATCAAATTATCCGGGTGTGGGCCGGTTACGAGCGAGCCGATAAGCGCAACCGCCCCCGCAAAATAAAGCATTATCGGGAAAATCAGTCGGTGCTTCCAATCTATCGTCCCGACGGTAATCATAACCGCAATATAAAAAGCGTTGAAGCAATAAACTACCAGCGACTGTTTTTCATAAAGCGGCCAGGCCAGGGCAAAACAAATTGCCATGCTCGCTTCAAGCAGTGGAAAGCGCAAAGGAAGTTTTTTCTGGCAGTGGCGGCAGACACCGCGTTGTGAGAGATAGCCAAATAAAGGTAGCGTATCGAGCCAGCCCAGCTTTTCGCCGGAGCGAACGCAATGCAGAGGGCCAAAGAGCGGCTTGTCAAGGTCTTCGCTGGGCAGGCGCTGGGCGATAATATTCGCCACCCAACCTACCCATAGCCCGACCACAATTACGATTAAATAGGGGATTACTACCACGAAGTTTTTATGTGTCCTGTTTTGAAGCCAGCGCTGCCCTGGCTGCTTCTAGCATTTGCTGGCGCGGCGCTGGCAGACCAGTCCATAATTCAAAACTATGTGCGCCCTGGAAAACCAGCATGGTCAGACCGTCAAGCGTGTGGGCTTCGGCAGCCCTGGCTTCGCGCAAAAACGGTGTTTCACCGTAGGTCAAATCAAAGAAAAGCGTCCGGCGCTCCGGGTTGCGCCCGGCTAAGGCTTCCGCCGTAATCGGAAACGCCTCATCCGGTGCAGTCAGCGCCTGAGAAGTGGCATTTACAATCAGCGTGCGCGGGTTGCGATTGAAAGGCCATGCCGCCGGGTCAAGATGGGTTGCATACAAATTAACTTGCGGGAAGCGCGGCAACAAAGCGTCCACCAAATCGGCGGCGTGTTCAAAAGTGCGGTTAGCGACGGCAATTTCGTTCGCGCCCGCCGTTGCCAGGGCGTAAATCGCTGCCCGCGCCGCCCCGCCCGCCCCGATTACCAGCGTGCGTTGGGCGCGAGGGTCGTAATCTTCCAGCTTGAGGGCTTCCAAAAATCCGGCAACATCAGTGGTATGCGCTGCCAGTTGCTCTTCGTGGAAAAATAGCGTGTTGGCGCTGCCGGTGGCGGCGGCTTCATCGCTCAAAATATCA
>JBBQXW010000455.1:0-4680 GCA_038209275.1 Chloroflexia bacterium | reverse complement strand
CGCATCTGGCTGTATGCCTTGCCTTTTATCGTGGCAGGAGCGCTAATTCTGCCCAGCACTTTTCTGGGGAATCAATTTGCCGCTGGATTTGCGCTGGAAGACCAATCTACCCGGTTGCGGCTTTCGGAATACCAGAACGCGCTCGATATTGTGGGGCGCTATCCCTGGTTCGGTATCGGCTTTGGGCCAGCCCCCGACCCGGATTTGCAGGAAGGTGTTTCGATGATTTACCTGACCATCGCCGAACGTATGGGCTTGGTCGGGCTGGCCGCTTTCCTGCTGGTGATGGTGCTGTTTTTCCTGTACGTCACCGCCAATTTTAGCCGCCTGCCCCAGGAAAAACAAAAGGCTAATTTGCTCGGTCTGAGCGCGGGAATTGTTGGGGCGCTGGCAGTAGGCGTACTCGACCACTATTTTTTCAATATCGAATTCGCACACATGGCGGCGCTTTTCTGGCTCTTTATGGCGCTGGCAGTAGCCCAAATCAAAATCGGGCAAATTACGAAGCGTGAGTTACATTGAAACCGACTCGCGACGGCAGCAAAATATCGGGGTACGGCTGTAGGAGGGGGCTGCGCCCTCGATTTTTGACCTGTGGCAAAAATTATCGAGGGCGCAGCCCCCTCCTACAGCAACCGATTTGATTTTTAAACCTGATTAACCAACCGATTTTTAAGCATCTGTGTTAATCTGTGGTTCTCAGTGTTAATCTGTGTTCCTTGTCCCAAAATCTTTTGAAATCGTAGGGGATGGAAAAAGTCATGAATTTTGAAGAAGTGTTTGGAGTTAAGGGCAAAGTCGCCCTGGTGACGGGCGGAGGCCGGGGCATTGGCAAAGCAATTGCCGAGGCTTACGCCGAGTCTGGCGCTAAAATCGTTATCACTGGTCGGCGGGCCGAATGGCTCGACCCGACTATCGAGGAGTTCAAGAGCAAAGGCTTCGATTGTATCTCGGTAGTTGCCGATGTCACAAAGCCGGAAGATAGCGAACGCGCCGTAAAAGCGGCCCTGGACAAATTCGGGCAGATTGATATTTTGGTCAATAACGCCGGACAGACCTGGGGACAGCCAACCGAAGAAATGCCTCTGGCGAAATGGCAGCAAATTCTGGACGTAAATATGACTGGCATCTTTACCATGTCGCAACTGGTCGGGCGGCATATGCTGGAACGCGGTCAGGGCGGGCGAATTATCAATGTTGCGTCAGTCGCTGGAATCAGCGCGGGCGACCCCGAAACGATGAAAACCATCGCCTACAACACCAGCAAAGCCGGAGTTATTGCCTTCACCCGCACGTTGGCAAAAGAGTGGGGCGGGCGCGGTATTCTGGTTAATGCAATCGCCCCCGGTTGGTTTCCTACCCGCATGGCTTCTGGTCTTATCAATGCCAACAAAGCCCGCTTTGAGGCTGGTATTCCGCTAGGGCGGGTCGGCGATTTGGAAGAACTCAAAGGTGTCGCCCTTTTCCTGGCCTCCCCCGCTTCTCAATACATGACCGGGCAAACGCTGGTCGTAGACGGTGGACAAAGCCTGTAGAAGGAGAAGGAACGAGGAACGAGGAACGAGGAGAAAAATGGACTTTCCTCAATCCTCAATCCTCAATCCTCAATCCTCGTTCCTCGTTCCTTCTCTTGGGGGTTGTTATGGAATGTCGGGTTGGGTGTGGGGCATGCTGTATTGCGCCCTCAATTTCGTCAGCGATGCCCGGTATGCCGGGAGGGAAACCGGCGGGAGTGCGCTGCATTAATCTGAGTGCCGATAATCGCTGCAAATTGTTTGGTCTGCCGGAACGTCCGGCAGTCTGCAATAGCTTGCGCCCTTCCGAAGAAATGTGCGGCACTTCGAGCCAGGAAGCATTAGCCCACCTCACCTTTTTGGAACGCGCCACCAAACCTTTTCAATAATTTTCTTATTTTGAGAAATTTTTTGCAAAAAATTTCTCAAAATAAGAAAATTATATAAATTACTGCCACTTCACCGGGGTAGTAATGTAGCGGAGCGGGTCGGTCATTGCGCCGTGAAAATGCAGACCGTAGTGGATGTGCGGGCCAGTAGATGCACCAGTATTGCCGCATAGCGAAATAGTATCGCCTTTGTTAACATATTGCCCGACGCGCACCAAAATTTGGGAGTTATGACCATAAAAGGTTAGCCAGCCGCTATCGTGACCGATGTCCACCCGCAAGCCGTAGCCGTTGCGATCCATGGTGGCAAAGGTTACTATGCCAGCTTTGGTGGCGCGTACTGGCTGCCCAACGTTGCAGGCAATATCAACCCCGTCGTGCCAGCCGCGTAGCCCCTGGTGGAACGGACTATCGCGCCAACCAAATGGACTGGTCAACAAACCATCGCCGGGCAGAATATCGGGTGGATTTAGCGCTCTGGCATCGTTTAGGTTGGTAATCGGGCCAGGCAAGGGTGGCTCTTTCCCGGTCAAGCGTACCAGTTCGGCATTGTAATCGTTGAAGGATTGTTGCAACGAATCGAGGCTGGCTTTTTTCTCGGCCACCGCCTGATTAATGCCGTTGAGTTGACTTTCCAGTTTTTGCAACTCGGCATAGTAATTGGAAACAACGCTATTTGAATTTGCGGCGGCGATAGCGGTAGTTATAGCCGCTCCCGGCGTAACCCGAACAGCCCCGCCGCCAGCAGCAACGGTAGTGGGCGGCTTTACCGCCGGAATTTGAGCTACCGTAGTCTTCAGACCACTGATGCTGTTGCCCAGATCCATCAGGCGGACTTCCAGTTTAGCAACCTCGGTCTCGCGTTCCTGATTTTCTTTCTGAAGGTCGCGCACCCGCAAATTATCGCGGTCTATCAGGCGCTGCAACTCCTGTTCGCGGGTCTGGCTGCTGGTGATAAAAGCCAGCCTGTCGCCACTGCGCGGACTGCTATCGGGCGGGTCTACCATGCGGTAAATCGCCAGCCCAGCCATACCAAGTACCAATAATCCCAGCAACATCAAAAAAGCCGCCAGCACACGCGGCAACCGCAAATCAATTACGGGATGGCCCGTCGCTGTCACCAGCGATATAGCCAGCCCTTTCCTCACTCTATATTTTGGCTGTTTTGGAGGTCTTACCGTTAGCAAGCTTATGACCCTGACTACGCCTTCACCATCATTCCGCACTGCTTCTCAAATATAAGCCAACAGTGCGCTTATGTCAACCAGTACTAAGGTAGTTGTTTTTCTAACATTTCGCTAATGTGTGGAAATTTTTCGCTGAAAAATTTCCACACATTAGCAGAAAGTTACATTTATTTTTTAGGGGTAGGTGCTTTGGTAGTAGGGACGGCAGTTTTAGGGGTGGCAGTATTGTTTACCTTAGCCGGAGCTTTGGTGGCGGAAGCGTCCGAAGCGGGCGTGCTGTTGGTGAAGGGAGCGTAGGTCGCCCCTTTTATTTTAGCGGCAAACGAGGTCACTGTATCATTACCGACAACACTTATGGTGGGTTCGGTAAAATAGTTATCGGGACTCCAGGCATAGCCACCGTTGGTACTGACGGCGATTTCAAAACCGCTATCACGCACTACTTTCAGAATGGTTGGGCCATATTTGCCGTAAGGATAGGCAAAACTCCGCACGGGGTGGCCCAAAATTGCTTCCAGGTCGGTCTTGCTGCCAGTAATTTCGCCTTCCAAATCGCGCACGCCACGCAAATCGGGATGGGTGCGCGTGTGGGCGGCTACTTCAAAGCCGTCCGCGTCCACCTGCTGCCATTGGGCCGGATTTAGTTCCAGGCGCTGCGTAACAATAAAGAAAGTTGCCGTCATGTTGCGCTTCTTGAGTTCCTGATAGGCAAACCACTGGTCGGCGTGACCATCGTCAAAGCGCAAATTGACTGGCTTATCGGGCAAAGGAATCCCATAGCGCAAGTAATCGTTTATCTGGGCCACCGTAACGGTAGTGTAGCCATTCTGCTGAATCCAATCGGCAAATTTTACAAAATTGTCTGGTGTCACCGACAAATCAAAACCAAGCGGGTCTTTGCGGGCATCTACCAGTCGCACATAGTGGAGCATCAGCGACGGCACGCGCACGACACGCGGCTGGCTTAGTTTAGCGAGTGGCACCGGGGCAAGTTCGGCAGCGCTTAACTGCTTTTGAGCCTGGCTGCGACCAAGCAAGCTAAGCTGGATAGCATAGTCGGTTCCGGCGGCTTCGGGGTGAAATTCAAGTCGGACATATTCAAAATATTGCACCGTCATTTTTTGTCCGTTCGCTTCTTCGCCCATTTCTTCACTGAGTGGTAAACCAAGCGAAGCGCGCTCACCGTGATTACGCCAGTATTCCAAAAAGCCAAAGCTAAGGCTATGCCCCGTTTCCGGGAAATACCACTGATTGGGGTTATTGGGGAAAGGCGTTACCGGCGGAAAACTGGTGGCGGCGGTTTCCAGCGTACCGAGCGACAACTGCTTGACTTCAGCTTCAGTGCCGATATAGGTTGGGTTAAATTCTAAAATACTGCGCTCAAAAAACTGCTGATATTTACCCTTAACCGAAATCAGTTCGCTCAGAGGCAGACCGTGCCGTTCTTCGGCCCCGGTGCGATTGTAAAAACGGAGCAGGCCAGCATTTATACTATGCCCGGTCTGCTCAAAATAGCGGAACTGGGTCGGTTGGTCGGCAGCTTCGGCAGGACTTAGCAACCTAACTGGGCCAATACTACCACCAGCAAAC
>JBBQXW010000454.1:0-4681 GCA_038209275.1 Chloroflexia bacterium | reverse complement strand
CGATTTTTGTTCGCGTAAGACTTCGAGGGTAGTCTCAGCCTTAAATTTAGGGCTAAAGGTCTGACGATTTTTCTCCATTGGCTTACTTTTCTCACTTAAAAATTGGCTATCTGATTGTCCAAATTCCTGGCTCCATTATAGATTACGGATATCGCCACATGATGCTTTAGCAATGGTAGAGGGTGATGGGCAAGGATAACCATCACAGTTAGCGACCTTAGCGGCAATAGAGATGGAAACAAGCACATTACTATCAGGCGACCACTTTAGCTTGATAACATCGTCATAACCCGTAGTGAATGTACTAATCAGTTGTCCAGTTGCATTCCATAGTCTAATAGTTCCATCTTTTGCGCCAGATGCCAAAATTTTACCATCGTTAGACCAGGATAGTGTATTGACCGATTTTGAATGTCCACTAAGAGCAGTTAATTCTTTAACAGTGACTGTTGCAGGCCGCGTACCGTTAATAGCAGTCGAGGGAAAAAGGTAAACGTAAGCTATTGCTGCACCAGCTATCAGTAAAACCAGTCCGCCCGCCAAACCAAAAAATAGCTTGCGCCGAGGACGTACAACTCGTTGGGGTGATTGTATGGTTGTAGCTTGAACTGGGGTAGAAGTAACAAGCTCAGCTAAACTTGTACCACACCCGACACAAAACATATTTGCATTTGGATTTATCGTTTTACATTGTGGACATTGCTTGACCATCTTATTTCTTCCAATTCTGATGCTAATTTTAGTCCGGCATGTGTTTGGTTTTGCGGGCCTGATCGAGAGCTTCTAATTGAGTCTTGCGTGAAATACCACCCCGGTTTAATTCCTCCAAGGCGTTTTCTAATATCTGGCTTTTCTGCCCATCGGTTTGCTGGCGGCTACGCTCTAGCGCTTCTTCCAAAAGACGACGCGCCTCGCTGTTATTAGTATCCGGCTCGATATTGGTAGCCTGCCGCACTAAATTATCAATCTCAATTTGATTGAGCCAGCGCGATACATCAGTATTACGCTTTATCTGTCCAGCATCTGTTACAAAATCTAGCATAGGTACTTGGCCTACCGAATCCTGGTTCGGCTGGTTCGGCAGGTCATAAGAAAGGGAGATTTGAGACATCAGGTTATAGCATCCCGGCTTTCGTGGAGTCAATTGCAACTCAAGAAGTAAATTATATTGTTCCTTTTTCGGCATTGAGCCAATAAAAATCTCCCAGTCATTCTTATCGTCACTATCTGATTGAGGAGTCAAATCTTTGATTTCCGGCGAAACTAATCGGACTTGCCGGATGGTATCTGGCTGAAAAAATTGAAGCTTCAAGCGAACGTTACTATAAATTGCTGATAGCAGCATACCTAGCTCCTCTTTGAAGGCTGGTTCAATTTCATAAGGTCCGGACAAATAATGCCAGCGTCCGCCGCCTTGGTCGGCAATTGAGCGTAGCAACCGGGTGTTCCAGTCGTAGCCTAGCCCAAAAGTGCTGAAAGCCAATCCGTTCCGAGCTTCATGAGCGGCAATCTGTTCGCAGCGGTGTGCATTAACCGTATTGCCATCGGTCAAAAGCAGAGCGCGATTAAGGCCATGCGGCGTAAAATGGCGGCGTAGTTCTATCAGGGCCGTTTCCATCCCCGCCGCAATGTCAGTGCCATAGCCATCCAACTCAATAATGCTTTCAATCGCCTTATTCAATCGGGCCGGGTTGTCTACCCGCGTAGCGGGTAACACTACTTTAGCTTCTCGCCAGAAAGCTATTACGGTTAAAATGTCATCGGTATCCAACAAATTAACCACATTTTTAGCGGCAGCAATTGCCAGTTCAATCCGTCGGTCTGCGCCACGCATGGAACTGCTGTTATCAATTAGCAGAGCCAGATTAGCGCGGTGGCGACTGGTCAGGCCAGTATTAGCCTGCGGAGTCAGCCGAATTAGCAGTTGTATTCGATTTCCCGGCTCTCCACATAACACACTATTTTGAGAAAACTTAGCTTCCAGCCTTAACACCTTGTCTCTCCTGTCGCTAAACCTTATGATTAATTCAATTTTTGTAGCACTATCGGGTTAAATTGAGTATTAGGACCATGTTCCACTCTAACCTGATAAGACAAATTAGTCTTCATTTTCAATACACCCTGCCCATTGCCCTCTTTCCAACGTATTTCATTTGGGCCAATAGTTTGAGCTTTAGCCATAAATTGATAGCGTCCTGAGCGGGGCAACTTGATTACAGCTTTGTAAGCAGAGGTATCCGCCGTGCTGAATTCATATATCAAAGGCTTCTCCATATTTTTCCCCATCAGTGTCAAAATAAGCTGTTCCCGACCTGGCACAGCTATAGGTCGGTAGACAAAAGTGACCTGAATCGGGCTTCCTCTACGCCAGTCATCCGACCCTAGCCAGGCCAGCAAAATCAGGAGCAGGCCGCCACCAACCAATCCCAATGCCAGCCCCGGTGTAGCTAAAAACCATAAACTCGATATAATCAGACTAAGCCCGCCCGTGAGAAGCCACCAGTTAAAGTTTCTACCGGATGGGGGTGAAGGTTCAGGCAGTACAAGGCGAGGCTGAAATTGTACCAACCTGACAGTAACCTGGGCAGGTCGGTACAAATTATTTTTTGGCTCGGCGGTTACTTCTACCTGATTGAGCCACTGATTATCTGGGTAAGGGGAGATGTGAGGTTTTATTTCCATCAATACTTTGCGCTCTTCATTACCTTCAAGGGACAGTCCTACCGGAATTAGCGTTACAGTCATGCGAGCAGGGCTAACAAGAGCCTCAGCTTTTAATGCCACCTGCACAGGATATGTACCAGGATTTCTTAGTTTTAAAGCGTAGCGCACCGGCTCTACGGCCGAAATTTGCTGCATTTCTGACTCGGCATTTAATTCAAGTTGAGGCGGTACTGGTTGGAGATAAGTAAATTCAAGCCTGCTAGAGGGAGCCAGTGGTCGAAGGCCCGAAGTTAAAATAAAATGACCCTCAACTTTAACACTAAACTTTACCTTACGCCCAGTAGCCGCTCGGTGGACAGGGGTAGCCATTAAAGTAATAAAACCAGCCTGGCCTGCATGTAATTCCAGCTTTTCCGGGTTAAACTGATATTGCATGGTAGGGTCTGGAGTAGCGATATGTGAATACAACTCTAGTCGGGCATGGCTCTTATTAACTACTTTTAACCGAAAGCTGGCTTTTTCCAATCCTTCTACTTCTGTTTGGAGTGCTTCCAAGTGATAATGCAAAGCTTCCTGATGAAAGTGAAGAGAGCCGCTTCTTCTTTGAGCTGGTCTGGTAGCACCGCCTTCTAATAAATATGTTCCTATTATCTCCCAATTCAACTCAAAAATCTCACCTTGCGCTCCAGTGACTCGCGGCTGTATTCGGCGGTCAAGGGTTTGGATCGCACCGGGTTGAAGAAGCAAGGTATATGGGTAGGTATCTCCTTTTAAGATATGGTTAACCACTGCCGCCCCGCTTAAACAAAATTCCAGGGATAGAGGATAACTGGTTTGATTGTGTAAATTGAATTGAAAGACTCCTTCTTCTAGCCCAGTAATTTCGGTTTGAATAGGCTCGACTGTGTAATCGCCTTGTACCTCCATTTCAGGCTGTACAAAAATGAGTCGCTCTGTACGAGGTCGTGCTTCTTCTGTAGTACCCCCAACTAGCTGATAAATTCCTTCAGCTACCAAGCTGAATTCAACCTGACGGCCTACTGCTTCAAGCTTGGGGATAGTTACCGTAAGGTGAACTACTTTATCCTGATTACCCGGTTCGACCAAAGTCGAAAGCTCATCAAATTCGTATTGAAGTAGATTTTGCTCATCCTTAGCTGGGTCTCCCGAACTTTGCGTGGTGCCTCATTTAGCTGAGCCAATCAAGCCAACAATACTCTTGTTCGCAGTAGGTTAAAGGAAGCCCGGCCGAACATGCTCCTCTTTATTAATTTTAACTTATTCACAAATCCTTCGACTGGCCCCTGACTCCACCTCGATTTTAAGCCCGCTCTCACCGCCGCTTCATCTCGCCGCACCCCTCGCCCAAAACTTTTTAACCCTTCTAATTCCCTAGCTTCTACCTCATCAAGCCATTGCGATAGTCCTTCATCACTCCGCTCCGCCATCAGCTTTCTAAATTGCTGGATCAAAGTGTAACCACTGGCTATTTTCGGCTCAGCTTGTAAAATCAAATTTAGCTGCTCACTCTCACCCTCTTTTAACTGGTCGGGTGCTAAAAAAATACTCCAGCTTAACCGCCGGATCGATGGTAAGGTTTCTTCTAGCGGTTTAACTCGTTTCGTCACTGGCTTACCAGTTAGTTCTTTTGCCCCCTGCTCGAATTTTAGCTGGATCAGGTAAGTGCTAACACCATTGTAACCACCACTATAACCCTGCGACTGGATTTCCCGCCATAAATCGGTGACGTTATCGAAGTGATCTTCAAAATAACGGCGTTTGAGATAGGCTTTGTAAGGGTCTAATTTGGTCTTTCGTTGTACTCCGCCTCCTTTAACCGGTGCCCCTTTAAGGTAACGTCTAACCTGGGTGGGGCTGGTTCCCAGTTTCTGAGCGATTTCAGTCTGGCTGAACCCACGCTGTTGCAACTCAACTACTTGCTGGTAGATTGCCAGACGGCGGGAGTAAGTCTCTTGCTTTTTACTTTCCCGGCTATTGAGGGCTACCACCTCTGTGA
>JBBQXW010000453.1:0-4693 GCA_038209275.1 Chloroflexia bacterium | reverse complement strand
GAAGCGATACAGAAGTATGAGGCGGCACTGGGCGACCTGAACCGAGTGGAACTGGCCGACCACTTGACCGAGGTTACGAACGACTTTTACGATTTGCTCGAACGGGCCACCCCGGAGCAACTTGAACGCAAGGTGCAAAGTCCCTTTGGAGAACTGGTGCTGGCAAACCTGGGCAGTTTCCGCTTGAGCGAACTTTCGTTGCATAGCTGGGACGTGCGGGTAGTGGACGATTTAACCGCAAAAGTTAGCCGAGAAAGCTTACCCTTGCTTTTCCCTGGCCTGATAGCGGCTTTACCCGCGCTGGCGCACCGCGCTACCGCCAAAGAGCTTTCCAGTGTTACTTACCAGTTCGAGATTAACGGGCCAGTCAAAGGCCCGGTAGCACTTTCGCTAGAGCATGGTAAAATTAAAACGCTTTCGGATTATGCCGACAAACCCGATGTGACGGTAAAGCTGGAAAGCGATGCCTTCTTGCGGCTAACCTGGGGTCGCCTGAATTTAGATTGGATGATTCGGGATGGTTGGGTGAAAATCGAGGGTGATAAAGCAAAAGCACTCAGGCTCAACCAACTATTTCAGGGAGTTTAGCACAAGTTTTGGGTGGGGCGCTCTCTATTGCGCTCCACCCGGCTTGCTGAATCAAAATTCCATGAAACCAGGAATTAGAGGGAGAAACTAACCGTGTCAGTAGAAACCGCCGAACCGTCGGCGTTAAACCCGTTTCCGTATTATCGCTATATGCGAAAGACCAGGCCGGTCAATTTCAACGCCAATTACCGCACCTGGGAAGTTTTCCGCTATGCCGAGGTGCAGCAAGTATTGAGCGATTACGCCAATTTTTCGTCGAGTGTAATAGCGGGCAATGCCTCGGTTCAGCAAAATCCGCTGGGCGCAAGCCTGATTAGCATAGACCCACCCCGCCACCGCCAGTTACGCAGCCTTGTGACGCAGGCATTTACCCCACGCACGGTTGCCCACATGTCCGAGCGCATTACTACCCTTGTCAATGAGCTTTTGGACAAAGTAATTGCCGCTGGAAAAATGGACGCAATCGAAGATTTGGCTTATCCTTTGCCCGTGATGGTAATTGCCGAAATGCTGGGAATCCCATCCGAAGACCGCGCCCGCTTCAAACTGTGGTCAGATGCGCTGGTCGGAGCGACCTTTATGGGTGGTAATCCGCAGGAGGCGATGAGCCGTTACTTTCAGGAGATTATCCGCCAACGCCGCCGCGAACCCAAAGATGATTTGATAAGCGATTTGCTGGCAGTGCAAATCGAAGGGGAACACCTGAGCGAAGTAGAATTGCTGGGCTTTTGCGTGCTGCTACTGGTAGCGGGCAACGAAACCACTACCAACCTGATTGGCAACGCCCTGCTTTGCTTCGACGAGCAGCCAGAAGTGATGGCACAATTGCGGGCTGAACCAACCCTAATTCCGGCGGCGATTGAAGAAGTATTGCGCTACCGTTCGCCCCTCCAATTTATGTATCGCCGGGCGATAAATGATGTAACGCTAGGCGACCAGAATATTAAAGCCGGACAGGTAGTAATTGCCTGGATTGGCTCGGCTAACCGCGACGAGAGCCAGTTCACCGACCCGGACACTTTTGATATACGCCGCGATACCCAGCGCAACCTGGCTTTTGGACATGGTATTCACTTCTGTCTGGGCGCACCGTTGGCCCGATTGGAAGGCCGCATCGCCCTGACAATATTGCTGGAACGCTTGCCCAATCTGCGACGGCAACGCGAATTTCCGCTTCAAGCCCTGGGCAGCAATCTGATTTATGGCGTTAAAAAACTACCCGTTACTTTCACTCTCTAATATCAGGTAAAGCAAACTTTTGTTAGAGCTGATTTGGCTTTATAAATTATTTTGGACTGAAAGAAAATAATTTACTCATATCGAAACTGGACATTTAATGTCCTTTTATTATATTGCCGTTAGTCTTATATTGTTTTCATGAACAATATAAGGTACATCTTTGGAACTAATCTGAGATTAAAAAGAATAGCTCAAGATTTAACACAGGAGCAACTTGCCGAAAAATTAGGCATAGAGCCAAAAACTATTAGTCGTATTGAGCGAGGTGAATTCGGCACTGAATTTAGTACTATCGAGAAATTATGCGGTGTTTTTAATATTGAGCCTTATGAACTCTTTTTACCACTCGAAGAAACTAAGAGTGGAAGTTCTGCTCAAGAATTACTTATAGACACGGAGAAAATTTATTTTGCTGAACTGCAAAATAATGCTGAAAACCGAGGGATTAGCACTACAATAGTAAAAAAGGTTACACGTAACCAGGATGCAATCAATCGCTTTGACCGTAATCGTAATACTACTAAGGACCAACTTGCTCCTTTGCGGGTCGAAGCACTTGCTCAATCTTATCAGATCTTATTGGAAAAATACCCTGATGTAGACCCAGGCACTATTTGGGATAATCTTCAAAGAGTTCACTACCAATTAGTAGCAGGCGTAGCCCTGCCTTCAAAAATTGTAGACTTAGTAACTTCAGTTCGTCAAAGTTGGGTCAAAACATCAGGAACTGCTTTCGAGCGCTTCATTGTGCAAAGGATGGCTAATTTATTCCCAGGTGTCCAAGTGCTAAAGCCAAAGGACTTCAAGCTATTGAAATTGCAACGCCACTTAATAAATGCAGAAAAAATAGGTCGCACGGAAGATGATGACTTATTTGTTCTTTATGAGGCTGAAGCTGAAACTTACCTGATAGGAGTAATTCAAGCTAAAACGAGTGTTCGAGAGAGAATTAGAGAAGATAGCGCACATAGTCAAAAAATGGTTGAAGCTGGATTATGGTCTGCTCACATAACTATTGACCCAGACAATTTTCTAGGTAAACGAAAATTTCGAGAATTGGCTAATGGTTTAGGTGAATTAGGTCATGTTTGGCACGGTGTCTATAAACTTTCGTCAGTAGTAGAGGAAAGCGAAGGTGTATTCGATTTTAGTAAATTAGGTACCCATCTTCCACAAGTTGTAACTACCGTTATAAACGGTGAAATGAAAGCTGGTTGGAGACCAAGTTAATTTTCAGATTAAACTGTCAGCTTTCATTTCATCTATCTAAAATCCCAGAGAGTACTAAAATCCAGTTGCTTGACTTCTTCTGGCTCTCCATAACTATCATCTTTTCCCAATCTAATTCCTCTAATTATTGATTTAGCCATTGCTAAAGCAAGAACTGGCGGCACTGCATCACCAATTTGTTCATATTTGTCTTGTTCTTCATACATATGAGGGATAACCCAGGGGCCTTCAAAATAATACCAATCTGGAAATGTTTGTAATCTGGCTGCTTCGCGAGGCGTAATATGACGGTCTTGGATTGGGTGCAGTAGTTCATCAAGGCAATGGGAAGTTACTGTAGGAGAAGGTTCCCCTGGTACTAAACGTCTATCACGTTGAATGTACCAACTTTTAGGCAATACTCCCTTTTTTTGTAACTGGTTTAAAGATGATGCGTCTAAATTAACCATAAGATCGCGCAAGCCCTCGCCTTGCTTTATCATTTTGAACCGTTCTATTGTACGCGGTCTATGGTTTGGAGCCTTGTGTAGAGTAATTTTTTCTGAAATAAGTTGGTAATCTTCAATATCATGTGCTACAAAGCCTTCTCCATAATTGAGGGCAGTAGACCTCATCATCGTTTGGTATTCATTCTGAGGTTCACTAAGGTAATCTTCTCTGGTTTCGTTATTTTTAAGCGGCGGCAAATCTCCTAAAGCATTTTCAACCGTGTTTATAGGATGGGCGCGTCCAACTCCATGTGTAGGTGCTGGGAAAAGTAAAGGTAGATCAGGGTCTGAGGTCGCTAAAATGAAGAGACGTGTGCGGTTCTGAGGTGCACCAAAATCTACAGCATTGAGAATTCCATATCTGAATCTAGTAAAATTGGCTTCCCTTAGACAATCCAGGACTTCGTTAAAAACCTCAGCTTTCAGTCCTTTCAGTCCTTTTTTTGTTGCTAACCCTGGTATATTTTCGATTAAAATATATTTAGCTTTTAATGTTACGGCTATTCTAATAAGTTCTCTGAATAGCTGGTCTCTATGATCACGCTTGTTCCTTATACCAGGCCCGGCAGTAGAAAACGTTTCACAAGGTGGCCCCCCAGCTACTAAAGTAACGCTCTCTGAATTACTTGAACTCTTAATAATTGAAAGAATTTCCTCATTTGTAACATTGCGCGCATCTTTGTGAAGAACTGCTGTATGGGGATGATTACGTTTGTAGGTCTGGACGCAACTACCAACCTTCTCAATAGCTGCTAATACGTTAAATCCTGCTGAATGAAGACCAAGTCCAAGACCACCAGGGCCAGAAAAAACTTCAACTGCTGTCAATGTTCTATCAGTTGTATAAGAACTGATGTCGGAAGCGCCTTGGTCTACCATCGAAACTCCTTTTCATAAGATTGGCTTTGGTCTTTAGTTGTTGTATTGGTAATATAATATAAAAGTTATTATAACTCATTTAGAATCTTTCGACTACTTTCTTCGTTACCATGCCATCAGCTTTATATCTTTTCAAAACACAAAAATACTAAACTAGGCCAGATTGCGTAGGTACTAGGTATAAACACACAGGGCCGGGCTACCACAGGATTAGTTCAGAATTCAACAATAGGTCTATAGGGAAATAGGTCTTTAGTCCAATTCGCCAT
>JBBQXW010000452.1:0-4703 GCA_038209275.1 Chloroflexia bacterium | reverse complement strand
ATATTTGCCCATCGCGTCGCGGGTCATAAAGAACTTTTCAACCGGGTTTTTGAAATCGAGTTTGCGGGTTTTGGCGGCTTGTTGCGCCACCGTTTCCAGCGTCTGCTGGGCCTGGGGCGGAGAAGCGATGGTTGGCACGGGGATAGTCGCGGTTGGTTTGGCGTTACCGCCCGGCGTAGTTCCAGCCGCAGTGGTAGCGACGGCAGCCGTGTTGGTTGGTGCGGAGGCGGCTGTGGTTGGTTTAGGCGTGATGCTACCGACGATTGCTACCGGGGTGGCAGTACTGGCACCAGCGACAGCGGTAGTGCTGCTGGCGGCCTGAGTAGTGGAAGCGGCGGCAGTTGTAGCCGGGGCGGTGGTGTTTGGCGCGGTAGTTGGACTGGTATCGCCGCACGCCGCCAGCACGAGGCCGATTATAAAAAGCACGACCAGGGGAAAGGCAAAACGGCTCAGGAATCTTCCGCCGGGCCGGGTAAATTCAGTCATAAAAAACTCCTTAAGTTCACTAACAGCTTATACCCCGTTTACAAATAAAGGGGGTAGAATTAGCTTTCTATTTGTTGTATCATTATTATACCAAAATTTAGCCGTATCTCCGGGAAAATTTAGTTAGAAAAGGCTAAATGGTTAAATTTGTCAAGCCAATTTGCGCTATTTTGGGCGAATGGCTTGACAAATCAGGTAGACATAAATTACAATTTAAGGGTAGTTATGGTATTTTTATTGGAAAGATAAGACCTTTTTTATGCTAAGTCGCGAAGTTAGAAAAACCTTTCTGGATTTTTATATAGAAAACGGACATTTGCAGTTGCCTAGCTCTTCGCTGGTGCCAGCCGCAGGCGATAGAACCGTGTTATTGACGACTGCCGGTATGCAACAGATGACCCCGTTCTTTTTGGGTTTGCAGCCAGCCCCGCAACGCCGCCTGACGACTGCTCAAAAATGTTTCCGCACGGGCGACATTGACGAAGTAGGCGATGCCAGCCACCTGACCTTTTTTGAGATGCTGGGTAATTTCTCGGTGGGCGATTATTTTAAAGAAGGGGCGATTACCTTCGCCTGGAAACTGCTGACTGAGCGCTACAAAATACCCGAAAGCCGCCTGTTCCCTTCGATTTACCCAACCGATAAAGAAGCCCTGGAACTGTGGACTAAAAAGATTGGCCTACCCGAAAGCCGGATTACGCCGATTGAGGATAACTGGTGGGGGCCAGTCGGGGCAACCGGGCCGTGTGGCCCTGACAGCGAAATTTACTATGATTTAGGGCCGGAGTTTGACCCCGATCCGAACGCCGTTGTGGGTATTTCGCCGCGCTACCTGGAAATCTGGAATCTGGTCTTTATGGAGTTCAACCGCAACGCCGAGAGCCAGGATATTCCGTTGCCGCGCAAGAATATTGACACTGGCATGGGGCTAGAGCGCCTTTCGCTGGTAATGCAGGGCAAGAAAACCATCCACGAGACCGATTTGTTTATGAACGTAATTCTGAAAGCGGCTGAAATTACCGACAAGAAATACGGCGTAAACGAAAAGCAGGATTTCTCGATGCGGGTAATCGGCGACCATAGCCGGGCCGCGACCTTCCTGATTGCCGACGGTGTGCTGCCGGGCAACGAAGACCGCTCCTATATTTTGCGGCGGATTTTGCGGCGGGCTATCCGGCACGGACGTTTGCTCGGCATGGAAAAGCCGTTTATGCGCCACACTTCGCAGGTCGTGATTGATATGCTGGGCGAGGTTTATCCTGAAATCGCCGAGCGGCGCGACCATATCTTCCGGGTGATTGAGCGCGAAGAAGAAAGTTTTGGGCGCACGCTGCAAAGCGGCTTGAACCGCTTCGATATTCTGGTTGGCGCAAACCCGCTCACCGCTTCCACCGACCCGAAGGTACAGGATACCGGGCCGGAGGTTGGTTCGGAGGACGAAGGCGGCTTGCTTATCAGTGGCTCTGACGTGTTTGAGCTTTTCAGTACGCACGGCTTTCCGCCCGATTTGACGGCAGAACTGGCAAGCGAACGCGGCTTCAAAATTGACTGGGAAGGTTTTAAACAGGCCGAAGGGCAGCACCGCGAAGCCAGCCGCAGTTTGGAGCGCTTCAAAACCCAGCGCCCCGATATGGAAGAATACAAGGCGCTCGATTTGCGGGTGACACCGTTCCGGGGCTACGAAGGCACGACTTTCAAAGCACCAGTAGTGGCGGTCTTTGTTGGTGGCAAGCGGGTGCAGCAAGCCGAAGCCGGACAGGATGCCGAGTTGGTATTAGCGGAAACGCCTTTCTATGTCGAGAGCGGCGGACAAGTCAGCGACTCCGGCTATATCCAGACCGAAGCGGGCCGTTTTCTGGTCGAGAATGTTTACAAGCCAGTTGGCGATGTGGTGGTGCATCAGGGTCGTTTGCTGGAAGGCTATATTGCCATTGGCGACGAGGCGGAAGCGGTAGTGGAAGAAGACCGCCGACTAGATACCGCTCGTAACCATACCGGCACGCATATTTTGCATCAGGCGCTCAAAGATGTGCTGGGTAATAGCGTGGGCCAGGCTGGTTCGCTGGTTGCGCCGGAACGATTGCGCTTCGACTTTACTTTTGGCGACCAGCCTACGCCGGAGCAATTGCTCGAAATTGAGCGGATTGTTAACGAAAAGGTGCGGGCTGACCTGGAAGTAAAGGTGGACGTGCTGCCACTCGCCGAAGCCCGCAAGAGCGGCGCGGTAATGATGTTTGGCGAGAAGTACGGCGACCCGGTGCGGGTGCTTTCGGTGGGCGATTACTCGCGGGAGCTTTGCGGCGGGACGCATTTGCGCCGAAGTGGGCAAATCGGCCTGATAGTGATTACTAACGAGGGCAGCGTTGGCAGTGGTTTGCGTCGGGTTGAGGCAGTCACCGGGCGCTACGCCGAAAAGCTGGTGCAGGAGCGGCTAAGGCTTTTGGAGCGTACTTCGGCGGCCTTGCAGGTGCGGCCCGAAGGGGTGGCCGATGAAGCCGCCGAGCTAAAGCGCCGGGTACGCGAACTTGAGCGCGAAGTAATTAATTTGCGCCAGAAAAAAGCTCAGGAAGAATCCACCGATTTACTTGGTCAGGCGCAAGATGTGGCTGGCGTTAAGGTGCTGTCGGTCAAAATTAACGCGGCAAACGTGGATATTCTGCGAAGTGTGGGAGACCGTTTGCGCGATGGCCTCAAGAGCGGCGTGTTGGCGCTAGGGGCAATCATCAACGACGAGCCGAAGCTAATTGTGATGGTGACGCAGGATTTGGTAGATCGGGGGCTAAAGGCGGGCGATTTGATTAAGCCTATCGCTGAAGCAGTCGGTGGCAGAGCCGGGGGGCGACCCAATATGGCCCAGGGCGGCGGCACTAATGCTGCTAAACTGGACGAAGCGCTGGCGCTTGCGCCGGGGTTGGTGCGTCAGGTAGTGGGCGAATAATGTCTTAAAAACTGGCAGAATTTTGATTTATCAAACTCTGCCAACCAACAATATTATCTGTATTTCTAAAATTGGGACACCCGAATTAAAATAAACAGACAGTCAAAATTACAGGTAATTGACTCCAGACAGGCAGGAGGTACTCCAAGCCATGGGCGAAGAGACGGTACGAGTTGACCCGAACGAAGATTTAGATACACTTATTGCGCGGCTCAAACAGTCCCGCTCTAAAGACGTGGTGCTGGTAATGCCGCAAAAGACCCGCGCTTTGCAAACGCTGGATAATTTTTATGCCTTGCGAAAGGCGGCCCGCGATGAAGGCATGAATTTGACCTTTGATGGTGGCAACAAAACTATGAAAGGACTGGCGAAACTGCTAGGCTTCCAGGTTCGGGGAGGCGACGGCGGCGACGATGACATTGCTGATTTTGCTGGTAATACTACCTCGCAAATGAGTATGTCACCCGCGCAAACCCAGCCGCAGATGTCGGCCCGTCCGCCTACCGCTTTTGATGGCCCGCCCACTGGTTTTATGGTGCAGCCATCCGAAATGCCGCCAGCGCGTAACGGCTCAGGGCGTAACGAACCGATGCCCCCGCCACTTTCTCGCACGCCCGACGATTTCTTTAATGAAATTCCCGATATGTCGATTCCTTCAATTCAGCCACCGCCCATGCACAACGACAACGGTTTTGGCAATGGCAATGACCAGGTGTTGACCCGTAACAACGTGGACAACTTCTTTGGTGGTATGGATAACTCGGCGACTCCGCCGCCCGCCCCGCGCACGCCCGAACCAGCCTTTGATTTTGGCGGCGGTAGCAGCCCCGAAGGTGGCCGCACCATGAGCTACGAAGAAGCCATGAAAACTGGTCTCTTTGGTGGCGGGGCTACCAATCTTTCGGAAGGTTTCCAGTTTGATACTCCTGCCGACCCGCAGCCTACCATGTCTATGTCCAATTTCGACGACGACGATATGGGAGTTCCGCCAGTTGGTGCCGACAATGCCGCCGCTAAATTTCGGGGTGGTGGGGCGCGACGTGGGGATGATTTAGACGACCCGGTTATTCAGGGTCGTGGTGGTCGCCCGGCTCGTAGCAAAGCGCCGCGCCAGCCGCGCAATGGTCGAGGCGGCGGGGTGGCTGTACCAGCGGGTCTGGCGGCGCTAGGAACGCGGGTCAACAAGATTTTGAACCCGGTAGAGCGTACCAGTGGCGGTGGTATGATGAAGGCCGATATTTCGCCAGTAGAACGCGAACGTCGGCGCAAGCAAAGCCAG
>JBBQXW010000451.1:0-4762 GCA_038209275.1 Chloroflexia bacterium | reverse complement strand
GCATTCGCCCCATACGCATCAAGTTAAGGAAATACGCCTGAAATTAGTGGCTAGTGTTGGCTCGCCCTGGAATAAATTCCGGGGCGAGCTTTCATCGGGTACCAATTTCAAGAATAAACTCTTAGCTTGATGCGTATAGGAGCTAATTGCATTCGCCCTTGAATACCGAGCCAGGTCAAAAGGGCGAATGCAATTAGCTCCTACTACCATTGGGCAAAAATAAATCGTAAATCGTAAATCGCGGGTACCCTCTGGGTGCGTCAATCGTAAATCGTAAATCGGAGAAAATAAATGGCGCGGACACACGAATTAGGAGCAGAGGTAAGGCATTATTGCTGGGATAATGCGATTGCGCCCCGGTTGGAGATTGAACCGGGCGATAGCGTAATTTTTGAGACGAATGATGCCAGTGATAACGAGGTACAGCGCGACGGGACACGAGTGCCAAAATCGATTGAGAAAACCATGCAGGGCCACGCCCTGACCGGGCCAGTATTTATTAAGGGAGCGCAACCGGGCGATACGCTGATAGTTGACGTGCTGGAAGTTGGGACGGGCGATTGGGGCTGGACACGCTTCGAGCCGGGACGTGGGCTGTTGCCGAACGATTTTGACGAGCCGTTCTTTAACGCCTGGGATTTGAGCAACGGGCGGGAGTGGGCCGAATTTGTGCCGGGGTCGGGCATTCGAGTACCGCTTGAGCCGTTTTGCGGGGTTATGGGAGTGGCATTGCCGGAAGCGGGCCAGTTTTCGACCATTCCGCCCCGGCGCTTCGGCGGCAACCTGGATGTGAAGCAATTGAGCAAAGGGGCGCGCTTAATGTTGCCAGTCGGAGTCGAGGGCGCGCTCTTCTCGACGGGCGATTGTCATGGAGCGCAGGGCGACGGCGAAGTCTGTATCACCGCGATTGAGACGAGCGGCAGGCCGCATTTTCGCTTCGATTTAATCAAGGGGAAATCGCTCAAAGCGCCGCGTGTGTACACAAGCCAACCCGCATCGCCCATCGCCGGACGCAACGGCTACTTCATAACCACCGCCCAGAACAACGATTTGCTGGAAGCCAGCCGCGACGCTGTCCGCTTTATGCTGGATTATCTGGAAGAGGAACGCGGCCTCTCACGAGAACAGGCGTATATTCTGTGCAGTGTGGTGGTAGACCTAAAAATCAGCGAGGTCGTCAATGCTCCAAACTGGGTAGTATCAGCCTTCCTCCCTAACGCGATTTTCGAGAAGTAAATCGGGAAGGAACACAGATGAACACGGATTAGCACCACCCTTCGGGCGTGAACACAGATGATTTAGGTTTGCGAATAGCAAAGCGATAACAAAATTAGGAGTTTGTAGGACATTGCTCCGCCAATGAATTGTTTGGATATTGCCTCGTTGTAAACACAAAGGTAATTGACTTGGTAGAAAAATGTATCTATAATCGAGCTGTAGATAGGGATTAAAATAACCCTGCTTAGTTCGGCAGTATTTAAGGATGGAATTGCCTAGCCAGAAGGAGTGAATATGAGCCTAGAAATAGATGTTTTACAAGATTTTATTACACTTTCCGAGTTAAAAGATAACCCAAATGCTGCCATAGATGATGTACAGGTTCGTCATGCTACTAAAATAATTACCAGACGTGGTAAACCTGCTGCCGTTATTGTTAACTTGGAAGATTATTTGAAATTAAAAGAAACGCTAGTCGAAGCAGAAGCCCGTGAAATTAGCCAACTACACCGCGAATTTACTCAAGCCGAAAGTCGGGGTGAAATTGGCACTAGCGACGACTTATGGCAACACTTTGGCCTCAAACCACCGGCGCGCAACCAGAAAGTGCTAAAGGAAGAGGTATCTTAGCGTAATGCCCGACCAGAACGACGAGAAACTACGAAGCATAGCCGTTGCCAAAATTCACCAACCCAGTATGATAAACAAATTAGAAGCTATTCAACGGGCGGTGGAAGAGCTAACTGGGTCGGCAGAGGCGGCGCTACGCTATATCGAGAAAATTTTGATGGAAATTGAATTTCTCCGAGAAAACAACCGGGCCGGCAAACCAATCAAAGGTCTGGATGACCGTTATCGGCGCTGGAACATGAATGAAAACTTTTATCTCGTATACTTCATTGAAGCACCAGGCGAAGTAATCTTAATCCTGGATATTCGCTACGCTGGACGCGAAAAAATGCTTTCGGCAGCCACCCTCAAAAAATATGCTTCCGAGACTCGTCACCAACCATGAAAAGTTGTTAACAAAATAGAATCTCCGTGTCTCCGTGGTGAATTTTCTAGGGTAATTTAATGTGGGCTTTGCGGAAAGCATTTAACGATATACGACGGCGCAAGATACGCTCGATACTGACAGTGCTGGGCATTTTTATTGGCGTGGCCGGAATTGTGGCGATTGTGGCGACGGCACGCAATCTGGAGCAAGCGCAACGTTACAATTACGACAACAGCAGCCAGGACGATATGCGCTGGTGGGTCTGGAACAACGCGCCAAACACCGAGTACGCGATTGAGCAATTAAGCAATATTGCGGCGGTACAGCGACGCTCGAATTACCTGACCAAGTTTCGCTGGGCCGAAAAGTGGTACGACGTGACCTTCTACGGCTTCGAGGATTATAGTGTGGTGACGGTAGACCGCATGGATTTTGTAGAAGGGCGACCACCCAATAGCGGCGAAGTAGCGTTCGAGATTTCGACCAAACAGCTTTT
Source organism: Chloroflexia bacterium (assembly GCA_038209275.1). Classification (GTDB taxonomy): domain Bacteria; phylum Chloroflexota; class Chloroflexia; order Chloroheliales; family Chloroheliaceae; genus L227-5C. Next base: position 2,051 of record JBBQXW010000451.1, on the reverse strand, counting down.
GCCCGATTTGAAGGTAGGCGACCAGGTGGTGTATCGTGCGCCACCCAACAACTACGAATATAAATTTACCATTAGTGGCTTTGTGAAAAGTCCGGCTTACCCTTCTGCCTCGCTCCTGAACTATTCAACCGCTTACGCAACTGCTCAGGATGTGCGGCGGATGCTGAACATTCCCGGCGACAACGAAATTTTGCTGCGACTCGACACTCTAGCTCGGCGCGACGAAACAAAGCGACAGGTCGAAGATATTTTCCGCAAGCGCAATTTGCAATTTAGTGGCTACACCGCCCGCGACCCTGAACATTTTCTGGGCAAGGACGAAATTGATGTACTGGTGCGTTTGCTGCTCATCTTCTCGGCGCTGGGCCTGGTGATTAGCGGGTTTTTGGTCGCCAACACCCTCTCGGCTATCGTGGCGGAGCAAATCGGCGAGATTGGCGCACTCAAGGCGCTGGGCAGCAGTCGTGGGCAAGTGCTACAAATTTATCTGTTCGGGGCGCTGATTTATGGCGCAATTGGTACGGTGCTGGGAATTATCGGCGGGTTCGTGGGCGGACGGTTTTTACTTGGCTTTCTGGGCGGCGCGCTCAATTTCGATGTAGAACGCTTCTTGTTCCGGACCGAAGCACTGGCACTGGGAATAGTGGTCGGGTTGGGTGTAACGCTGGCGGCGGCGCTGATTCCGGCCTGGGCTGGCACGGCTATTTCGGTGCGGCAGGCGATGGATAGTTACGGCATTAGCTCGACCTATGGGCAAGGCCGAATTGACCGCTTGCTGGCGCGGCTAAAACGCTTGCCGCCATTGGTGGCGTTATCGCTGCGTAATCTGGCGCGGCGCAAAACCCGCAACTTGATAACCTTCGGCGTGATTGCCCTCAGCAGCGCCGCTTTTCTGGCAGCGCAGGCCACCAGCACTTCGGTAGACTGGACAGTTGAACACCTTTACGATATTTACGGGGCGGACGGCTGGGTACAGTTCAGCACCACGATTAACGAGAACTTCGCCTTGCGCTTGCGGAGTGTGCCAGGCGTGGCAAACGCCGAAGCCTGGGCGCGGGGTCAGGCCACCGTGAAAGCCACCAAAACCGATTTATACGGCGTGCCTCCTGATACAACCATTTACAAGAAACAGATAGTGGAAGGGCGCTGGTTTGTGGGCGGCGAGAATAATGCGGTGGCAGTAACGGCAAACCTGGCCCGCAGCCGCAATATTCGGGTCGGCGATGCGCTGGAAGTGGAGATAAATCGTCAGCGCGAGACTTTGCAGGTAGTCGGAATACTGGACGATAATAGCAAATTTTTCGGTAGCACCGCAGTCGGCAAAATCTTTATGCCCTTGAACGTGGCGCAACGCCTGAAGAAACGGCAGGGTTTTGCCGATTTCTTCGCGGTAGTAACCACCGAGCATGACTCAGCAGCAGTCGAGAATACGCTGGCAACGATTGAGAAACGCTACCGCGAACTAAGCCCCGGCACACTCGCCGCCTATAGTGACCGGGCCAGCGCCCTGCAAATCACCAATATTTTGCGGCTTTTGCTCTATGCCATGACCGCGATTATCGCGATTATTGGGGCAATCGGGGTAATTAATACTCTTACACTGAATGTACTGGAACGACGGCGCGAAATCGGCGTGCTACGCAGCATCGGCGGCTCAAATCAGCGTCTGGTGCAAATTTTCCTGACCGAGGGATTGTTTTTGGGAGTAATGGGCTTTGCCGCCGGGGTCGCGCTGGGCTATCCACTGGCGCAGTTATTAATTGGCTTCATCAGTCAGGCCGCCTTCCCGGTAGACTCAATCTTTCAGCCCCAAATGGTACTGAGTACCTTCCTGTTCGCCATTCTGCTAACCACCGCCGCCAGTCTCGGCCCGGCACTCGGCGCGGCACGGGTCAATGTGAGTAATTCACTGAGGGTTTAGAGAAGATTAACCACAGAGGAACACAGATCAAATTAAGGATTTACTATTGAAGTTGGTAGCTTGAGCAAGAGCGCTCGGCACTTAAGGCCGAGCTACGTAGCCAAAGCCCACTGAAGGGGCTGGTAAATGC
>JBBQXW010000450.1:0-4784 GCA_038209275.1 Chloroflexia bacterium | reverse complement strand
GGTGGCATCGGCACGCTGGCGCAGGGACTAAGGGCCGGAGTTCCGGCGCTGGTGGTTCCCTGGGGCGCTGATCAATTTTATAACGCGGCCCAAATTGAGCGCATCGGGGCGGGTGCAGGTCTTTTGCGCCGTTCCTATACCCCTTCACGCGCCGCTAAACTACTCAAAGACCTAATAGCCACTAAAAATTCTCCGAAGTTAAAAGAAATCGCCGCCTCGATTGCCCGTGAAGATGGCGTGGGCCAAACCTGTGATGCTTTCGAGGCCGCTTTCCAGCTTTAGTCTGAACTCGGCCATGAATGACCGAGCTAAAAATAGGCTCACTTAGTTCTTAGCCCAGTCATTCATGGCCGGGTACTTGAGCTTTTAATTCGCCTTCCGCCTCTGGCTTCTCCAGCTTTTCTTCAGTTTCGGCTACTGTTTCACCCTCGTTCTCGCCTTCGGGTCTGCTGATGCCCAGCCAGGCCGGGACGGGGCGGCTTTTGTCTTCAGTACTTTCACTTTCACTTTCACTGCCACTAATTACATCCTCGATAGCCTGGCTTTCCACAGCGGCTTCGCTGGTGGCTTCAAGCGCGGGGATAGTTGTTTTCTCCAGGGGAGCAGGTTTTTCGGGGAGGCTGATTTTGGTAGCGCGACTGGCGACCAACGGGGCTGAATCAGCTTCAAACCCGTTGGAGTGAGTCGTACCGTTTTTGCTCTGTTGTTGCACTGCCTCCGCCTGAATATTTTTGACCAAGTTGGGTATAAAAGCGCTAATCAGGTCAATCGGAATCGGGAAAACGATGGTCGAGTTTTTCTCGGCGGCAATTTCGGTCAGGGTTTGGAGGTAGCGGAGTTGAATACTCTGGCTTTCCGAACCCATTATATGAGCGGCCTGGGCCAAAGATTCGCTGGCCTGTAGTTCGCCCTGAGCGTGAATAATCTTGGCCCGCTTTTCGCGCTCGGCTTCGGCCTGTCGTGCCATCGCCCGTTGCATAGTGTGGGGCAATTCTACGTCTTTAACTTCCACTGTGCTGACTTTGATGCCCCAGGGTTCGGTCTGCTCGTCAATAATATGTTGCAATGTTTCGTTAATTTTGTCGCGCTGTGAAAGCAACTCATCCAATTCAGATTGGCCCAACACACTGCGTAAGGTAGTCTGGGCGATTTGGAGGGTGGCGCGGATAAAATCGGTGACGTTTACCACCGCTTTAGCCGGGTCGTAGACTCGAAAATAAAGTACCGCATTGACGCGAACACTCACATTATCTTTGGTAATTACCTCCTGGGTCGGGATTTCGAGGGTGACAACGCGCAGGTCAATTTTTATAATGCGGTCAAGGACAGGAATGATAAAGAAGAGGCCCGGCCCTTTCGCGCCGATTAAACGGCCCAGCCGAAATACCACGCCGCGTTCGTATTCCTGCACAACTTTGATTGAGTTTGCCAGGATAAAAATTAGGATTACCAGCGCTACTCCCAGCCACAACAGAGTTACGTTTTCCATAAAAAACTCCCATTCGGTTTCAGCCATAGGTCAAGCCTACGAGTGGCTTTCAAAGTTTAAATTTCCAATTATTATAATCCGACAGATCGGTTTGGTCGGTTTGGGGCAGGGTCGGCGGCGTTTGCCAGCCCCGCGGCCTTAAATCGGACAGAGGCTCGACCAACAACAATAAATCCTGCTGTTCGACAATCCGAACGCGCGCTCCCGCCTCAAGTTCGGCAGGATAGTCTGCGCCATCGCGGGCCAGCAACCGAGCAGCCCATAATTCACCCTCAACTTTGACCGTGCCTTTGTAGCCCTGACCAAGTGGCGTTATTACCAGCGCCTCGCGACCTACCATTTCAATTTGCAGCTTTAAGGTTTCCGGGTTCGGCAATGGCAAACGGCGGGCAGCCCAACGAAAGCGATTAGCCCAGGTTGGCAGCAATACCTGTGCAATCACCAGAATTCCAACTATAATAATTATTATTGCCAATAGTTCAAGCATAGCGGCCTCGCCCCTTGCGTCTTAAAAAGAGCCGTTGCTAATCTATTATACGCTATTTGGGGCTAGAGAGTTGCGGTTTTGGCAGGTTTACATTAAGCAGACAAGTAGATTTGTTCAGGTACTGCTTTTAACCCTCCCCAATTTTATATACATATCTATTTGCCTATTGACAAATATATATTTCGTGCTACACTTATCCTTATACATATCTAAGAACCTTTAAATGTGTAGAAAGCCTTTACTTACTTAACGTAACTATGTCGCCCGTCGCTACTGTCACCCTGACGCAGGAAGGGTCTCGGCGCTACCCAAAGCAACTATTTCGGCAACCCGCAGATGCTTTGTACCTCACACCCCGTAACGGGGGTGAGTAGTTACTATTTAACACTACAACCAGGAAAGGGTTGGTTCAAAATGACGATTGAGCAAACACTGAGCGCAGTATTACAGACGGGTCACATTAGTTTGAACGTAAGTGATGTAGAGCGCTCGAAGAAGTTTTACCAGGCGGTTTTCGGCTTTCAGGTAATCGGCGAGTCGTTGGAGCAGGGCCGCGAATTTGTATTTTTGGGCGATGGTCAAAAATTAGTATTGACCTTGTGGCAGCAAAGCACAGGCCAGTTCGAGACTCAGCGACCGGGTTTGCATCATCTTTCCTTTCAAGTGCCTTCTGTTGAACAGGTCGAGCAGGCCGAGCGTATCTTGCGGACACTGGGAAGCGATTTCCTTTATGATGGAATTGTGCCACATGCCGAAGGCGCAAATTCGGGCGGGGTCTTTTTCAAAGACCCGGACGGCATCCGGCTGGAAATCTTTAGTCCAACCGGGGTGAGCAATCATACTGCGCCGGTAGCAGGTGCGCCTTCCTGCGGCTTCTTCTAGGAAAGTTTCAAGTTTCAAGTTTCAGGTTGAGAAAGTGCCGATTCAAGCAGGGGTGATTTTCGTAGGGACGAAGCGCATACGCCCTCTGGCCTGACGCTAGGCCAGAGGGCGTATGCGCTTCGTCCTTACCCTGGTGGTTTTGGAAACTTCCCAGGTTGGATAAGGTCAGGTCAGTAGGTGAAAGGAAATTAAATGAGCGCGAAATTTCATGCAGGAGAACTGGCGGTACAGGCTCGTGTTGGGGTAGAATACATGGCGAGCAAGGTCGGCAATGGAATACACCCGCAAATACCACCCATCGCCCAAGATTTTTTGCGTCAGCAACAAATGGCGGTGGCGGCTACGGTGGCGGAGAACGGACAGGTTTGGGCCTCGCTTCTGAGTGGCAAGCCCGGCTTTATGCGAGCGGTGGACGCGCAGACGGTCTTGATTGAGAGGCAACCAACGGTGGGCGACCCGTTGCTGGAAAACTTGCGGACAAACCCGGCGTTTGGCCTGATAGTAATAGACCTGGCGACCCGCCGCCGAATGCGCCTGAACGGTACAGCCGAAATAGGTGACGCAGACCGAATCTATATGCACACCCAGCAGGTTTATAGCAACTGTCCCAAATATATTCAGGCGCGTGAATCAGTCGTCGAAGGTATTAAATCCGGCGAGGCTGGCGCTATTCGGCAAGGTGAAGAGCTAACCGCAGCTCAACAGCAATGGATTGAGCAGGCTGACACTTTTTTCATTGCCACTGCCCACCCGGAGGGCGGGGCTGACGCTTCCCACCGGGGCGGCAATCCCGGCTTTGTGCGAGTGCTAAATGAAAAAGAACTAATCTTTCCCGATTATGCGGGCAATCGCATGTTCCAGACCCTCGGCAATCTGGCCGAAAACCCGGCAGCGGGGCTACTCTTTATGGATTTTGAGCAGGGTAACACCTTACAACTTAGTGGCAAAGCCCAGGTATTATGGGATGGCGACTACACCCGCGATTTTGCCGGGGCAGAACGAGTAATAAAGTTTCAAATCGAGACGATACGGTGGACGTAGAGGAAAATTAAAAGTAATTACTCACCACGGAGGCACGGAGAAACACGGAGTTAAGGCCAAATTTCAAAATTTCTCCGTGCCTCCGTGGTGAATTCGTCTTGTATTACTAATCCCAAAAATCTGTGTTCACGCCCGTAGGGTGGTGTTAATCTGTGTTCATCTGTATTCCTTCCCCCGCTATTTTCATTCTCGCCCAAAAGCTGTATAATAACTCACACGAACGCCGATACCTAATCCTAAAAATACAAAAATATCCGTTCATATCAGTGTTCATCAGTGTTCATCTGTGGTTAAACATCTTCCTACGGAATAACCCACCGCCCCACAAAGCCCGTTCCCGACCACTCGAACTGGGCGCGAGTGTGGCCTTTTGCGTCCAGGTAGAGCCAATCGAGGCGCTCAATCGTACACGCGATTACGCCGAAGTTGGGCCAGCCCGCCTCGCTTTCTTCCTGTAGCGGCGAACGTTCTGCCAGCGTTTCCGGCAAGCCCGAATCCGGCCCGTCCGTTTGCGTTCCCGGTGCTGATAATGCCAGATAAGCCCGGCGGCTCGAAAGCGTCGTGTGTTCCCAGGCTTCCTGCGCTATCGCGTCCAGATGATGCACCGTTGCCTTGCCTTCGGTTCGCACCTGAATTTTCTGGCCCGGCGAATAGAACAGCCAGCTTACCGCCGGATTGCGGCCTAGTTCGCCGACCTTCTCCGAGCGTATATCGGTATGGCAAATAATCTGCCGCGCCTCTGGCTCGACCCGCCGCAGCACCACCGTCCGCACGCTGCACTCGCCCCGTTCGTTTAGCGTCCCCAGCGCCGCCGTATGAAACGCCGCCTTCGCTTCCAATGCGCCATACTGCAAACCACCCCAGATTTCCGCCAACAAATCTTCC
>JBBQXW010000449.1:0-4786 GCA_038209275.1 Chloroflexia bacterium | reverse complement strand
ATACAGCCGGTTGGTGGGACCTGGGGGGCTCCCACCAAAATAATAATTTCATAATTAGCACCTTAAGTTGGTACACATGGTCAGCACCCCCGATTTTTTCTACACCCAAAAAAAATTTATTCTGCTTGAAACATTTGGAACGTTCAGTGCGTCTAAACTGTGGTACGCTGTTTGCCTGTATTAGAGTATAGTCGTAAAAGTAGTGTGAATGTGTTGCAAGGCGCAAGGTACAAGACCAAAACTAACCTGTGCTATAATGGCAGGCAGAATAAGGAGACCAACGAGATGCAGGAGAGATTATTATGTTTTTAAGAAAAAATATTGTTTGGGGCAAGAAACCAGCCTATTACAGCTTGCTATTGCTGGCTTTGCTGGGATTAATGTTAATTCTGGCAGCCTGTGATGGTAATGCTACCGCTACATCCACAGTTGTCCCAGCTACCGCTACGCCCGTCCCACCCACCGCCACGCCCGTCCCACCCACCGCTACGCCCGCCCCACCTACGCCAACGCCGTTGCCGGATGCCAGGACGATTGCCGCCACTAGCGCCGAAAAGCTGTTGAACGTCAATTCGCTGCATTTCATTGTGGATATTCAGCAGGGCAAAGTTGACCTTTACCAAAATATTACTTTACGGAAAGCTGATGGTGATTTCCTGCGGCCCGACAAATTCCAGGCCAAGTTGCGGATTGGCATTGGCCCAGGTCAGGCCGATGCTGAGACGATTGGGGTAGGTAATCAGCAGTGGCTGATTGCCAAGCCGCTTATCACCCAATGGCTGCTACTACCGCCGGACGTTGGCTTCAAGCCCGACGTGCTTTTTGACAAAGACAAGGGGCTGGGTGCAACCGCCCAAAAGTTAAGCGACCTGAAACTGGCTGGCTCGGAAGCAATTAATGGGGTAGAAAGCTGGCATCTGACTGGCACTGTTCCCGGCCCTGATATTGCTCCTCTGACAGCAGGGACACTCGGCAAGAACCCAGTACTTTTCGATATGTGGGTAGGCAAAAGCGACGGTCTAGTACGGCAGGTTACTTTCAAAGAAACTGGCACGGCTGACCCTAAAACCGCTTCGTTCTGGCTAATTACCTTCTCGAAATTTAACGACCCGGTGACGATTAACAAGCCGGTATAAAAAATTTATGAACAGAGATGAACACGGATTAGCACAGATAAACACAGATTTTTAAAATTTAAAAATTCTCCGTGTCTCTGTGCCTCTGTGGTAAATTATATAGGGCGAAAGAAAATGCAGGGAGAGCGAGACAATAGTGGAGCGGGCATAAAGCCCTTTACCGAATGGGTAGAGGACGCGCCGCAATCGGTTGAGTCTAGCGCTGAAGGTCGGCGCGCCTGGATAGTGCTGGGAATGTTGTCGGTTGGGGTTATTCTGGCTGCCCTCGATTTAACGGTAGTGGTCGCCATCCTGACTACCATGATGAACGACCTGAACGTGACGCTGTTCGAGATAGACCTGGGGGCATGGATTGTGTCGGCTTATTTGCTGGCCTACACCATCACAATGCCTTTTATGGGCCGGGTTTCGGATGTGTTTGGGCGGCGCTCGGTCTTTTTAGGCGCATTGCTGCTTTTTATTCTTGGGTCGGTTGGGGCAGCGCTGGCAAATACACTGCCGCTTATGATTGCGGCGCGGGTAGCACAGGCGCTGGGCGGCGGGGCAATGGTTCCCGTTTCGATGGCGGTAGTCGGCGATATTTTTCCTCCCCGGCGGCGCGGGCTGGCGCTCGGTCTGTTGGGGGCGGCGGATACGGCAGGCTGGATTATTGGCCCACTTTACGGTTCGTTTATGCTGCAATGGTTTCAGGGAGTCAAGATTTTCGGCGACCAGCCACTTAGCTGGCGCTCGATTTTCTGGATTAACGTGCCGCTCGGCCTGATTGCGGCAGTGCTGGTTTTCTTTGCTTTACGTCCCAAACCCAATAACAAGCCCGAAGTACGCCAGCACCGCACGATAGACTGGCTGGGCGTGCTGTTGCTGGCCCTGTTCCTGACCGGGCTTAATCTGGCGCTGGGCGGCGGCAAAGAAACTACCGCACTGAGCGGCTCTAGCCTGTCGGAGCTGGATAATAATCCGCTCAAGCAATATCAAATCCCCTTGCTCATTGCTTCAGCCGTTGCGCTGTTGCTTTTTATCTTCGTGGAACTAAAAGTCACTAATCCTTTGCTGAATTTGCGGACTTTCCGGCGCTTGACCTATGCGGCGGCAAACGTGGTCAATTTTATGATTGGTGGCGCGTTAATCGTGGCGCTGGTTGGAATTGCTCTTTTTGTCAATGCCACCGACAAAAGCGAAGACATAATCGAAATCGCCTTTCATAGCGCGCTTGCCCTTGCCCCGCTCACTTTTGGCATGGCAATCGGGGCAATAGTGGGCGGGTGGCTGACCGACCGCATGGGCTATCGCTGGGTGACAATCGGCGGCTTGCTATTGGTTGCAGGTGGATTTTTATTGATGGCTCAGTGGAAGGCGGAATTTCGTCCGCCCGACGCACTGCCAGACCTCATTCTGGGTGCAGCCGTGACCGGGTTAGGCTTCGGGGTGATTATTGCGCCGGTTGGTACAGCCGTAATAGACTCGGCGGAGCGCGAGGATATTGGCGTGGCGGCGGCGCTGGTGCTGATTATGCGGCTAATCGGTATGACCGTCGGCGTTTCGATTTTGGCGACCTGGGCGCTCAACCGCTACAACGAAGTGAAGCCAGTCATAACCGACCTGAGCAAACTAAGCGGCGGCGATATACGTGGCCCGCTCGTTCAGGTCGTCACCGAACTATTTGTGGCGGCTTCGGTCATAGCGGCAGTAGCTATCCTGCCTTCGCTACTAATGCGCCGCTCGGATAGCTTCAATACCGACTTGAGCGCCGAAGAAATCGCCCGCAAACGCGAAGTGGGACGGCTACTGTAACTCGAATTACAATTGCCAGATTAAACTACAAACCACTGTGGGAGCGAGCTTCCGCTCGCGATTTCGGATGTTGAAGGGAAAATCGCGAGCGGAAGTTCGCTCCCACAGAAAATTTGGCTTTGTTTGAGTAGTCGGTTTAGAATTTGTGATCAAGGGTTGCGCCGGAAGCAATCGAGGGTATGGTCGTTGACCATGCCCACGCCTTGCATAAAAGCGTAACAAATAGTTGAGCCGACGAATTTGAAGCCGGGCTTTTGTAAATCTTTGCTCATCGCGTCCGATTGCGGCGTGCGGGTTGGTAATTCCGATAGAGCGGTGAAATGATTTACGAGTGGTGCGCCGTCCACGAATTGCCAGATATAGCGGTCGAACGAGCCGAACTCCTGCTGCACTTCCAGAAATTTTTGGGCATTTGTAATTGCGGCTGCCACTTTCAAGCGGTTGCGAATTATGCCGGGGTCGGCTAATAGCCTCGCTACGTCTTCTTCGGTGTATTGGGCCACTACGATTGGGTCAAAATCGGCGAAAGCGCGGCGATAACTGGCCCGCTTGTTCAGCACCGTGTTCCAGCTTAACCCGGCTTGCGCTCCTTCCAGAATTAAAAACTCGAACAGGGTGCGGTCAGCGTGTACTGGCACGCCCCATTCTTCATCGTGATAGGCCACCATCAGAGGATTGTCGTTGACCCAGCGACAGCGCACTTTTATTTCAGCTTCCTTCAACTCGTTCGGGTTGGTCATAGCTTCTGCTCTACTGCCGCCATAGCACGGGCGCGACCCTCGCGGGCCGTCATCATCAAGAAAGCAATTTCACCTTCGGCCCGCTTCACGTACTCAATTTCTTTGATGGATTTCAGGTTGATGCGGGCTTGCAGGACTGCTCCCGTCAGGGCCGCTTCTGCCAGTAGCGCCGCCGTTCCAGCATCGGTAATTGTTTGCGGATTGCCCGCCTCGGCCATGTCCGCCGCCAGACTGACTATTGAGGCACAGTGACGGGCGATTGCCAGAGGCGATTCAGTCGCGCCCTTCAAAGCGGGTTGTAAGGCGGCGGTTCGCGCCTCTTTTTCTTCGGTAGTACTGCGCGGCATGGAATAAATTGCCATTACTGCCTGAAAAGCGGTCGCGTCCCGGTCAATCGCTTCTAAAAGTTCCTGCCGCCGTCGGTCTCCTTCGACAATAATTTCCTGAACTTTTGGCTCGATTGCTGCAAATGCTTCGCGTCCTGCGGTCAATCGGGCTACCATCGTCAACAAACCCGCCGCCTGCGCCCCGCTCAAGGCGGCGGCCCCACCGCCACCGGGTGTAGGGCTATTCGAGCCTAGCTGCTCCAAAAACTCTTTCAGGGTTAAATCTGCTAACATTGCTAAATCCTCCCTAATTCCTTGATACCAAATTTTGAGGGTCGTAGTTATGCAAAAACGCTGGGCGAATCTAATAATCCAACTGGTAATTTATGCTACGTCCAAAAATTCCTTCAGTACTGCTACTACTAACCGATGGTCTTCTTCCTGGGGCAGGCCCGAAACGGTTATTGTACCGACTACGCCCACGTTTCTGATAATGATTGGAAACGCACCACCGTGCGCGGCGTATTCCGCCGGGTCTAGGAACGATTTTTCCTGAATAGTGGTATTGCGGATTTTGTAGTAAATCCCCATGTAGAACGAACTATGCCCAAAACGGTTTACCACCCGGTTCTTGCGTTTAATCCATTCATCGTTGTCGCTGGATGTACCCGGCAAGGCACAATGAAAAAGCTGCTGCCCGTTCCGGCAAATATCAATTGTTACCGCTTTTCCCTCGCGTTTAGCTGCCTCTACCAGCTTCGTGCCAACCTGATAAGCGGTATCGTTGGTAAAT
>JBBQXW010000448.1:0-4794 GCA_038209275.1 Chloroflexia bacterium | reverse complement strand
GTCGGTAGCTTCCTGCCGGGCTTCCAGCTTATTGAAAATCCCGGCCCGGTACAAGAACTTGGGTTGGCGGCGGTTGACCACCTGGTCGCTAACGTCGGTTGGGGCGAAATGGACAAATGGACACAGTTTTATCACGATGTAATGGGTTTTAGTCAGCTAGTTCACTACGACGACAAAGATATTTCGACTGAATATAGCGCTCTCATGAGCAAAGTAATGCAGAACGGCAACGGCAAAATCAAGTTGCCGATTAACGAACCAGCGCAAGGTCGCAAAAAGAGCCAGATTGAGGAATATCTGGATTTTTATGGTGGCCCTGGCATCCAACACATCGCGCTGGCTACCGGGAACATTCTCAAGACGGTGGAGGAACTTCGCGCGCGTGGCGTAGATTTTATCAAAGTGCCAGAAAGCTACTATGCCGAACTGGAAACTCGCGTCGGCGACCTCAAAGAGCCGCTTGACGAAATCCGGCGGCTCGGTTTGCTGGTAGACCGTGACGACGAAGGCTATCTGCTTCAGATTTTCACTCGGCCCATTCAAGACCGCCCGACCTTCTTCTTTGAAATTATCCAGCGCCGCCACGCCCGCAGTTTCGGCAAAGGCAATTTCAAAGCCCTCTTTGAAGCCATCGAGCGCGACCAGGCACTACGCGGCAACCTTTAGTTAATTTTGAATTTTGAGTTAGAAATGCGGAAGGGACGAGATCGGCTCGTCCCTTTTTGCTTTGTGAGATAAAAAAGAACACGGAGAAATTAGTAATGAGTGATGAGTGAAATAATCAATCAGCTGACGGAGCAGCATCGTACAAATCATCCCTAATTCTGTGGGACATTGCTCCGTCAATGGATTTTTACTCATCATCCATTACTAATTTCTCCGTGTTCTGGTGAATTTTAAATTAGCCCGCCATTTGCTCTGTTCTGGGCCGCCACTGGCGATTGGGTTCGAGCGAACTACCTTCGGTGAAAGTACGGAAGTTGCTGATACGGCTGGAACGGAAAGAACGAATCTGCTGGCGTAAAGTACAATAGCCCGTCAGCAAATAACCATAGCGGTCAGCCACCGGCACGGCTTTATTGCGTTTAATATCGCGACCATCGGTAAAACTCATTACCCAGACGGTGCGATGGCTGTGCAGTCCGTTTTCGTCGGCATAATCAAATTCGGCCCGTAGCGGTAAAAATTCGGGTTTATTTTCCTGATTATTTGATTCAGTTTTAGCTATATCGGATTGTTTTCTAACCAGTGGCGCGTTTAGCAAAATTCGGGCGGCCTGCCATAGCGCCGGAGCTTTATCTGGCTGGCTTTTCGCTACTTCAATCAATACCCTGAGAGCAATCGCTTTTTCTTCCATAATATTTGGTACTGCCTTTCCGGCTTTTTAGAGGCCGAATTTCGGCCTTTCCTACTTTAATTTTTCTAATTTTCTTTCATTATCTAATACGTATATCTGCAAAACAAGGTTTCAGAGCCACGGGTGTAGCGTAGAAAAGTCGGTAAGTTTTTTTAGGCGGCCTTTGGCCTTAATTCTTGCCAGGTCCGCTCAAAGCGTCCACTGTGTAACTCGCTCAAGCCGGCTAACATCGCTTGTCCGCTTTGACGATTCCAACCCCGACCGCCCCGTTCCGCATCCACTTGCTCACCCCATTTTGCGCAGACCCGACGCACGCTATCGCCACTGATCGGGCTGCCCACGGCGGCACTGTAGGCTGCCGCAGCCAAATCAAACGAGGCGGCTTGTAAACCTAAACGGTTCGCCACACCCGCCACCCCTTCACTCCACTGATCTTTTCGTAATCCCAAAAGTTGATCCAGGGGGAAAAAGACCTGATTTACTACAACTCTCACAGCGATAATAAGCTCGTTCGATGGCGCTATCACCCTCTAAGCCAACAATCGTTTTAGTGCGGTAGCCCTCAAACTTCAGGCTCTTTCCACAGTAGTGGCACCCCACCGCTTCGAGTTGATAGCTATTATCGCCACCATTGACTAACTCACTCAGCGTGAAACCCATTAGCTCACGACGTTGGAGGCATGCTTCGGCTTCAATTTCACCAAAAGTAGCTTGGGGGTGTTGGGCATACCACTCTTCTAAGTGGTCATACATTCGAGCAGCTTTGGCTAGGAAAGCTTCGCGGCGAATAGCGCGTGATTTATTACCAGGCAGGGCTGTTTCTCCTTGAACTGTTTTGATACTCTTTTATCCCTTATATTATATAACCGAATAGTGCTTCAGCCAACCCCTAACCAATTTCCTACCGACTTTTCTGCGCTACACCCTGAACTCAGCATAAGTCTATTGCAAAATCCGAAAAGAGGCTGTGGGAGAGCTGTGTTCTCGAAAATTCTGCCTGAGCAAACGCTTTATCGAGAGCAGAGCTCTCTCCTACTACAATCAAAAAACCTGACTTTGCAACAGCCTTAGAACTCAGCAAACAATGGCAAAACACCAAAAGTCCATTGGCGGAGCAATGTCCTACAAAATCTGCGTCCTGAGCTAGACTCAAGGCGGTGGCAAATTCGGTTATTTGTAGGACATTGCTCCGCCAATGGATTTCGGGTTTCCCCAGTAAATCAGTTCATACTCACCGAAAGATTTTTGCTACCAACATAATCGGCAATCTGGCGCAGTTCTTTTTTATAAATGCTGCGCATAACGGGCGGAGTAGCCAATTTCTCGAAAAAGCCTTTGATACCAGGGTTGGCGCTAAAATCGGTGACGATAGTCAGGCGAGTGGCGCTACCGTTGTTCAACGGGTCTACCGTAAAGGTCGTAACCAGGTCGGTATCCATATCAGTTTCCATCAGTACGCGGCCCGGTTCGGGTTCGCTTACTATCAGGTGGTAACTCATTTCTTTGCCACCAACTTTCATGCGCACGCGCGCAACCGTACCTGCGCCTTTGCCACCCTGCTCAACTATTAGTTCGACAAAATAGGCTTTTGGTACAATTGCCGGATGGCCTACCCGATAATCTGCCAAAATATTGTAAATTTCTTCGGGTCGGGCATTTATAGTATCTGAAACTTCAACGTGAATCTGGCTCATAGTAAATCTCCTTTGTTGTTAGATTTAGGGACGTAGAAATCGAAGTACCATATTAGCATCAGGAAAACAACTAATAGGGCTGTCAAGAAAACTGGCGACAGAAGCCAGCCCTTGCAAGGTCGAGAAATACAAAATCGTTAATTGTTGAGGGTTGCCGTTACTTATCTCACCTGCTGCCTGTCCGTCGGAAATAATGTGTGCTACCAGTGCTTGCACTCGGTTAGAATTGCTGAGGGCCGTTTCCCTGATAGCGGCAGGTACATTTTCATTAACCAGAGCGTGTATAACTACCAGAACGCCTTCAGGGTGCTGATATTGGTAGGGCAACAACTGCAAAGTCAGCCATTCCATTTTGTCCAGGGCTGTACCCGGTTGCAGTTGAGCCTGTTGGACAAGCTCAAGCGTGATGGCAAAAACGGCTTCGACCAGCGCGGCAAAAACTTCCTCTTTGCTGGCAAAGTAGCGGTAAATCAAGCCCTGGCTCATGCCAGTGGCGGCGGCAATATCGGCAATTCGGGTATCGGTCAGCCCCTTGCGGGCAAACAGCTTTAGTGAAACCTCCAGAATTTGCGCTTTACGCTCATCCCGGATTTGTTGATTGGCTTCTTCAGTACGCGGCATACGCTTCTTTTCTAATGAATATACATTCATTCATCAATAAAAGTATAGCACTGGTTTAAATGGCTGTCAATAGGGGAGGCAGGAAAATATTATTTGAATTTAAAAACTATTTGTTTGAGGTTAATTCCTAGAGGTTTCCATAGTTTGGAGGTCAAAATAAAGCTGGAAAAACTAGGACACTTTTTTGAGCGATGTCCTACTTTGAGTATTTTTGAGCTTGTAACAGTTAAACTAGCTTACCGGGACAGCAGTCTGAGCCAGACCAGTGAGTAATTTTTGTAGTTCAGCAAAAGTAAAAGGCTTTTGCAAGAAACCGACAACCTGAGTATTAACCGGGCTTTCTTGACATAAAGGCTGCCATACTTCCGCGGGTCGGCCCGACATTATAATGTAGTGGGGCTGTTCGATGAGGCTATGAGGGAGAGGGCGTAATTTTTCGAGCAGTTCCAGCCCTGTGCCATCAGCCAGGTTGTAGTCGGAGATTACCAGTTCGGGCCGTTCCCGCAAAGTCGTATCAAAACCACTATCAACACTATTAGCCGTCACTACTTCGTACCCGGCTCTGCTCATAAGCAATTTGAGTGTTCTGAGATAAAGCTCGTTGTCATCAATTATCATAACCTTCATTTTTGTTTTCTCTGCTCCCATCATCACTTCAGCCTTTTCACGTTTACAAAAGGCTGTGGCGAAGTAAAAATAATCTAAGTCTAATAAAGTCCTTTGTACATTTCTTTAATGCAAAAGTTGTGCCAGTTATTAAAAACTTTTTTGGTTGATTTGTCCCATAGAAAATATTTATTAGACCCAGACCCGAACCAGGCGAGAAGCGGAATCCCAGTGACCTGTTAGTATTATATAATTTTAATATTAAGTTGTCTATTCCTCAACTTTGTACAGGTAAAAGTTACCTGAGAATAGACCATTAGCTTGAGCAAAACCCGGACATGAATGTCCGGGCTAAAAATAAATGAGTTGGACATGTTTAACCCGGATATTATGCTCTTTAACTATTGAATCTAGGTATGGGCAATAGTTCTGGTAGGGGCGAATAGCATTCGCCCTTTTGACCCGGCACAGTCGAGAAGGGCGTATGCGATTCGCCCCTACTGCTATACTCAGTTT